>PWGU01000176.1 GCA_003554605.1 Halorubrum sp.
CGGGTCCCGAGACGGCCACGGACATCTTCGAGCCGCGAACGGAGCTCAAACCCTACGAGTACCGCGAGTTCCTCGACTACGTCGACGCGATCCGAAACAGCTACTGGGTACATACCGAGTTCAATTTCGAGGGTGACGTACAGGATTATAAGGTCAACACGACCCCCGCTGAGAAGACGGTCATCAAACGGACCATGTTGGCCATCGCCCAGATAGAGGTGCAGGTGAAGACGTTTTGGTCGGATATCTACGAGGAGATGCCCAAAGCCGAGGTCGGCAACGTGGGCATGACCTTCGCCGAGAGCGAGGTTCGCCACATGGACGCCTACAGCCACCTGCTCGACGTGCTGGGGATCACGGACGATTTCGAGCAGGTGACCGAAGAGCCCGCGATCAAACGGCGGATCGACTACCTCGAGGAGTACCTCCAGCGGGCCGAAAGCGACGACCGGCAGGAGTACGTGATGAGCATCCTGCTTTTCAGCACGTTCGTCGAGCACGTCTCGCTGTTCAGCCAGTTCCTCATCATGACGAGTTTCGACAAACACGAGAAGAAGTTCAAGGGGATCGCCAACGCCGTCGAGGCGACCAGCAAGGAGGAGCAGATCCACGGCCTGTTCGGCGTCGAACTCGTCGAGACCATCCGGGAGGAGAATCCGGACCTCTTAGATGATGACTTCGAAGAGGAGGTCAAGCGGGCGTGTCGTCGGGCGTACGAGGCCGAAACCGAGATCCTCGATTGGATATTCGCGGACGGCGAACTCGGGTTCCTGCCCAGGAGCCACGTCGACGCGTTCCTTCAGGACCGGTTCAATCGGAGTCTCGAAAACGTCGGCGTCGACCCCGTGTTCGAACCGGACGAGGGTCTCCTTGCGGAGACGCGGTGGTTCGATGAGGACATCATGATGACGAAGGATAACGACTTCTTCAGCAAGCGGTCCACCACGTACAACAAACACGCCCAGAGCGTCACCGCGGAGGATATGTTTTAAATGTCAAAGCAAGTGCCCACGAGCGCCGAAAGACAGCACGAAGAGCCGTTTTATTGGTTGAACGAGAACAGCAGGGAGTTCCTCAAGCAGGGATACTTACTCGACGGCGTCGAGCCCGAAGCGCGCATTCGACAGATCGCGGAGCGCGCCGAGGAGATCCTCGGCGAGGACGGGTTCGCCGAGAGGTTCTACGACTACATGAGCCGGGGATTCTACAGCCTTGCCAGCCCGGTGTGGGCCAATTTCGGCCTCGACAGGGGCCTCCCGATCAGCTGTTTCGGCAGCTACATGGAGGACACGATGGAGAGTATCCTCTACACGCAGGCGGAGGTCGGCGAAATGACCAAACTGGGCGGCGGGACGAGCGGCTACTTCGGTGCCCTGCGGCCACGGGGTGCGCCGGTCACGAACAACGGGAAAAGCAACGGGAGCTACAGCTTTACACAACTGTTTGACACCATCATCAACGTCGTCAGCCAGGGTGAAACCCGGAGGGGCCAGTTCGCCGGCTACATCGACGTCGAACACGACGACCTCGACGAGTGGTTAAATATCAAGACCGAAGGCGATCCGGTACAGGACATCTACTACGGCGTCATCATCGGTGATGAGTGGTTCCAGGCGATGCTCGACGGCGACGCTGAGAAGCGGGAGACGTGGGCGAAGATAATCGAGACGCGGATCAACATCGGCGTCCCCTACATCGTCTTCCGCGACAATATGAACGAGGGGAAGCCGCAGGTCTACAAGGACACGGGCTACGAGATCAACGCTTCCAACCTGTGCACCGAGATCGCCCTCCCCGCGACCCCCGATGAGAGCTTCGTCTGCTGTCTCTCAAGCATGAACGCGCTCCACTTCGATGAGTGGAGGGAGACGGATGCGGTCGAGACGCTCACCCGCTTCCTCGACGCCGTCATGGAGGAGTTCATTCAGAAGGCGGACGGCGTGCAGTTCATGGAGCGTCCCGTTCGCTTTGCCAAGCGACATCGGGCCATCGGGATCGGCGTCCTCGGCTGGCACAGCTACCTCCAGAAGAATATGATCCCCTTCGACAGTATGGAGGCGATGCGGCGGAACGAGGAGGTGTTCCGCACTATCAAAGAGCGGAGCTATGCGGCGAGTGAAGCGCTTGCCGAGGAGTTCGGGGAGCCCGAAGTACTTGAGGGGTATGGCAGACGGAACACCACCACCATGGCCGTCGCGCCGACCAAATCGAGCAGCGTCATTCTCGGGCAGGTCAGCCCGAGCGTCGAGCCGTTGAAATCGAACTACTTCGTCAGGGACAGCGCGAAGCT
The DNA here is from genome assembly GCA_003554605.1 of Halorubrum sp. Lineage (GTDB taxonomy): Archaea > Halobacteriota > Halobacteria > Halobacteriales > Haloferacaceae > Halorubrum. The sequence goes on from PWGU01000176.1 coordinate 2,291, forward strand.
CAAAGCGACCCAGAAGAACCGGTTCCTCGAAGCGATACTCGCCGAGCGGGGGGAGGATACCCGGGACACATGGGACAGCATCGCCGCCAAGGACGGGAGTGTCCAGCACCTCGATTGTCTCACCGATGAGGAGAAGGAGGTGTTCAAGACCTTCTCGGAGATTCCCCAGATGGCGATCATCAATCAGGCGGCACAGCGGCAGAAACACATCGATCAAGCACAGAGCATCAACGTCTCCATCGACCCGGGTGAGGTGAGCGTCAAGCAGATCAATCAGCTCTACATCAGCGCGTGGGAGAAGGGGATAAAGAGTCTGTATTACCAGCACAGCGTGAACGCAGCACAGAAATTCAGTCAGGACATTCTCGACTGCAAGGCCTGTGAAAGCTAGGAGGGGTCGTATCGCGTTTTACACGGACGGCCACTCGATAAGCGACCCATCGTAGAACGTCCGGGCCTGCTGCTGCAGGTACCGTCGTTGTGCTTCGTGGATGGCTTCAGCGGGGGTACTTCCCGTTTCGAGTTCCCGTGCGACGATGCGGCGTTTCCAGCCCGCCGGCGAGAGTCGGTCCGTGACCCGTGCACGAAGGGGTGCTATCCAGTCGGTCGCCTCGGCCGTCTCGAACCCCTGTCGTTCGAGACCGGCAATGGCGAGCGAGAAGAGGTCGGTGTAGAGCTTGTCGGGGTCCGAGGTTCGATCGCCGTCGGCCGTTATCCATCGCAGCTCCGCCGACAACCCCTCACGGGTAGCCGCGTCGAAGTTCTCCCGTGCCACGTCCCAACGAAGGTCGCTCGCGGGGTGATCACCCTCAGAGAGCCCGATGACCGATCCGGCGACGGCGGCCACGAGGGCGATCGTGTCGAGAAGCGTCGGTTGGCCCGGCAGCGGTCGAAACTCGATCCGGGCGTTCGCATCGCCCTCGGATGCGCCATCGAAGACCGGGCGCACCCAGCGCCAGAAGCTCCCGTGTTTGTGGCGGAGGTGGACGAACTGGTCGTCGAACCGCGGCCCCTCCTCGATGAGGGCCGGGACGATGACGTCGTCGTCGACGATCCGATCGACCGCTTCGGCGACGCTTTCCAGATCCCGTGGGAACGTGACCTTGGAACGTCCCTCGGAGGGGTTCATGATCCCCTCATAAACGGGAAGCCGGTTCTCCGCGTAGCTTTCGTTGAGCAGTAGCTCAGCGGGTAATTCGTCGTCGGTGTACAGTTCGGGCGGGAGAAACGGGGAGTTGACCGCAAGCGCGAGCAGCGGGCCGGCGACACGGAGGGCGTTGTTGTGGTACGCGGGTAGCTCCGCGGCACGTCGTGGTTGGACGTGCGGTTGGATCGAGCTGGTCAGGCTGACCGGCCCCGCGGTTTCGGATCGTATCGTCGCCCCCGGTAGATCTATCCTGCCGCCGACGGGGGTGTGTTCGGTAACGCTCCCGAAGCCGTGATATCTGACCGCGTTGCTGACGTTGATCGCGAGGGAGAGGCCGTCCTCGTGTGTCGCCTCCATGAGGTAGGCCTCGGTGGAGCCGTCCGCCGGGCCGATCGTCCACATCCCGTCGCTCACGAACCTGATGCCGTCCGTACTCGCCAGATCCTGAATGTTCCGAATGTTGGCCTCCACCTCCCATCGAAGGGCGCGCAGTCCCGCGTGGGTACACGGATGCACCCCGGATGTGAGTTCGGCGTTATGCAGACCGAGTTCGGGCTCAAACCCAAGCGCCTCCAAAAGCGAGCGCGGGACCCGTCGGATCGCCCCATTATCGGCCTCGACAGCGTAAAACTCGTACTCAAGGCCGATCGTGACCTGCCGGTTATCGAACGTGCCCGAGTCGAGATGTGCTTTCAGCCGCTCACCTTCCGTACGAACCCGGCGTTCGAACGTCTCGAGATCGATCCCTTTCGACTCCTTGATCCCTGTTATCGTATCACGGTCTTTGGTCATTGAGGATACAATTCGGGTTCGGCGAGTAAAACCCTCCCGCCCGCGTGGAAGTCTACCGAGGGAACGCACAACGGGTGAGCGGTGGAAAATGAAGGTTGAATCGGCGTGATGGGCGGGAAGCCGGAGGCGAGGATCCCGCTCAGTTCCGTTCCGTCTCCAGGACGACCTCGTCGTCGGTCTCCCGGGGTGTGTCGTTGGAGGCCCTGAGGTCGGCGTCCTCGTAGCTCTCTAACTCCTCCAAGGCGGACTCGATGTCGTCGAGCCCGAGGAGCTTCTCGGTCTCCGCGTCGAACTGTTTGCCGTCGAGCCCCTCCATCTCCTGGACGTCGGAGCCGGAGAGCGCCTTGCCGTACCGGCCGACGAGGCTCGTGAGCTCCTGCGGGAGCACGAACGTCGTCGACTCGCCCGCGCCGATCGCTTCGAGCGTCTCCATGCCGCGCTCGATGATCGCCCGCTCGCCCATCGAGTCGGCCGCCCGCGCCCGGAGCACGGTGGAGATCGCGTCCCCCTGTGCCTCGATGATGCGGCTCTGTTTTTCCCCCTGTGCGCGGATGACGTTCGACTGCTTGTCACCCTCCGCGCGCTCGATGGCGGAGCGGCGTTCCCCCTGTGCTTCGAGGATCATCGCCCGGCGACGGCGCTCGGCGGAGGTCTGCTCCTCCATGGCGCGCTGGACGTCACGCGAGGGGCTCACCTCACGGACCTCGACGGCCTCGACGCGGATCCCCCACTCGTCGGTCGGCTCGTCGAGTTCGTCGTGGATCCGGTCGTTGATCTCCTCGCGTCGCGAGAGGGTGTCGTCGAGCTCCATGTCGCCGAGGACGGCCCGGAGCGTCGTCTGTGCGAGGTTCGAGACGGCCTTCTTGTAGTTATCGACCTCCAGGAACGCCTTCTTCGCGTCCATCACCTTGATGTAGACGACCGCATCGGCCTTCACCGGCGAGTTGTCCCGCGTGATCGCCGACTGCTGGGGCACGTCGAGCGTCTGTGTCCGCATATCGAACGCGTAGGTGCGCGAGACGAACGGCGGGATGATGTGGACGCCCGGTTCGAGCAACCGTCGGTACTCCCCGAAGACGGTGAGCGCCTCGCGGTCGTACGCGTCGACGATCTCGACGGCGCTCACGATGGTGGCCAACACCAACAACAGCGCGAGCACGCCGACCCCGAAGAGCAGGCTTTGGCTCACGAGCGCGAAGCCGATGAGCAACACCACCCCTAACGCGAGGTACTGCCAGACCGCATCGGGCAGTCCCCCGGTCGGGTTGCCGGGGTCGAATATCTCACCAGGTGGACCTTGCGTGGACATACCCGATCTTACGGTTCAACGACGTTAACAGTTCGCACGAGACGGGTGGAGAGGGCGTCGGGGACGCTCGCCGCCGGCAACCGACCCGCTTAATCGGCGGGCGACCGACCCAACCGATATGAGTCAGTTCCCCGAGTTCGAGGTCATCCCCGCCGTCGACGTGCAGGGCGGTGAGGTCGTCCAGTTGGTCGGCGGCGAGCGCGGCACGGGCAAACGCTACGGCGACCCGGTGGAGGCGGCACGCCGATGGCTCGACGCCGGCGCGCGCACCCTCCACCTCGTCGACCTCGACGGCGCGTTCGAGGGCGAGCGGACGAACGCGGCCGCGATCGAGGCCGTCATCGACGCCGCGGGCGGGGAGGCCGGGCTGCAGCTCGGCGGGGGAATTCGGACGGCCGAGGACGCACGCGCGCTGCTCGACGCCGGCCTCGACCGCGTGATCCTCGGGACGGCGGCGATAGAGACCCCCGAGATCGTCGAGGAGATCGATGGGACGCACCCGGGGAGCGTCGTCGTGAGCCTCGATGCGAAAGCGGGGGAGGTCGTCGTCGCCGGCTGGACCGAGGGGACCGGCCTCGACCCGGCGGAGGCGGCCGTTCGATACGAGGCGCTCGGGGCGGGCGCGGTGTTGTTCACGAACGTCGACGTCGAAGGGCAGCTCGCGGGGGTCGATCGGGAGGCCGTCGAGGCGATCACGGACGCGGTCGATATCCCCGTGATCGCCTCCGGCGGGGTGGCGACCGTCGAGGACGTCGTCGACCTGAAGGCGGCCGGTGCCGCCGCGGTCGTCGTCGGAACCGCGCTCTATGAGGGGGCCTTCACGCTCGCGGAGGCACAGGCGGCGGTGGACGGCCCGGACGCGTAAGCGACCACAGCGACGTCGAAACGCCGTGCTCCTGTGCTCCCGGGGTGAGTTTTAAGCGTTCGCGAGCCCTTCGTTTCGACGAATAGGGACCGTATGGGAGACACCACTGCCGCGGCCGAGATGAGCCTCGTGGAACGACCGCCTATCGACGGACGGCCGATCGGGGACCGTTCGCCGGGGGACTATCGATGAGCGACGACGCCGTGACCGAACAGCTCGTCCGAACCTACGACCACACCGACGAGGTCGGACGGGCGACCGTCGAGGTCGTCGCGTCCCCCTACGAGTCGGACGGTCGGCTGCACGTCCCGATCGAGCTGCTCACCACCGGCGAGCGGACGACGATGACCTTCGAGCTGCCGCATGCGTGGACGGAGTCGTACCCGCTGGTTCGGCTGCTGGAATCGGTCGGCTACGGCCCGGGCGGCGTCGAAATGCTCGTCGGGGAGCGGTTTGCGGTCGTCCGCCGCGGCGGCGAGTTGCGACCCGCGTTCGGCTCGGAGCAGGTGCCCGAACGTGACCGGGAGGATCCGCTCCGGGAGACGGTCGCACGGGCGGGTGAGTATACGGCCGCCGTGGCCGTCTTCACCCTCGTGATCGTCCCCGGTGCGATCGTCGCGGCGCTGTCCGCCACGATGCTTTTCGCCGCCGTGCTCGTGACGCCGGGGCTCGTCGGCTCGCTTGCGATCACGGCGGCGATGCTCGTGGCGCTCGTCACCCGACGCTGGCGGCCGAGGGACACCCTGGCCCGGGCGGGCTAGTCGCGGCCGTAGCGGAACGGATCCCGCCGGGTCGTCACTCCTCGTCCGCTTCGGGCCGCTCACGCTGAACGACGAGCACCGGCCCGAGGAAGCGCTCCGCGACCTGCTCCGAGGGCATCCCGAAGACGTACGTCGTCACCGACGGGTCCGTCTCGCCCATCACGACCGCCCCGTGGTCGGTCGCGTGGCGGGCGATCGCATCGATCGGTGTCTCCGGGCGCTCGATGAGCGTCTCGACCGCGGCCGCGTCCATCCCCCGATCGACGATCCGGGCGGTCGCACCCTCAAGCAGCGTCTCCGCATCGTCCTCGATCTCGTCGTCCCCGAGGATGTGATAGAGGACCACCTCGACATCGGTGTCGGCGAAGAGCCCGCCGACGAGTCGCGCGGTTCGATCCAACCCGACGGTGCCGCGGACCGCGACGAGCACCGAGGAGAGGCCCTCCGTCCCGTTCGGGACGAGGACCGCGAGGCAGTCGTGTTCGTAGATGACCCGGTCGATCGTCGCCTGTGCCTCGTGGGTGAAGACGAGCCGGGTGTCGACGGTCGCACCGACGGCGGTGAGCGTCGTCGCGAACTCCTCGAGTTTCTTCATCGCGCGTTCGCCGAACTGCTCGCGAGCCTGCTCGGCCGCCGTCTGGCCCGGGATGACGTGGTAGCCGAGCAGGACGACGTGGGCGTTTGCGAGGAGCTTCGGGATTCCCTCGGGCAGGGATTCACCCTCCAGCACCTCCAGCGGGACGAGCACGGTCGGTCGGTCAGTGTCGGACATGATCAGAAGCCACCTTTGAGTTCGACGTCGGTCGCGTAGTAGCGATACCACCCGTATGACGCCACCATGATGAGGATTCCGATGACGATCGAGGCGGGCTGCATGAACGCGATCAGCGCGAAGCTGGCGACCGCACCGACACCCGCCACCGCGAAACCGGCCGGACACCGGAACGACGGGGTGTACCAGTCGGGCCCCTCACGCCGGAGTTGGATCAGCGCGACGCAGATGAGCCCGTACATCACGAGGTGGAGGAAGGAGGCGACCTCCGCGAGCAGCTCCACCTGCCCGGTCGCGGTGAGCACGACGATGGGCCCGCCGGCGAGTCCGAGCGCGACGTGGGGCGTGCCGTATTTGAGGTTGATCCGGCTCGCCGTCTCCGGGATGAGGTCGTCGCGGCTCACGGCGTAGACCGCCCGCGAGGCGCTGAGGATCGACGCGTTCGCGCTGGAGAACGTCGCGAGCAGCCCCGCAAACAGGATCGCGAGCGCGCCGGGCAGTCCGACGAACTCGCGGGCGACCTCGACCATCGCGGTCTCGCCGAACTCCCCGAGGCGGGCCGAACCGAACGCGCTCGTCGCGACGAAGATGGTGACGACGTAGAAGACGCCGACGAGGATCACGGAGCCGACCATCGCGAGCGGAAGGTTGCGGCTGGGCTCCTTGATGTCGCCCGCGACCGTCGCGATCTGTGCGAACCCGAGATAGGAGGTGAACACGAGCGCGGCGGTCTGGAGGACGGGGAGGAGCCCGCCCGCCGGGAAGAACTGCTCGGGGGTCGACTCCGCGCCGAAGACGCCGAGCGCATCGAGGCTCCCGTAGCCGAGAAACAGCGTGAGGATGGCGAGCAGCACGACCACGATCCCGTTCTGTAACGCGGCCGTGTTCTCGGTGCCAAACAGGCTGAGAACGGTGAGTCCGACCCCGAAGGCGACGCCGAGCGGCACGGCCGGGCTTATCGGGAGGGCAAGCCCGGCCTCGGCAAACACCTGCCCGGCGTAGCTGCCGAGCCCGACGAGATAGAAGGCCGAGGCGAAGACGAGCCCGAGCCAGAGCCCGAGCCCGACGATAGCGCCCGGCCCCGTCCCGAGCCCGCGCGAGATGAAGAAGTAGCCGCCGCCGCTTCTGGGCATCGCGGTCGCGAGTTCGGAGGCGGGCAGCGCGACGAGCAGCGCAATGACCGCTCCGATGGCGAACGAGAGCGCCGCCGCGGGGCCGGCGTTTTGTGCCGCAAGCCCCGGAAAGACGAAGATCCCCGCGCCGATCATCGTCCCGATACCGATGGCGAGGCCGCCGACGAGCCCGATGGGACGTTCGAGTTCACCCTCGCCCGCGTCGGCGTCGTGTTCGGCCTGTGGCTCCGGAACGTCCTCCGGCGGCGGGGCGGGGTCGACCATGTTCGCACTTCTCGCCGTGGATAAAAAAGGCCGGCGTCGGTGGCGAGCCCTGAGGGGGAGCGGCGAGGCGTCGCGGGAGGATCCACGCCGCAACCGCCTTAAGAGCGCCCGCCGAGGGTCGAAATATGAGCGAGCACGCCGGACACGAGCGGACCGCGGCCGTCTCCCGGGAGACGAGCGAGACGACAATCGAGGTGATCCTCACGATCGACGGCGACGGCGAGAGCGAGGTCGACACCGGGATCGGCTTTTTCGACCATATGTTGGAGGCGCTCGCGAAACACGGCCTCTTCGATCTGACCGTTCGGTGCGACGGCGACCTGGAGATCGACGACCACCACACCGTCGAGGACGTCGCGATCTGTCTGGGTGAGGCGTTCGAGGAGGCGCTCGGGGACAAACGCGGCATTCGGCGATACGCCGACCGTCGCGTCCCGCTCGACGAGGCGGTCGCCGCCGTCGTCGTCGACGTCGCCGGACGCCCCCACTACGAGTTCGAGGGCGAGTTCTCCCAGGAGCGGATCGGCGGGTTCACGAGCGTCATGGCCGACCACTTCGCGATGTCGCTCGCGCACAACGCGGGCCTCACGCTCCACGTCGCCGTCGAACGCGGCGACAACGCCCACCACGAGGTCGAGGCCCTATTTAAGGCGCTCGCGCGGGCCCTCGACGACGCCACGCGGATCGACGAGCGGCGGAGCGACACGCCGAGCACGAAGGGGACGCTATAAAAAGACGTACGGGGCTCAGCCGCCGTCGGCGGGCTCGAACAGCCGGTCGACGGTCCGGATGAACCGGTCGACGACCCGGTCGGGCAGCGAGGGCGAGGCGCTCTCCAACAGCCGGGCGGTGCGGTCCGGGTCCGTCAACGCGACCGTCATCGGTCGGCCTTCGGAGCGCTCGATGACCCCGTGATCGGCGAGCGTCGAGACGTGCCAGGAGACGGTACTCCGGGCGAGGCCGAGGTCGTCGGCGAGGTCGCACGGACGGGCCGGGCCGTCGGCGTGGAGGCGGACGATGATCCCGCGGGCGCTCTCGCGCCGAAGGAAGGCGAGCGCGCGCCGGTCCCACGCGTCCACGGTCGGGTCGTAGTAGTGGGTTCGGCCGGCGATCTGTTCGGCGACGACCGCGTCCTCACGACACAGCCGTCGGAGGTGATACTGGATCTGCCCCGTCGCGAGCCCGAGGTCGCGTTCGAGCCGGCTGAAGTGGACGCCAGGGGTCGCACGGATGTGATCGCGGATCCGGTCGCGCGTCTCGCTCATTATCCGGGAGTAGGGGCTTCCGGGCAAATACCTCGCTCGGTTTCCCAGCGAGTGGGAGGACCCGGGACTCACCGGGGGCGACGAGACGCCGAATGAAGGGAATGGATTGATGCCCGCGGCGGCCCGACGGTCGGTCGATGAACGTCGGTTCCCTGTTCGGCATGGGCCACACCGGGGGCGTGGAGGGCTCCATTCCGCTCCTGTTAGTGATCCTCGTCGCCGGGATCGGTACGGGGGCCCTCTTCGTGATAAGCCTCGTGGCGTACGCCCGTCGGCGGTCTACACAGTACCTCCTGATCTGCGTCGCCGTCGGCGCGCTCTGGGCCCGCTCGCTCGTCGGGGCCGGCACGGTCCTCGGTTACGTCCCGATGACGGTCCACCACCTTATCGAACACAGCCTCGATTTCACCATCGCCGCGATCGTCCTCTATGCGGTCTATGCACACGCCCCGGGCGCGCTTGGGGGGTCGGACGGATCCTGAGTGGAACGGAGGTGAGTCGGTTGTGTCGACCCCTACCCGGGCCGCTGGTCGGAACCGATCGCAGATCGGCGTGACACTTTATAACACACACCGCGAACGATGCGTATGGAGTTGCGGTGTGCCGGCTGTGCCGGCTGCTGTGTCGACTGGCGGCCGATCGCGCCGGACGGTCTGACCGGGGAGACGGGGGCGAGCAAGCCGACCGAGTCCCGGCCCCCGCTCGACGACGTCGCGAACCTCGCGCCGCTCACGCGCGACGAGGTGGTCCGGTACCTCGATCGGGGGCTCGCGGACGCGGTGACCCCACGGCTCTTCGAACCCGCCGAGCGCGACGAGGCCGTCACGGTCGACGGCGTCGCGCTCGCGGCCGTCGACGGACGACCCGTCTTCATGATCGGCTTATATAAACCCCGAAAGCCCGTCGCGCCGGTGGGCACCGAAACCGTCCGCTGGCTCGATACGTGCGTCTTTCTCGACCCGACGACGCTGCAGTGTCGGATCCACGGCGACGAGGACCGCTATCCGCGGACGTGTGCGACCTATCCCGCCCATAACCTCGCACTGGACACGGAGACGGAGTGTGAACGCGTGGAGGCGGCCGGTGGGGGCAACCGGCTCCTCGACGCGAGCGTTCCCGAGGACATCCCGCCGCCGGCGTTCGGCCCGCACGCCCTCGGTGCGACGGTCTTCGCGTACCCTGACCCCGACGACCTCGCGGGCGTCGTGGATCGGCTCCGCCGCGGCGAGTCGACCCCCGCCGACCGGGCTCGGTTCGTCGGCGCGGCGGCGGGGTCGCGGCCCGGGAGCCTGTCGGTCGACCGCGACCGGATGGCGGCGGCCCGCGAGCGTGCGCTGACGGCCGGGTCATGGGCGGGCCGGGCGATCCGTGCGTGGGGTGAACGGGCCGGGGGCCGGGGCGAACCGGCGGCGCTCACCGACGCCGAGCGTGACGCGCTCGTCGCCGCCGTGGAGGACGACGTGGGTGCACCGGAAACGTCGGGGTGGGAGTAGCACCCGTCATGCGCGCCTTTTTCGCCGTCGACCTGCCCGATCCGCTCACGGACGCCATCGCGGCCGCCCAGCGCCCGCTCACGGAGGCGGCGGGGATCGATCCGGTCGACCCGACGCAGGCCCACCTGACGCTGAAGTTTCTCGGGGAGGTCGACGACGGCGGCCACGATGGCTCCGGCGACGACGGCGACCACGATGACCCCGACGACGACGTCCCCCTCGACGAGATGCTCGCGGCCGGCGAACGGGCGGTCGAGCGCGCCGCCGTCGACCCATTCACCTGTCGCGTTCGGGGCTACGGCGTCTTCCCGAGTCCCGAGTACATCTCGGTCGTCTGGGCCGGGGTCGGTGAAGGTGCCGAGGAGTTGACCCGGCTCCACGAGGCCCTGGAGGCGGAGACGACGGCGCGCGGCGTCGACGCGGAGCCGCACGCGTTTACGCCTCACGTCACGATCGCCAGAATGCGCGACGGGCGGGGAAAAGGGCACGTTCAGCGGGTCGTTCGCGAGCGGGAGCCCGAGATCGGCCGATTCGAGGTGGCCGAGATCCGGCTCCTGTCGTCGACGCTGACGCGGGACGGCCCCATCTATGAGTCCGTCGAGTCCTTCGGGCTGTGATCGGGGGATCGTTCCGACGAGCCGGGGAGCTCCGTCGTCTCCACGTCCCGTTGGTCGTCGCCGGGGCCCGCACCCTCCCGGCCCTCGCCGCTATCCACGGCTCCCGCCCCGTGTTCCACCCGTACCTGCGTGACGCGGGTGGGCGTCGCCGCGGTGACGACGAGCCGTACCTCACCGAAGGTGACCCGGTCGTCCGTCTCCGGGAGTCGCCCGAGCGTGGCCGTGATCAGCCCGGCGACCGTCTCGAACTCGCCGTCGGTTGGCAGGTCGACCGCGAGCGTCTCGTTGAGGTACGCCACGGTGGTGAAGCCGCGAACGATCGCGGTCCCGGCGTCGACGACCCGGACGTGATCGACCTCGTTGGGGCCGACCAGCTCGCCGACGACCTCCTCGACGACGTCCTCCAAGGTGGCGATCCCGCTCACCGCGCCGAACTCGTCGACGACCACGACCATCCGAAGCCCGCCATCGCGCATCTCCTCGAAAAGCTCGTCGACCGACTTCGTCTCGGGGACGAACGTCGGCTCACGGGTCACGCTCGCGAGGTCCTCGCCGGCCGCCGCCGCCCGAATGGCGTCACGGACGTCGACGATCCCCACCACGTCGTCGCGGTTCTCGCCGTAAACCGGCATCCGGGTAACCCCCTCGCTCGCGGCCGTCGAGAGGACCTCGTCGGGATCGGCCGTCGACGGCAACGCCACCATGTCGGTTCGGGGCACCATCACGGCCGTGACGGCCGTCCCCCCCAAATCGAGGACGCCGCGGATCATCGCGCTCTCGTCCGGGTCGAGCGCGCCGGTCTCCTCGCCGGAGAGGACGATCGTCTCGAACTCCTCGCGAGTGAGGTAGGATTCGATCTCCGTCTCGCCGCCGGTCACCCGGTTGACGAGCCCGGAGGCGACCTCGAAGACGAGGAGGATCGGCCGGAGCACCCGCTGGGCGGCCGCGACGGGTCGGGAGACGCGAAGGGCGTGTTTCTCGGCGTTCGCGACCGCGTACGACTTCGGGGCGATCTCGCCGAAGACGATGACGAAAAACGAGGTGAAAAGCGTGGAGCCGGTCGCCGCCTGACTCGGCGGGAGGAACTGGACGAGGACGGCGGTCGCGACCGACGCCGCCGCGATGTTGGCGACGTTGTTGCTCACGAGCGCCGTGACGAGGAACCGATGGGGGTCCGCACGAAGTTTCGCGAGCGCCGCCGCGCCCGGAACGTCCGTGGCGACGAGCGAGTCGATCCGGTGTTTCGCGACGGAGAAGACGGCGAGCTCCGAACTGGAAAAGAAGGCGCTGACGCCCGTCAACAGGACGATGGCCGCGAACCCGAACAGCGTGAGCGTGAGATCCATATCGGCCACAGGTGACCGTCATAAAAGGGCGTACCGGCGAGCGGCCGGCCGTGTCGAGCCCGAAGCGATCGACACGAACGCGTGTATCTCCACCTGAAACGAAGGGGTCTGCGATCCACGATCGAACGGTCAAGAGGGGGAAACCGCGGGGCGATGAAGAAAGCGTTAACCGGCCGCCCGAGGTCCATACTCGCATGAAGGTACTCGTGACGGACCCGATCGCGGAGGCGGGTCTGGACCGGCTTCGTGCGGAGGGCTACACGGTAGAAACCGCCTATGACATCGACGACTCGGCGCTCGTGGAGGCCATCGCGGACGCACACGCGCTGATCGTTCGCTCCGGAACGGAGGTCACCCGCGAGGTGTTCGAAGCCGCCGAGGAGTTGGTCATCGTCGGCCGTGCGGGGATCGGCGTCGACAACATCGACATCGAGGCCGCGACCGACCACGGCGTGATCGTCGCCAACGCCCCGGAGGGGAACGTCCGCGCGGCGGCCGAACACACCGTCGCGATGACGTTCGCGGTCGCCCGGTCGATCCCACAGGCACACGGCCGATTGAAGACCGGCGAATGGGCGAAGGGAGCGTATCTCGGCACCGAGGTGAACAACAAGACACTCGCGATCATCGGGCTCGGGCGCGTCGGCCAGGAGGTCGCAAAGCGGCTCGACTCGCTCGGGATGAACCTCGTCGTCTACGATCCGTACGTCTCCGAGGAGCGCGCCGAGCGGCTCGGCGGGACCTTAGTCGAGGAGCTCGACGATGCGCTCGCGCAGGCGGATTTCGCCACCGTCCACACCCCGCTTCTCCCCGAAACGGAGGGGATGATCGGCGAGGACGAACTGGCCGCACTTGAGGGAGGCTACCTGATCAACTGCGCCCGCGGGGGAATCATCGACGAGGACGCGCTCGCGGCCGCCGTCGAGGACGGAACCCTTGCCGGTGCCGCGCTCGATTCGTTCGCGGAGGAGCCGCTTCCAGCCGACTCGCCGCTTCTGGCTGTCGACGGGATCGTCCTCACGCCGCACCTCGGGGCGTCGACGGAGGCCGCCCAGGAGAACGTCGCCATCGACACTGCGGAGGCCGTGATCGCGGCGTTCAACGAGGAACCCGTGCTCACCGCCCTGAACGCGCCGTCGGTCGATGAGACCGCCTTCCCGCGGATCAAGCCGTACATCGCGGTCGCCGAGACGGCCGGGAAGGTCGCCGCACAGCTGCTTTCCGGCCGCGTGACGGGCATCGAGGTCACCTACGAGGGCGACATCGCCGCCGAGGACGTCGAACTCGTCACCGCGAGCGCGCTGAAGGGGGTCTTCGAGCCACTTGAGTGGCAGGTGAACGCGGTGAACGCCCCGCAGCTCGCCGAGGAGCGTGGGATCGAGGTGACCGAATCGAAGACGCGCCAGACCGAGGACTTCCAGAGCCTCGTGCGCGTCACCGTCCGCAACGGCGACGAGGAGATGGCCGTGGAGGGGACGCTCTTTGCCGGCGAGGACCCGCGTATCGTCCGGATCGACGGCTTCCGCGTCGACGCCGTTCCGTACGGCCACATGCTGGTCGCGCGCAACACCGACGAGCCGGGCGTCATCGGGCTCATCGGGACCGTCCTCGGCGAGCACGACGTCAACATCGCCGGGATGTTCAACGGCCGTGAGACGCTCGGTGGCGAGGCGCTTACCGTCTACAACCTCGATCACGACGTTCCCGAGGCCGCCGTCGAGACGCTGCTTGCCGACGACCGGATCGTCGAGGTCACCGAGATCACCCTGGACGGGGCCGACGAACGGCACGCCGAGTAGCGCGACCGTTTTTCCGAAGATCGACACGGAGCGATGTTCGAGCGGCCGAATAGCTCGCTTGGAGTCGTCTAATCCAAACCGTTATCCGGCGTGTGAGGGAACGGTGGGCAATGAGCGAGGCGGCGCTGGCCGAATCCGAGGTGGAATCCGCCGAGAACAGGCGTGATTTCACCCGGGCCAGCGGCCTCAATATCGTCGGCAACGTCGCCAAGATCCTCGTCGAGGGGGCGATCGGGCTCACGTTCGGGTCGGTGGCGCTGTTGGCGGACGCCGCCCCCTCCGTCGCCGACGTCGTCGGCAGCGTCGTCGTCTTCGTGTGGGGGCGGAACGTCTACGCGGCCCCCGATGAGACCCACCCACACGGTCATCAGCGGATCGAGCCGCTTTCGGCGCTGTTCGTCGGTGGAACCATCATCATCCTCGGGCTGTACCTGCTGTATGAGTCCGCCAGCGCGCTCTTTACGGGGCCGACGGTGACGTTCAGCCCGTGGCTGATCGGGGGGTTGCTCTTTGCGCTTGCCGACATGTCGCTTTTATACTGGTATACGACACGGGTGAACAAGCGGGTCGACTCCTCGGCGCTCGCGGCGCTCGCGGTCGACTCGTTCAACGACATCTTCACCACGCTCGCGGCGCTCGTCGGCGTCGTCGGCGTCCTCTTCGGCTACCCGTTCATGGACGCCGCCGTGGGTGGGCTGGTGAGCATCCTCGTCATCTATCAGGGCCTCAAGGTCACCCGCGAGAACGTCACCTACCTCGTCGGTGCGGCCCCCTCGGAGGCGGAACGTCAACGCATCATCGCCGCCCTTCGGGAACATCGGCGGGTTGAGGGCGTCCACGACGTGGCCGTCTTTTATGATGGAACGCGGTTGGAGGTGGAGGCGCACGTCGAGGTCGACGGCGAGTTGACGCTCGTGCAGGCACACGATATCGAGACGGAATTGATCGAACGGTTACAGGCGATGGACGACGTCGGCGACGTCCATCTCCATCTCGATCCCGCGGGTATCGGCGAGTGGAAGGAGGCCCGCGAGCGGCGGGAGCGGGACCGGCGGGAGCGCGACTAAACCGACACGGGATCGAACGGTCCTGTGCACCCATGTCGACTACGCCAGTTCCGAAATCGTATCAGGGGATAGCTATCTCGCCCCCGGTGTTACCCAAGCATATATATAACCAACTCACAACTTCGACACAGGAATGTCAGCGACACCCGAAGATATCATGGACGAGCCGCCACAGGAGGCTGGGGGCTACGAGCTGTCGGTCGGCGAGGTGATGACCCCCGGCTACGTCTCCGTGACGGCCGAGACGAGCATCGCCGATGCGATGGACCAATTTCAGGAGTATGCGCCGGACGATCCGACGCGGACGACGATCTACTACACGTACGTGACCGACGAGGACGGTCGGCTCGTCGGCGTTGCCTCGGTTCGGGAGATGCTCGCCGCGGGGAACGGCGACCCGATCTCGTCGATCATGACCGAGGAGGTGGTGTCGTTCACCGAGAGCGCCGACGCCGAACAGGCCGCGATGGACGTCGGGGACCTCCACTATCCGGCGGTCCCCGTCGTGGATGACGACGGGCGGCTCGTGGGCATCGTCCGCTCCGAGCGGCTCGTCGACGTGATGGAGGCCGAAAGCAGTGAGGACATGCTGCGGATGCAGGGGATGAACCTCCCGGAGCTCACCGCCGACGACCTCACGGATGTCGAAGAACAGCGGAGCCGGATCATGCTCGACGCCTCGATCAAGGACATCCTCGCGATTCGGGTGCCGTGGCTGCTCGTCGCGCTCGTGGGTGGCTTCCTCGCCGGTGGCGTCATCGGCGTCTACGAGGAGACGCTCGAAGCGGTCGTCATCCTCGCGTTCTTTATCCCGGTCGTGATGGACATGGGCGGGAACGTCGGTACGCAGTCCTCGACCATTTTCATCCGCGGCGTCGTCCTCGGCCATATCGATAAATCGAACGTCGTGCGTCGGATCCTCAAGGAGACGGCCGTCGGCGCGCTGATCGGGCTCATGGTCGGGGCGGTCGCCGCCGTCGTCGCGTTCCTCTGGATCGGCCGGATGGACATCGCGTACGTCGTCTTCGGCTCGATGCTCGGCACGTCCGTCGTCGCGGCGCTCGTCGGGTTCCTCATCCCGTGGTTGGTCTACCTTATCGGGCAGGACCCCGCGGCCGCCTCGAACCCGATCGTCACGACGATCAAGGACGTGAGCGGCCTGTTGATCTACTTCGGGCTGGCGACGTTCTTCGTGCTCGAACTCGGCGTATAAACAGCGGAAGCACCTTTTTATCCAGGGCCGTCGCGAAATCGCTCGATCGGCACATCAGTAATCTCGTTATAATCGTCATCACCGCCGACCAGAAGGGTCGCGTCGACGGATTCAGCGGTCATTGTCACGCATTTCACGGAGGAGATCCGCCCCAAGAGTATCAGCTGAGGACTCATCTCGAACGGCGAATCCTCGCATCTCGCTCGGGGAGCGGATCGGTTCGATGAGCACCTTCCCATCGTCGGTTTTCCGGAATACGACTCCACCGGGAGTCTCGACCCCAAGCTGTTCACGAAATCGTTCGGGGACCGTGACCGGTCCATGCTCGGTCACCGAAACGATCTCCCGTGCAGGGTCATCCGATCGTTCTGATCCGCCCATCACCACCACGGAGTACGCTATTGTATATAAACCGCTCCGCTCACAACACGTTCACACCGTGTCGTCGGGGTCGTGCTCGGCGGCCATCCGCGTCGCCTCCCTTTTAAATCGTTCGACGTCCCCGGGATCCGTCTCGCCGAGTGCGTTCTCCTCGACGTCGCGGCCGGCGGTGACGCCATCGCCCATCACGATTCGCCGTTCGGATAGCTCTTTGATGTGCACCCGCTCCCCGTCGGTCGTCGCGTAGGTCAATCGAACGAGCCCCTTCGAGTCGAACTGCCGGTCGACGAGCCAAACGTGTGTCATTGCCCGACGATCGAACCCCGGCGATTGTAAACGGGCTGGTCCGCGGGTGGGATATATAAACCCACGACGAGAGTATATAAATCGTGGACGCCCGCAGGGAGCAGACACACCCTCAGGGAGCAGACGTCGGTCGGCGCGCCCGCTCGCGCGTTTTTAAACGCGCGAGCGGCCCGCGAGGGAGTTCGGGCGGGTCGCCGGACCGCACGGCGACCCGCCCGAACGAGGCTGGGGAGGGCTGAGGCCGACGGCGGGTGGATCGGGGGATACACGACGAATGTCCGGTGGGGAGAGATGACCGAGATGGATGACCGAGTGGGATGGTCGAAGTGAACGACCAAGTGGACGACCGAGAGCGACGCTCAGACGTACCGGCTCCGCCCCGCGCTGCCGGCGACGGTCGCGAGCTGTTCATAGACGTCCGCGATCCGCTCCCTGATGTCGCGACCCGCAACCCGCGGGTCGAAGAACTCCTTGTTCGGCGACCACTCGACGTTGTTGAAGAAGGTGTCGCGGTCGGCGTCATCGGTGTCCGACGGCACGATCGCCTCGGCGTTGTGTCGGTACAGGTCGAAGGCCGTCCGGGTGTACTCGTACTGATACCGGGTGTCCTTGTTCACCTTACAGATGCCGTGGGTGAGCATCTCCTGAAGCTGGTCGGACTGCACCCCCGAGGACCCGTGCAGGACGAGCGGGACCTCCAAGCCGTGGTCGCGAAGCGCCGTTCGGATCTCCTCGGCGAGGTCCGGCCGGATCTCCAGGTTCCGCCCCTTCGCGACGCCGTGTTGGGTGCCCACCGAGATGGCAAGCAGGTCACAGCCGGTCCGGTCGACGAACTCGACGGCCTGCTCGGGGTCGGTATAAAAGGCCTCGTCGGCGACGATCTCGTCTTCGACCCCCTTGATCGTCCCGAGCTCCGCTTCGACCAGGATCTCGGCGTCCGACCGCTCGGCCATCTCGACGACCCGACGGCTCCGCTCGACGTTCTCCTCGAACGGCTCGTGGGAGGCGTCGATCATGATCGACGACGGGATCGCGAGGTCGATCTGCCGCTGGATGACGTCGAGGTCCGTCTGATGGTCCATATTTAAGAAGACGCCGACGTCGAACTGGGCGGCGATCGTCTCGATATACGTCCCCATCACCTGCAGCCCCGCGATGGGGTCGCCGTTGCCCGCAAAGGTACACGCGCCGTTGCTCAACTGGACCAGAAGATCCGATTCAGCGCGTTCCGCGCCCTTGAGGAGACCGAGCAGGACGTTCGGCTCCGCGACGTTACTCGCGACCAGCCCGAAGCCGTCGTGTAAGGCGTCGTCGTAGACGTCGGCGAGTTCATCGCCCATGTAGAATGTCATGTGTGGCTACCGGTCACATGAACCGTTGCCAGCGACATAAATCCATCCGACGGTGTGACCGTGAACGCGATCACGGCGGTGTCTCCGGGGGCGCGCCGTCACGGCTTTGTACCCGGTCGCCCTCAACCGAGATATGTATGTGAAATTCGACCGGGACACCTGCATCGGGATGTTCCAGTGTGTCGCGGAGTGGGACGGGTTCGAACGCGACGAACACGCCGGCAAGGCCGTGCTCGTCGACGCGGAGGAGGAAGAAGAGGACGTCTTCGTCGTCGAGGTGCCCGAGGACGAGGAGTTCGAGGCGACGTTTTCGGCGCGCGTCTGTCCGGTCGACGCCATCGAGGTGTACGACGACGACGGCGAACAGGTCGTCTGAGGGGGCGAACACCGAGGCCGGCACTTACAGCCGCTCCGCGAGGTCCTCCGCGAAGTAGGTGACGATGAGGTCAGCGCCGGCCCGTTTCAGCGAGAGCAATGACTCGAACGCGACCGCCTCCAGATCCAACCAGCCCTTCTCCGCGGCCGCGTGCACCATCGCGTACTCGCCGGAGACGTTGTAGGCGGCGATCGGATGGTCGAACGACTCCCGCAGGTCACGCACGATGTCGAGATATGGAAGCCCCGGCTTGACCATGAGCACGTCCGCACCCTCTTCGGCGTCGATCCGCGCCTCCCGGAGCGCCTCGCGACGGTTCGCGGGGTCCATCTGGTAGTGGCGTCGATCGCCGAACGCCGGCGCACCGTCGGCGGCGTCACGAAACGGGCCGTAGAAGGCGGACCGATACTTTACCGCGTAGCTCATGAGCGCGACGTCCGTGTGCCCGGCGTCGTCGAGGGCTGCCCGGATGGCCCGCACCTGCCCGTCCGTCATCGCCGACGGCGCGACCATGTCCGCACCCGCGTCGGCCTGTGAGACGGCGGTTTTCGCGAGCAGGTCGAGCGTCTCGTCGTTGCGAACGGTGAGCGTCGGGTCCGTCTCGGCAGTCGGTTCGAGGACGCCACAGTGGCCGTGGTCGGTGTACTCACAGAGACACACGTCCCCGACGACGTAGGCGTCGGTCTCGGCGGTGATCGCCCGGGTGGCGCGCTGGACGACCCCATCGTCCGCGTATGCGCGGGAGCCGCGGTCGTCCTTCGATTCGGGGATGCCGAAGCAGATCACCGACTCCACACCGGTCGAGAGCACTTCCTCGACGCGGTCGACCGCCGCCGAGATCGGAACGCGCTCGTGGCCCGGCATCGACGGGATCGGAACCCGTTCGTCCGTCGTCGCGTCGATGAAAACCGGCGCGATCAGGTCCGTCGCCGCGAGGGTCGTCTCGCTGACGAGCGGTCGGATCCCGTCCGTCCGCAGGCGACGCGGTCGATCGGTTGGATGCATAGCGGTCGTTTGGCTCCCGGGTGTCTTTTAAGATGCGTTTCGGCCGCCAGGGAGGGCCGGCGGTGCGCGGAAGGCGAACGACACGGGGGAATCGAACCGCGGTCGCCTCGATGACGATGGGTCGTCGGCCGATCAGTCGGTGGAGTCGAGATCGATCTGTTCGCGAATGGCCGCGAGTTCCTCCGAGTCCGCGAGCTCCTCCAGCCGTTCACGGAAGTGCCGTTCACAGAGACCGACGGTGATCCCGTCCTTCTCGGCGCCGTAGGCGGCCTCGTCGTCGCAGTAGTGACACCGCATGGATCGGGGGAGGGGATGGTCGGATAAAACGCTGTCCGTGCGGGAGATGAGGGCGGCGTATTCGGCGCGTACGGCCGTATGGAACGAACGCCCCGTGAAGCCGGCTCGGGCGACCGACCGATCACCGCTCGACGGGCGTCGGGAGTCGCTCGCGGATCGGCTCGAAGGCGGCTTCGGTGAGCCCCGCCGCCCCGAAGGTCCGCTCGTGGGCGTCGCTGCCGCCGGTTCGAAGGAGGTCGGCCTCGCGGGCGACCCGATCGACGGCGGCGTCATCGACGGAACGACCGTAGGGGTACCAGCGCTCGACCGCATCGAGGTCGCGGGCGACATCCAGCGCGAGCGCGACGTTGGCGTACCGGAACGGGTGGGCGAGGCCGACGATCGCACACGCCTCCGAGAGGAGATCAACCCCGTCCGCAAGCGAGGTCACCTCGCGGGCGACGAAACAGGGACCGTCGTCGCCGATCAGCTCGTCGAAGGCGGCGGCGTAATCGTAGGGTGCGGGCGAGGCGTCGATGGCGCGGGCGATGTGCGGGCGACCGAGCCCGGGGCGCGGCTCGACATCGAGCTCGATACCCAGCCGATCCTCGACGCGTTCGAGGATCCGGGCTCCCCGTTCCCGACGGTCGCGCTGGAGCCGGTCGATCTCGGCGCGGAGCGCCTCCGTGGGCTCGACCGCGTAGCCGAGGAGGTCGAGCCGTTCAAAGCCGGCATCGACCCGAAGCTCGATCCCGCGAATGATCCGGACCCCGTCGCGCTCGACGACCGGCGTGTCGATCCCGGGATGGACCCGATCGTGATCCGTCACCGCGACCCACGAGAGGCCGGCGTCGCGGGCGGCCGCCGGCACCTCCTCGATGGAGAGCGTGCCGTCGGAGACCGTCGTGTGGGTGTGGAGGTCGGCGACGAGGTCGTCGGAGGCGGAGGAGAAGCCGTTCATGCGCCGGTTGAGGGCGGCACGTCACTAAGCGACGGCGGTTTCGGCGGTTCGGTCACGGGAGCGGAGCACCTCACCGCAACACAACGGCGTAGGTCACCGCAAAGAGGATGATCGCGAACGTCGCGACGTTCGTGAGCGAGTACTCGACGAGCCCGAGCAGGTCGGCACCCCAGACGGCGGTCCACGCGAACCACGTGGAGAGGACGGCGTTCAACGCGAGGACCAGCCGGGGGTCCCCCTTCGACTCCGCAAGCCCCTCTTTGACCCCTTTCGGCTCCTCGCTCATGTGCGGATGGGCGAGGCTGCACCACTTAGCTCTTGTCCGTGTGGATAGTACACCCCCCACATGGAAGATCCCTCCCGACCGCGACGTGGCCCGTCGCGGGACGCCCGCGAACGGCGGACGCGCGTCCCACACCAGCCACGGCGTTCACGTCCAGCCCGCCTCTTCGATGCGGTCGCATCGGCCGTGTCGAGGCGCGTCCGTAACCGACACGGCGATCGGGTCGATCTCGTGCCGTTTACCGTGAGCACCGCGTTAGGGTTCATGCTCGCGCTCTCCATCGGCCCGATCTATGGGATCTCGTACGGACTGTCGCTTCGGTGGTCGCTCGCGGTGTCGACGCTCGCGTTCCTGGTTCTCGCCGCGATCGCGTACGATCAGCTCGTCCGCTGGGCGCCGCCGCGGGATGCGGGACCGCTGCCGGCCGGGCCGCGTTTCGAGCGGCTGGTGTACGCCGCCATCGGGCTCGGGGTCGTCCTCGTGGCGCTCACGGTTCCGCTGGTGTGGTGAATCGGGCCGGTGGACGGACCGGCGAGCCCACGCCCCGGGGCCTTATGCCGGTACGCGGTGAACCGCCGGCCATGCGTGAGGTGGTCGTCGAGCGGTTCATCCCCGAAAGCCCGCAGGTGATCGGCCGACAGCTGACGCCGAGGCGGGTCGTCGAGTGGGAGGGGAGCTTCGAGGTCGCGGGGGTAGAGGAGGTCGACGACGGTTCGGCGACGGTCGTGACCGTCACCGGCCCAGGTGTCGAGTTCCGCCTCCGGTTCGAGCGCCGACCGGACGGCTATCGCTACGTCGTCGCCGACGATGGCCCGGCGGGCCCGTTCAAACGGATGGAGACGTGGCTGACCGTCAAGCCGAAAAACGAGGGGTCGCGGGTGCGGCTCCGCTCGGTCGTGGCGCTCAACGCCCCGCTGCCGTTCGCTGATCGGATCGCGGCGTGGAAGCGACGCGGTGAGTTGACGCGGGCGCTCGACGGCCTCGAACGGGCGGTATGAGTGCGAAGGTGAGGGACGGACGACCGCTGCCGTTCAGGGCTCCGCGATAACGGCCTCCTCGCCCGCCTCACGTGGGAACGCAGCCGTCCCGTCGAGCGACTCGCCCGCGCGGAGGCGGTCCCACTCCCCGTCGGTGACGAGCGCGTCATCGAGCCGCGTGCGGATGTCGGTTCCTGCGAGGTCGGTACCGATGACGACGAACGCGGTCAGTCGGTCCCCGTGTTCATCGTCCCAGGCTAACTCCGGGCGGTTCGAGCGCAACATGTCGCGCTCGATCTCCGGGAGGCTCGCGATCCACGGCCCGGGTGCGGACACCCTAACGGACGGCCCCGCCTGGCTCACCTGCTGGCGGAGGTCGCTGCCGGCGACCCAGAGCGTGCCCTTCGAGCGGACGACCTCGACCGGGAGGTCACGAAGGACCGCGAGGAGCCGCTCCGGGTGGAACGGGCGGCGGCGTCGATAGGTGAAGGAGGTGATCCCGTAGACCTCGTCGGGGTGTCGATGGGCGTGAACGTCGCCGTCGTGATCATGGGCGTGAGCGTCGCCGTCGTGGTCATGGGCGTGAACGTCGCCGTCGTTGTCATGGGCGTCGTCCTCGCGGTGATGTTCGACGTCCGCCAGCGCCCGTTTCCAGCCGGGGAGGTCGCCGACGGCGCGCGCATCGAACAGGTCGACATCGAGCAGCCGGTTCGGGTCGACCGCTGAGAACTCGGTCCGGATCGTCTCGGCGGACGGCTGAAGCGCGCCGACGAGCTCCTCGGCCTCGGCCAGTTCGGCGTCGGTACAGAGGTCGCTTTTGTTCAGCAGCACGACGTTCGACACCTCGACCTGTTCGACGAGCAGGTCCGAGAGCGGGCGGTCGTCGTCGGTCCCCCGCCGTTTGGGGACGTCCTCGCCAGCGAACGCGTCGAGGAAGGCCCGGGTGTCGAGGACGGTCACGAGCGCGTCGACGCGGTAGCGGGCGGCCGCCGCGGACTCCGTGGTGAAGAGTCGGGCGACCGGCGCGGGCTCGGAGATGCCCGAGGATTCGACCACGAGCGCGTCGAACTCCCGCTCGTTCGCGAGCCGGACGACGGCCGTCTCCAGGTCGTCCTGTAGTTCACAACAGATACAGCCGTTCGACAGCTCCGCCACCCCGTCGTCGAGTTCGAGTTCCGAGCCCTCGGCGATGAGCTCCGCGTCGATGTTCACCGCCCCCATGTCGTTGACGAGGACCGCGATCTCGCGGCCCCCGGCGTTCGCGAGGAGATGGTTCAACAGGGTCGTCTTCCCGGCACCGAGGCTCCCGGAGAGGATCGTGACGGGGATGCGCTCGCTCATAGCTATTCGCTCGATAGCTCACCCCTTCAAGCTCCCGACGCGCCGATGAAAGCCGATACGTTGATACAGCCCGGCGGTCGATCGGGCCGTATGGATCAGCTCGTGTTCCCGGTCGCCGTCGTCGGATCGGTCGCAACGGCCCTCATGATCGTCGGGATGTTGTACCTCGTCTGGATCTCGATGGGTGACGATCGACACGCCCCCGCGCTGGACGGGGAGCGGAAAGCGGAGACCCCCGAAGTCGAGGGCGACACCGAGGGCGACGCCCCGGAGCTCGCCGAGAGCAGCACCGCGTAACTCGGGGCGAGTCGGCCC
>PWGU01000106.1 GCA_003554605.1 Halorubrum sp.
ACGCCGAGGAGGCCGGCGATGGCCGTCTCGGCGAGGGCGTGCGGTTCGAGATAACCGGCGTGGAAGTACGAGAGTAAGCGGGTGGCAAGGTGGTGGGACCGACGGCCGGAACGGTTTTTAAATCGGGAACCGACACCAGCTCCGCTACCTCACCCATCCGCGTCGCGGACAGCGGGTAAAAAACGACCTTTACGGAGAATCGAGGAGAAAGCCTCGCGCTTCAGCGCGGGGAGGATATCAAGAGCGAATCCTCCGCCGGTTCAACGACGCTCCCGACCGCGTGGCGTTTCCGGTGAGTCGCAATCGGTAGGGTGATTCTCCAGTAAGTGCGCCGCAATCGGTAGGGTGCTCCTCGCTATCCGTGGGGCGGGCCGATGTGATCGGAGGGAACGATCTCACGGTATCAGCGCGGCTGACACCCGTAGTAGAAGCGAGAGGTATAAGTAGGTACGTGAATCCATACCGTGACTGTTTCGTCCACTATTGATCGATGATATTAACCCATCTAACGCGCGTTATAGGCCCTATACAGGCGATAGTCGGGTGAAGTCGGATCAAGAGATTACACATATATTTATATAGTTGGAGCGATAACTGTTAGTTAACGGATCGGGCGTCACCGACCTCATATTTTTCGTCGGGCGCCGACCGGAGACCACCCATGACAGAAACACGCATTAGGAGTTACGACGGAAGCACGGAACGGCATACGTCGGTCGAATCGAGCGAGGAGACGTCGAAGGTCGCGGTCACGACCTGCCCGGAATGTGACGGCCGGCTCGCGACGGACACCGAACACGGCGAGACGGTCTGTACGGAGTGCGGACTCGTCGTCGACGAAAACGGGATCGATCGCGGACCGGAGTGGCGCGCGTTCGACTCCGCCGAGCGGGACTCGAAGAGCCGCGTCGGTGCGCCGACGACGAACATGATGCACGACAAGGGCCTCTCGACGAACATCGGCTGGCAGAACAAGGACGGCTACGGGAAGTCGCTCTCGACGCGCCAACGCCGGCAGATGCAGCGGCTCCGCACGTGGAACGAGCGGTTCCGCACGCGCGACTCGAAGGAGCGCAACCTCAAGCAGGCACTCGGCGAGATCGACCGCATGGCGAGCGCGCTCGGGCTCCCGGAGACGGTCAGAGAGACCGCCTCCGTGATCTATCGCCGGGCGCTGAGCGATAACCTCCTCCCCGGCCGCTCGATCGAGGGGGTCGCGACCGCCGCGCTGTATGCGGCAGCCCGACAGGCCGGTAATCCACGGAGCCTCGATGAGTTCACGGCGGTCTCGCGGGTGGACAAGATGGAGCTCACCCGGACGTACCGCTACATCATCCGGGAGCTCAAACTGGAGGTCCAACCCGCCGACCCCGAGAGCTACGTCTCGCGGTTCGTCTCTCGGCTCGAACTCAACGAGGAGGTCGACCGGCTCGCCCGCGAACTCCTCTCGACGGCGAAAGACGAGGGGATCACGAGCGGGAAATCACCCGTCGGGCTCGCCGCGTCAGCGGTGTACGCCGCGGCGTTGCTGTCGAATCAGAAGGTGACACAGAGCCAGGTGTCGGCGGTCGCCGACGTCTCGGAGGTCACGATCCGCAATCGGTACAAGGAGCTGCTCGAAGCGGCCGATCACCTCACGGCCTGAACGGCGTGGTCTTCGGTCGGCGGCACGGATCTGTCGCCTCGGCTGGGTGTCACACACCCACATACGTTTTTACGTCCCCGGCGTGTACGCGGTGCTATGGTTGAGGCGTTTATTAGGCTGGTCTGTCCGGAATGTCGTAAGGAGTGGCAGGATAATCCCGCGGATCTGCAATCGTTGCGCACGAACTTCAGCTGCCCCGCATGTCACGCGACCCGTCGACTATCGGAGTTCATGCGAACCGAACGCGACCTCGAGGCGGTAAAACAGTTCCAGTGAGCGCGCCCGAACCCCACACGTAGCGACTCCGGGAAGGAGGGGACGGTCTCACACCCCCGGCCACATTGATCCCGATCGTTAACGCAAAAATGGCCTCTAGACGCACTCAAACCCGTTTTGAGCCAGTCGTGTGTTAACGCGACTCAGGATAGTAATATAAGCCCTCGGTAGCAAAGAGAGGTTACACATGAAGAAGCAGGAGCTCATCCACCTTCACGGCCTCCTCGCTGAAGTACGAAAACAGTGCGAATTCTGGGACGAGGACCTCGACCTCGATGCGTACGAGGAACTCGGCGTCAAACCCACATCGATCCACAAATCGAAGACCGACCACAAGGCCGCTGTTTTTAAACTGACCGAGGGGATCACCGCGCCGATGGACGAATCGGAAGCAGAACCGCTGGCCCCAACCGCCGACTGAGACTTCGATCGCGTTGTCATCGAACGCTACCCGCTCAAGTGGCTACACTCGCGGTCGTTCACCGAACGGGATGGCCTTTCCGATCGCGTCGGCCGGTCATTCCTCGTCGGTGGCCGTTTCATCCCGTCCGTCATCCCCCTCGGACTCTTCGGACTCTTCTGGCTCCTCGGGCAGGTCCTCAACCTCAAGCACTTTTAAGGGGATGTTCCGAAGCCGCTGGCCGATCTCCTTGCGCGCGATCCGGCTCGCGTGTTCCGGCCGGTCAACGTTGAAGACGTCCATTTCGAGTTCCAGCGCGACGAGCGCCTCGTCGGCCGCGATGAAAGCCGGCGGCAGCTCCTCTCCGCTCGGGGACTGGCGGCTCCCCATCTCGATCTCGACGTAGTTGAGGTCCGGGTTCAACATCCCTCCCGTCTTCGAGATGGCGATCCGTACCGCCTCGTCGGTTGTTTCGACGTCATATACCGGGACGGCGGCCTCCACGACGACTCGACAGTTCATTGTGTCGTCATCTACCGCATGGGTGGGTATGAAGCTTCGCCCGAGCCCACGGGTGAATCGGTAACTCGGGAGTCGAGTGTGGGTCACGTAGGCCGGCTACTCGCCGCCGGCTCGAAGGTAGTAGAAGACGTACGTCTGCGCGTAGCCCGCATACTCCCCACCGAATCGCTCGCGGATCGCCCGGGAGGTCTCGGCGTAGTTCCCCCGCTCACAGTCGGGGTAGTACTCCTCGATCGTCGTCCGTATCCACGTGTCGAGCGGCACCGCTTGCAGGAATCCGAGCGAGAAGAGGAGGACGCAGTCGGCGACCTTGTCGCCGACCCCAACGAAGCGCGTGAGCGACGTACGAGCCTCCTCATAGGGGAGGCCGGCGGCCTCGGAGGGGTGCGCCTCGCCGTCAGCGACCATCTCGGCTGTTCGCCGGACGTAGGGTGCCCGATAGCCGAGCGAGAGCTCCCGGAGCTCGCCCTCCGTCCGCGCAGCGAGTTGCTCCGGGCTCGGGAACGCGTGATACGACTCACCATCGAGTTCGAGCACATCACCGTAGGACTCCCGCAGCCGCCGTTGCATCCCGTGGATACGCGCGACACGCATCTGGGCCGAACAGATAAACGAGACGAGGCAGGGAAAGACGGGGTCGCGGGTGAGCCGCATTCCCTCGTACGCCTCGTACGCGCGGGACAAGAGCGGGAGGTCGGGGGTCGAGGCGAGGATCGCCTCGAGGTCGTCATCGAGCCGGAAGAGATGCCTCAACAGGGGGACGGCATCCGTCGAGGCCTCCCATTCGAGCGTGCCGTCGTGGACGCCACCGAGCTGTCTGGCACGCAACACGACCCGTTCATCGGAGAGGCCGGGGATCGGATCGACGACCGTCTCGTACCACTGATCGCCGCCATGGGCGTGAAGTTCCCCGTAGGTGTCGCCGTCCGCCCGGTTCCACAGGTAGCTTTGACCGCTCTCGGCGGTCGCTTGCAGGTCGAACGGACCGGCCAGATCGGCGATGTCGATCGCTCCTTTCTCCATTGGATCAACGATCGTGGTCGGCGCGTATTCGGGTTTCGGTGCGTCACTTGCGCTGTCCGCGTCGGATTTCGGTGCGTCACTTGCGCTGTCCGCGTCGGATTTCGGTGCGTCACTTGCCCCGTTCGCGTCGGGGTCGTCGGCACGCATCCGTTTCCGTCCTGAAGGGTTTTTGAACGATGCAGCCGTAGGATTGGTATGCCAACGTACCGTCGGGAGACGCGGGTGAACGCACCCATCGAGGAGGTCTGGGACTTTCACTCGACCATCGAGGGGCTCCGCGCGCTCACGCCGGCGTGGATGAACCTACGGATCGAATCTATCGAGGGGCCCGACGGCACTCCCGATCCCGAAACCTTGGTCGAAGGGTCGCGTATCCGGATGTCGATGCGACCGTTCGGCGTCGGTCCACGCCAGCGCTGGGAGTCGCGTATCACCGAGCGCGATCCCGACACCGGACCAGTCGAGGGGAGCGCGTACTTCGTCGACGACATGGTTGGAGGTCCCTTCCGTCGTTGGGTCCATACTCACTCGTTTTACGCCGATGGCGACGAGACGATCCTCGTCGACACCGTCGAATATCGTCTGCCGTTCGGGCCGCTGGGCGATGCGGCTGGACCCTTCGCCAAGGTCGGCTTCGAGGGCATGTTCCGTGATCGCCACAGCCGAACCCGGGATCGGTTTACCCATTCTTGACATCCTCCCCGCGCTGAAGCGCGAGGCTTTCTCCTCGATTCTCCGTAATCCGGAACGCCGACCGGGGCAAGCTTCAGGATGAACGCCCACGGATACCGAAGTATGTCACCAGACGTCGTGGACGTGGATCACGTCTCGCTCCGCGTGACCGACATAGAGGAAGCGCTCGAATTCTATCACGAACTCCTCGGCCTCCCGATCCGCGACCGGGAACGGTACGAAGCCGGGGACGTCCCCTTCGTCGCGCTCGTCGCCGGCGGTCGCCACCTACATCTCGTCCCGATCGATGCGGGGACGATCGACGACACGGCATCGGAAACCCAGGCCCCCCTCGGCGGTGAGCACCTCTGTCTGTTAATACGCTCGGAGGGGATGGACACCCGCGAACAGCTCGATGACCTGCTCACGGCCATCGAGGCCGCCGGCTACGAGGTGGACCCCGAGGAACCAAAGAAACGGTACGGTGCCTACGGACGCGACTGGGCGGCCTATGTCCGGGATCCGGACGGCCGACGCGTCGAACTGAAGATACACTGATCGACGGGGGAGATCGAGGGAACTGATCGGTCGGAACGGGACCGGACTGACGAGGAAGTGCATGACCGGCGAAACACACGACCGAGGAAGTGCATGACCGGCGAAGCGCCCGATCGAAACGCGCGATGGACCCCGACCACTCCAGCGGATTCCGGGTGTGCCGTGGTCACGCCTCCTAACCGTGTTTACGCCTTCCGACCGTGTTTACGCCTCCCGAAGGGGATGATCGGGCTGGATGGTCGCCGTCGGCTGCTCGGCGTCGAAGGTGAATTCGAAGACCGCGCCGTCACGCGTATCGACGTCAACGGTCCAACCGTGGCCCTCCGCGACGCGGGCGACGATCGCGAGTCCGATCCCCGAACTCCCAGCCGTCGAGAAGCCGGATTCGAAGATCGAATCACGTACCTCGGGGGGGATCCCGGGTCCATCGTCGGCGACGTACATCCCGGTGACCCGCTCGTCGACGGTTCGCGGACCGACTTCGACCGTCACGTCGGGGCCGCCGTGGTCGATCGCGTTTCGAAAGAGGTTCTCGAAGGCCTGCCTGAGACGACCCGGATCCGCGTCGACGTGGCCGATCCCGTCGACGACGGTGAGGGTCGCCCGCGGCGTGCGAACTGACTCCCACGCGTCCTCGGCGATGGCCGCCGCCGGGACCGGCTCCGTCTCACCGATGGTATCGCCCCGCCGAGCGAGCATGAGGAGGTCATCGATGAGCGTCTCCATCCGACGTATCGCGTTCTCCATCGCGCGGTAATGGGGGGCGTCGATGTCGTCCGAGGCGAGGTCGAGATAGCCGGACATTACGTTGAGGGGGTTCCTGAGGTCGTGTGAGACGACCGCGCTGAACTGTTCGAGCCGCTCGGTTTGGCGTCCGAGTTCGCGCCGGTGATCGTTTCGCACGAGCATGTGCGCGATGAGGTCAGCGAGGGTCCGATAGAGGTCGACTTCCTCATCGACCCACGGACGCGGCGAGTCGACCTCGAAGACGACCACCCCGATCAGCTCCCACTCGGAGACAAGAGGAACGTGTACGGTTGCGTTCATTGTCGTCTCTCCGCCTTCGTGCATTCCCGTGGTCGTACCCTCGGAAGCGACGTTCTCGAACCCGGCGAGTCGAGCCGGGGCGGGGAACGAGTCGAACGACCGTCCTTCGGGCTCGAAGGGATCCTCCGCCCAGACGAACGCCGGAGTGAACTGGGTACCTGCATCACGATAGACGATGATTCGATCCAGCGACGAGTGCTCGCCGATGTTCGCGAGGGTCCACTCGACTTTCGTCCGTACCTCGTCGACCTCCGCACCCATCAATGTCGTTGCCGCATCCAAAACCACGCTCCGAAGCGTATCGATATCGACGGATGAAAGCCCCGGGTTCGGGTCGGTCGCCGCTTTAACAAGCGGCCCTGAAAGGGGGTCGGTATCCGCGGGGCCCGCGTGTGGGCCGAACACGTCATCGGCACCGGCGAGGAAGGCTCGCCGATATCGCTCGGGGTCGCGCTCGGACACAACGACAAACACCGATGCCTCACCATGACTCCTATGTTGGCCATCAGCGGTCGAATCGCGGTGCAAATACTCGGGGTGTGCATGACCATTGAGATCGTCGAAGGTCGTCACCACCGCGCGGACGTCGATCCCCGACGGGCCCCGATCGCGGTTAAATGATCCATCCGCCGGAGCGGAGATCACGGTCA
>PWGU01000123.1 GCA_003554605.1 Halorubrum sp.
CAGACGACGACCACGCTGGGCGAGTGTGTCACCGGGAAGGCGCTCGACGACCGCGTCTGCGTCTTTGCGATGATCGAGGCGGCACGCCGGATCGAGGACCCGGACGTGACGATCCACTTCGCCGCGACGGTCCAGGAGGAGGTCGGCCTCCGCGGAGCACACGCACTCGGCGTCGATATCGATCCCGACCTCGCCATCGCCTTGGACGTCACCGTCGCCAACGACGTCCCACAGATCGGCAAGGAGGCCGACGCCGTAACCGAACTGGGCGCGGGGACGGCCATCAAACTGAAGGACTCCTCGGTGATCACGAGCCCGAAGGTCCACAGCCGGCTCACCGACGTCGCGGAGAGCGAGTTGATCGAGTATCAACACGAGGTGCTTCCCGCAGGGGGAACGGACACCGCCGGGTTCCAGCGGGCGAACGGCGCGAAACCGGTCGGGGCGATCTCGATCCCGACGCGCTATCTCCACACCGTCACCGAGACGGCGAACGGGGACGACATCGCGGCCACGATCGACCTCCTCACCGCGTTCTTGGAGAGCGAGACGGGCGAGCACGACTACACGCTCTGAGCCGGTCACCGACCCACGACAGACCAAACCCGTTTTAAGCGTCGGCGTCAAATCCCGGGCAAGGTAGATATCCATGGAAATGCCACGTCGGTTCAACACCTACTGTCCGAACTGTGACGGTCACCACGAACACGAGGTCGAGAAGGTCCGGTCGGGCCGAGCGACCGGGATGAAGCGGGACGCTCGCCAGCGACGCCGCGCGCTCGCGACGATCGGCAACGCCGGCGGATACTCGAAGGTGCCCGGTGGGGACAAACCCACCAAGAAGACGCACCTGAAGTACCGCTGTTCCGACTGCGGCAAGGCCCACATGCGCGAGGGATGGCGCGCCGGTCGACTCACCTTCCAGGAGTAATCATGGCTGGAAACTTCTATCGCCTCGCGTGTGGCGACTGTGAGAACGAACAGGTCGTCTTCGGCAAGGCCGCCTCCGTCGTGTCCTGTGCGGTCTGTGGCACGACGCTCGCGACCCCGACCGGCGGGGAGGCCGAGCTGCACGGCGAGATCGTCGAAACCGTCGAGGCACGGTAACCGCCTCACCCCCTGTCATGCAGTACAGCGGATGGCCCGAACCCGGCGAACTCGTGGTCGGCGAAGTCGATGAGATCGCCGACTTCGGCGTCTTCGTCGACCTCGACCAGTACGAGAACAAACGCGGCCTCTGTCACATCAGCGAGGTCGCGTCCGGATGGATCAAAAACGTCCGCGACCACGTCCGTGAGGGACAGACGGTCGTCGCGAAGGTGCTCGAAGTACAGGAGTCCTCCGCGCAGATCGACCTCTCGATCAAGGACGTCAACGAACACCAGCGGAAAGAGACCATTCAGGATTGGAAAAACGAGCGGAAGGCCGACAACTGGATGCTTATCGCGCTCGGCGAGGACGTCGATGACGAGCGCTACACGAGCGTCGCGAACGCCCTGCTCGTCGAGTACGACTCGCTGTACGATGCCTTTGAGACGGCCGCGATACACGGCGGCGAGGCGCTCGACGACGTCGACATCGACGAGGAGGCGGCAGAAGCCATCGTCGCCGCCGCCCGCGAGAACGTCTCCGTTCCCTACGTCGACGTGACCGGCTACGTCGACCTCACCTCGGCCGCGCCCGACGGCGTCGACGACATCAAGGCCGCGCTCTCGGCCGCCGAGGGTAACGGCGAGGTTCCCGAGGAGGTCGAACTGGAGGTCGGCTACGTCGGCTCGCCCGAGTACCGGATCAAGGTGCGTGCGCCCGATTACAAGACCGCCGAGGCCGAGCTCGAAGCCGCTGCCGCCCGCGCCCGGGAGGCGATCGAGGCCGCGGACGGAACCGGCGAGTTCCACCGCGAGCGCCGCGAGGACGACGAGTAGCCGCCCGCGTCCCGTTTCTCTCATGCGATCACACATTCGCGTCTGTGCGGACCCGGACACTCCCCACGAGCGGCCGGTTTACACCCTTCAAGACACCTGCCCGGACTGTGGCGGCCCGACCGAAAACAGCGCTCCGGCTCCCTTCGATCCCACCGACCGCTACGGCGAGTATCGGCGTCGGGCACGGCGTCGCCAGCGGGAGTGACGCGTGGTTCGTTCACCCGTCGCCGCTCTCCGCGACCGTTGCCCCCGACGCGCCTTTTAACAGCGCTGGCGTGCTACCTGAAGTATGACCCTCGAAACCCTTGACCCGGACCCACACCTCGACGCCGATGCCTTCGATGACGACGTGCTCGACGCGCTCGGTGCCGAGGAGTACGTCTTTCACGTCTGGGGCGGCGACTGGTGTATCGACTGTCAAGAACAGCTTCCGGCGTTCGGTGCCGCGCTTGCTGCCGCCGGCGTCCCCGCCGACCGGATCCGGCACTATCCGGTGACGAAGGTCGACGGACGCAAGGAGGGACCCGGCGTCGAGGAGTACGATATCGAGCTCATCCCGACGGTCGTCGTGGTGTCCGCGGACGGCGAGGAACTCGTACGCTTCGTCGAGAGCGAGGACGTTCCGATCGCGACCTTCCTCGCCGAGCGCTTGGCGAAGGTCGAAACGGTCGCGTAAGCGACGAACTCGACTCAAAACCCGGAAACAGTCTTATATACCTTTTCCCGGGAGCGCGGCGCTCAGTCCGTCGAAGAACCGCTCGAACCGCTCGATCCGATCGAGCGCATACGACAATCCAGACGCGAGGGACCGTTTCGTGACCGGGAGCTCGCGACGGTAGCCCGCGTTGCGGTCGTGGTGATAGAACCGCACGGGGCCGTTCGGGTCCGTGTTCGACTCCGGCAACACGATCAACTCCTGGCGGGTCCGGTCGTGTCTGAAGACGAGGACGTCGGTGAGCGTGTCGTTTCCGTACAGGACGATATCCGACCGGACGGCCCACCCCGATGGGATCGTCTCGGCGAGCGCGGCGCGATCCACCGCGTTTCGCATCGTTTCGGCGTCACGCACGGCATCGAGCGTCGGCTCATCACCCCCGTCGAACCAGTCGCGAAGCCGCGCACTCATGTCAACACGTTGCACGGCGGATCAAATAGCCGTATCGATCCCCGAGATCCGTTCCGTCTACGGCCACGTGCCGCCCTGCTCGTACGCGCGCATCACCCGTTCGAGCGCGACGACGTACGCTGCGATCCGTAGGTTCGGGACGTCGTGCTCCTCGAAGGTATCGACGAGCCCCGAAAACGCCTCCGTGATGACCCGTTCGAGCTCGTCGTTCACGCGGTCTTCGGTCCAATGGAACCGCTGTCGGTTCTGTACCCACTCGAAGTAGGAGACGGTCACGCCGCCGGCGTTCGCGAGGATGTCGGGGACGACCGTCACCTCCCGTTCGGCGAGGACCTCGTCCGCGCCGGGTGTGAGTGGGCCGTTTGCGGCCTCGACGATAACGTCGGCACGGACGTCGCCGGCGAGTTCACGGTCGATGGCGTTTTCCAAGGCCGCCGGGACGAGGAGGTCGACGTCGAGCGTCAGGACCTCTTCGTTCGTCAGCGATTTGGTGTCCCCGTAGCCCGACACGGTGCCGGTTTCGGTCTTGTGTTTTCTCGCCGCCTGTGGGTCGATCCCGTTCGGGTGATAAACTCCCCCGGAGGAGTCGGAGGCGGCGACGACCGTCGCACCGAGTTCATCTAACAGCGTGGCAGCGACCGAGCCGGCGTTGCCGTATCCCTGGACGGCGACGGTCGCGTCCGCGACGTCCCTGTCGAGCCAGTCGAACGCCTCGCGGGCCGTGAGCATGACCGACCGGCCGGTCGCCTCCACGCGCCCAGCGCTTCCGCCCGAATCGAGCGCCTTTCCGGTGATAACGCCGGGTGCGGTCGTGTTTTCCAGCGCCTCGTAGGTGTCTTTTATCCAGTTCATCTCCCGCTGGCCGGTGTTCACGTCCGGCGCGGGGATGTCCGTGTCCTCACCGATTATGGGGCGGAGTTCCTTGGCGTATGACCGCGTGAGCCGCTCCAGTTCGGCCTCCGAATAGTCGGCGGGGTCGATCGCGATCCCGCCCTTTCCGCCGCCGTAGGGGATATCCACCACCGCGCATTTATAAACCATCCAGCCCGAGAGCGCCTTCACCTCGTCCCGGGTGACCTTCGGGTGGTACCGGATCCCACCCTTGTACGGACCGCGGTCGCCATTGAACTGGGAGCGGTACGCGCGGACGGTCGCCAACGAGCCGTCGTCCCGCTCGATGGTCAGGTTGGTTTCGAGTATCCGCTCGGGCGTGGAGAGCCGTCGCACGACGCCGGGATCGACCTCGAGATACGTCGCGGCGTCGGCGACCTGTTCCCGGAGACTCTCGAACGGATTCTGCGGTTCCGACATACCGAAACCAGTCCGACGTGTCCGGTTAACTGTGTCGATGGGGGGAATTTTTCGTACGCTCGCGGGCCCCTCCGGTCAGCGAACGTCCGCCGCGTGTGCCCGTTCGAGGATCCGTTCCGCCTGCGCGATCAACGGCGCATCGATCATCTCCCCGTCGACCTCGAAGACCCCCCGATCCTCCACGGCCGCCTCGTCGCGCGCCTCGATCACCGCCTCGGCCCAGGCCACCCGTTCCGGATCAGGCGTGTAGGCGGCGTTGATGACCGGGACCTGTCCCGGGTGGATCGCCATCTTTCCGTCGTAGCCGAGCGTCGCCGCGAAGGTCGTCTCCTCGCGGAGGCCCTCGGGGTCATCGAAGTCGGTGTAGACGGTGTCGATGGCGTCGACCCCGGCGGCGCTCGCGGCGACGACCACACGCTCGCGGGCGTACAGGACCTCCGTCCCCTCTGCCGTCCGGGTCGCGCCGAGGTCGGCCGCGAGGTCCTCGGCACCGAACAGGAGCGCATCGGTTGGGTCCGCCTCCGCGATAGCCGGGGCTGTGAGCACGCCCGCTGCGGTCTCGATCAGCGCGAGGATGCCGATCTCAAGGTCGCGCTCGGCACACATGCCGGCCACCGTCTCCACCCGCTTTGCCGTCTCGACTTTCGGGAGCATCACGGCGTCCAGTCGGATCCCACCGTCGGTACCGGCTTCCGATACCCCTTCGACCATCGCGTCGAGGTCGGCTGCCGGGTCCGCCGTGAGCCGGACACAGACCTCGGCGTCGGTGACGAACGTCGGGTCCGTGAGGACCTCCCGGACCGCCTCACGGGCCTCATCCTTCCGCCCCGGTGCGACTGCGTCCTCCAGATCGAAACAGATGACGTCCGCCCCCGAATCGCCCGCTTTCCGGAGGAGTCTCGGTCTGTCGCCGGGCGTAAACAGGAGGCTTCGTCGCGTCATATCGATTCGCTCGCCGGATCGGATATAAACCCGACGGCGATAGAGTTTTCAAACCGCTCCGGGAGACGCAGACATGGCCGGCCTGTATTATGAGGAGTTCACGGTGGGCGAGACGATCGAACACGAACGGCGTCGAACGATCAGCGAATCGGATAACCAGCGCTTCTGTGATTTGAGCATGAACCAGCAGCCGTTACACCTCGATGCGGCGTTCGCGAGCGGGACCCAATTCGGCGAACGGCTCGTCAACGGCTTATATACGATGGCGCTCGCCGTCGGGCTCTCGATTCCGGAGACGACCGACGGCACCATCGTCGCCAACCTCTCGTATGACGACGTCCAGCATCCGAACCCGGTGTATCACGGCGATACGATCCGCGCGCAGTCGACGGTGACCGACAAACGGGAGACGAGCGACGGCGAGCGCGGCATCGTCACCATGCACGTCGAGGCGTTCAAAGTCGTCGCGGACGGGGAGGACGAACTGGTCTGTTCGTTCGACCGGACGGCACTCTCGCTGAAGCGGGAACACGCCGCGGAGTAGCCACGCGGCTCCATCGGGGGAAGCAACGCGTCGGGCTAATTACCCGTCCACCGGAGGACCGCGAGCGTCCCCTCATACAGGACGATCATGGTGAGCGTGACGATGATCGGGGCCATCCCGGTCGGGTCGGGGCTGAAAATGAACGCGATGCCGAGGAACGCCCCCCAGAAGATGAGCCGTTTGTCCTCCAGCCACTCCCGCGTGACGAGGTTCATCATGATCGCGAGCATGATGAAAAGCGGGATCTGAAAGACGATGGCCATGAACGCGAGCATGACGACGATGAGGTTGAACGTCTCCGCGAGGCCGAACGCGACCACCGCCGCGTCCTCGGTGTAAGTGGTGAAATACGAGAAGATCGCGGGCAACACGAGGAAGTGGGCGAACGCGACGCCGACGCCCCCGAGAACGAGGCTCGTCGGGACCGCCGCGAGGTAGTAGCGCCGCTCATTGTCGTAGAGCCCGGGTTTCATGAACAGGTACGTCTGGTAGACGAACGCCGGGAGGCCGACGACGACGCCGGCGATCCCCGCGACCTTTAATCGGGTGAGCGGGAGTTCGAGCGGCCCGTACAGCCGCGGGCGGTTTTCGGTGGGAGCCGGGATGTGGTAGTTCCAGAAGTAGTTGATCATGGCGGTGGATTCGGTAACCGCCACGAGCGTCGCCAACCCGCCGACCAAGAAGACGATCCCGAGCCGCCGCATCATCTCCTCGATGTGCTGGGCGAGGGGCATCTCCTCGTCCTCCTCTGGACCCTCTATGCCAGCGAAGACCTCGTCATCGTCTTCGTCGTCGCTTTCGCTGTCTTCGTCGCCTTCGTCTTCGTCGTCGCTTTCGCTGTCTTCGTCGCCTTCGTCTTCGTCGTCGCTTTCGCTGTCTTCGTCGCCTTCGTC
>PWGU01000246.1 GCA_003554605.1 Halorubrum sp.
AGAGGACTAATCGGAGGAAGTTCGTCGATTGTGTGGACGTTCAGTCGAGGAGTTATCGGATGGATCGGCCGACCGTTTATACCACGGGCGTTTATAAGGGAGGGGCACACATATAAAAGCGAACGATGACGAACCCTGCAGACTCCATCGAGATACAGAACGTAGTCGCATCGACCGGTATCGGACAGGAGCTCGACTTGGAGGCGCTGGCGGAGGACCTCCCGGGTGCGGATTTTAATCCCGACAACTTCCCCGGCTTGGTGTACCGAACACAGGAACCGAAGGCGGCTGCGCTCATCTTCCGCTCGGGGAAGATCGTCTGTACCGGCGCAAAGAGCATCGACGACGTCCACGAAGCGCTCGGGATCATCTTCGAGAAGCTCCGCGGCTTGAGCATTCCCGTCGAGGACGATCCGGAGATCACCGTCCAGAACATCGTGTCGAGCGCGGACCTCGGCCACAACCTCAATCTGAACGCGCTCGCGATCGGCCTTGGACTGGAGGACGTCGAATACGAACCCGAGCAGTTCCCAGGGCTCGTCTACCGCATGGACGAACCGGAAGTCGTCATTCTGCTCTTCGGAAGCGGGAAGATCGTCATCACGGGTGGGAAGCGGACCGACGATGCCGAGGAGGCCGTCGAGGAGATCGTCGAACGGATCGAAGGATTGGGTCTGCTCGGATAGCGTTTGAGGGCTGGACTGTCGGCGTTTACGGGGCTATTAGACCCTGTGAATGCAGACTTGGGATCGGACGGTGCTGCTTACACGTCCTCCGTCAGGACTTCTTTGACCACTTCCGGGTCCTCCAAGAGTTGATGTTTGGTGTAGCTTCCCTCGGCACTTCCACCGCTGTGTTTGGACTGTTCGATGATGTCGAGGAAGGCGTGTTCTTTGAGCAGGTCACGCACCCGTCGAAGCGAGAGGCTGTCGGAACCCTCCTGTCGGCAGATGTTCTCGTAGATCTCATAGACGCGGCTGGTGCGGTATCCATCGGTGCGGCCGTCGGAAAGCGAGAGGAGCGCGAGCGCCTGCAGCACGTATCGTGAATGCGGCGTCGACCCCCGGATGAGCTCTCGGAAACGATCGGTCTCTGCGCGTTCGCGCGCCTGTGTGACGAACTCCTCCCGCACCGTCGGCTCGCCGTTCGCCTGTGCGATCTCACCGGCATACCGAAGGATGTCGATCGCCTTGCGGGCGTCGCCGTGTTCCCGTGCCGCAAGTGCGGCCGCTCGCGGGATAGTTGAGGGGTCGAGAACGTCGTCGTGAAACGCGTCCGAACGGGCCTGCATGATCGCTCGAAGTTGGTTCGCATCGTATGGCGGGAAGACGAACTCGCGCTCACAGAGACTCGATTTGACCCGTTCGTCCATACGGTCTTTATACTGGATCTTGTTGCTGATGCCGACGACGCCGAGTTTGCAGTCGGTGATCTTACCGGCCTCCCCGGCGCGTGAGAGCTGCATGAGGATGGCGTCATCGTCCAGTTTGTCGATCTCATCGAGAATAATGAGGACGACGTCGTATCGCTGGTCGAGGATCCGCCAGAGGCGTTTATAATACGTCGAGGTCGAGAGCCCCTTGTCGGGCACGTTGATACCCGTGATGTCGGGGTCGTTGACACCGTCGGCGATCGTCTGGACCGCCTGCGTCTCGGTGGTGTCCTGCGCGCAGTCGACGTAAGCGAACGTGGCAGTCACTCCCTCCTCGCCTGCGGTCTCAACGAGGCGCTGTGAGACGTACTTTGCACAGAGTGACTTTCCGGTACCAGTTTTCCCGTAGATGAGCACGTTACTTGGGCTCTGACCGAAGATCGCGGGATTTACCGCGGTAGCCAAATCGGAGATCTCGTCGTCGCGTCCGACGATCCGTCCCTCACCCGGGAGATGGCTGATCTCGAGGAGCTCCTTGTTCGTGAATATTGGGTCCTCCCTCGTGAAGAGGTCGTCCGATACGTTCATACTATCGACACCGTGTTTCCGGTGAAATGCGTTCTGTTTTGGTTGGTGAGACACACCGGGTTTCCGGTGAAATGGGGTGTGGGTGGGGAGGGGGTGGGTGTTCACCGGAAATGCGGTGTCCATTATTAATCCACTCCTATCGCATTGATCCGTTTGCTGGGCCTTCCCAAGCGACCCAATCTGCCCGGGTGCGCCGATATACCCGGCGGATCGGAGGTAGCTCAGAGCAAGTTGACTCGGTTAGAGGAACCGCGCTTCGAGCGGGCAACGAAATCCGATCGGGACGGAAGAGTAGCGGAGGATTCACCACATACCACTAGATGAAAAAAACATGGCACGGTTCAGTAATAGGTGAGACGCTAGACCGACGGTACAAACGGCTAATCCACCGGGGCCTCAGACATCCCCGCCCGTCAGTGCAGTTCGTTTTCAGACATCAGAGCCGAAATGAGCCCCCATACACCACGTTTCCGGTGAAACCGAGTCTCCGATTGACGTGAGAAATCTCCTATGCTTGTGCTTTAATGAACTGTTCTCTCGTTTATTATTTATACGTGTTGATCCATCCGCCAGTGCAGACGATCCCATGCGGTGCAATTGATCCCATGCAGCGCAGTCGATCCCATACAGTGCAGTGATCCAGTGAGTTGTACGCAGTACGATCATCTGCTGGCAACAACCGTCCCCGCGCTGCAGATTCGTACACGCTACCTGCACGATCCACAAACGACAATCCACACAGCAGCACCCACACCACAACCCACACAGCCCACACAACCCACACAGCCCACACAACCTACACAGCCCACACAGCCCACACAACCCACACCACAACCCCCAACCCGCACCCCATTTCACCGGAAACCCGGTGTGCCTCACAAAAAGAGCCGTTCACCATGATCGAAGGAAAGCATATAGGAAACACCACCCGATCCCAGAACTACGCTATGGATGGAATCGTTCTCGCTGGCACGGCTTCAAACGTCGGCAAGACCGTCGCGACGCTCGCCGTCGCCCGAGCACTTTCGGAGGCCGGTTACGATCCGATCCCCGCAAAGGCCGGGCCCGATTACATCGATCCAAGCCACCACGCGGCCTGCATCCAACGACCGTCACGTACGCTCGATACGTGGATGCAAGGCGTAGACGGTGTCCGGCGTAACCTCCAGCGTGCAACGAGGCCTTCCACAGAGACGAACGCGGATATCGACGTCAACACCAACATCAACACCCCCATCAACGCCGATCTCGTCGGCGACACCCCCATCAACGCCGATGCCGATACCACCGCCGACGCTGACACCGACGCCGATGCCGACACCGACGCGAACATCCGTACCCAACCCGAACAGTTGACACATCCGGTCGCCGTGATAGAGGGGATGATGGGCCTCTACGACGGCTCAGTTACGTCAACGGCGGCGACCGCGGTAGCGCTCAACCTTCCGGTCGCACTCGTGGTGGACGCCGCCGCTGGAATGCAGAGCGTCGGTGCCACGGCACTCGGATTCCAACAGTATGCAGCTCACGCCGAACTTCCATCGGACGTGACTGCAGTCGTTGACGACGCCAGAGTGGACGTCCTGGGTGTGATCGCCGCTCGCGCTCATCCCGGCATACATGCCGACGGCATCGAAGGTTCGATCCCCGACGGTATGGAGTGGTTCGGATACATCCCCCCGATTTCGGACCTCGAGATCCCGGATCGACACCTCGGTCTACACATGGGCTCTGAGAGGCCGATCCCCACGGACGCCGTTGCCGAGGCCGCGGAAACGGTCGATGGCGAGGCTATCGCGAGGGCGGCCCGGCCGGTCGCAAGGAACAGCGATCATCCCGTACAGGGTACCGCCGACCATCCCACGCACAGCCACACCGACACCCCAGAATGCCACACCGACACCCCAGAATGCCACACCGACACCCCAGAACGCCACGCCGACACCTCAGCACACCACACCGACACCTCAGCACACCACACCGACCTCCCAACACGGAGCCCCAGTCGGTTCCCAGCGGCATCCAATAAGACAACACCGACCAGTCCCGAGGATCCGACGATCGCCGTCGCCATCGACGAAGCGTTTCGGTTCATCTATCCAGCGACGATGGAACGGCTTCGCGAACTCGCCACCGTCACCACGTTCGCACCAACCGCGGGCGATGACCTCCCCGACTGTGACGGCCTCTATCTTCCGGGTGGCTATCCGGAACTCCACGCTGCCGAACTCGAAGACTCCCCAGCGCGCTCTACGATCGCGGAGCGGGCCGCCGATGACCTCCCGATCCTCGGCGAGTGCGGCGGGTTGATGGCACTCGTCGAAACGCTCACAACGACGGAGGGAGAGACGTACCGGATGGCCGGCATCCTCCCGGGACGGGTCACGATGTGCGATCGTTATCAGGCGCTCGATCACGTCGAACTCGTCGCCAGCGACGATGCCGTCACCGCCTCCACAGGCGAGCGTCACCGCGGGCACGAGTTTCATTACTCGACGCACACCTTCCCAACCAACGACACGTTCGACGTCGCCGCGGATGCGCGGTTCGCTTTCAAGGTCACGCGTGGACACGGGATCGATGGCGACCACGACGGGCTTCACGTGCACAAGACGGTCGGGACCTACGCCCACCGCCACGCCGCGAGCGGCGCATTCGACCACCTCGTCGAGGCGGCACGACGCTACGCCACCGGGCCATAACAGGCCGATCCCTCCCCAACGACTGCCCACCGTCGCGCCAACGACTGCCCACCGTCGCGCCAACGACTGCCCACCGTCGCCCCAACGACTGCCCGCCGTCGCCCCAACGACTGCCCGCCGTCGCGCCATCGACCGTTCGCCGTCGAGGTTCGATAGAAACGGATCGTTCCCGAAACCGATTCACTGGAGGCAGAACTTTACTCTTGGCCTCGTAATCCGTTTGTATGCTTCACGCCGAAGGACCCCTCCTCACGCTCGATCTCACCGATCGGCGCGCGACACGGACTCCGATCGACGGGATACTCGAACGCTATATCGGCGGCCGTGGTGTGGCGACGGCGCTGGCACACGACCGTATCCCCTTCGATGCCGATCCGTTCGGCCCCGAAAACCGGGCCTATCTCGCCGCGGGCCCGCTCCAGCTCTCGCGAACGTCGTTCACCGGCCGAATGTCGATGACCGCTCTCTCGCCGCTCACGGACGGGTTGGCCTCGACGAACGCCGGCGGCTACCTCTCTCGGGAGTTCGCGAGCGCGGGTATCTCGACGCTCGAGATCACGGGCGCGAGCGACGAACTCCTCATCGCCCACGTCGACGACGAGGGTGTCGAGTTCGAGCCGGTCCCCGACCTCGCCGGCGCCACGGTTCCGGAGGTCTCCGAACACGTCGAAGAGGCCCGCGGGCTCGGCCCCGAAAACTGCATCACGATCGGGCCGGCCGGCGAGAACCTCGTGCGGTTCGCCTGCGTGATGACCTACGACTCCCGCGCGTTTGGGCGCGGAGGTCTCGGCGCGGTCCTCGGCTCGAAAAACCTCAAGGCGGTCACGTTTACCGGCGACGCCCACCCGGAGATCGAGATCCCGGACCCACCGGCGATGGACATCCATCGAGAGGCCGCCACGGCCGACGATCGGATGAAACGACAGGGGACGACCGGCGGAACCGAGTTCATCAACGAGAACTTCTCGCTGCCGACCCGCTACTTCGAGGAGTACGAGTTCGAGAGCGCGGCCGCCATCGGCGGCGACGCGGTCGAGGCGAAAAAGTATAAAAAGGAAGCCTGTTCACAGTGTGCATACGCCTGCAAGCTCCCCACACGCGACGAGGAAACCGGCGTCGAGACGGAGGGGCCAGAGTTCGAGACCGTCTACGCGTTCGGCTCCTCACAGGGCGTCGGCGACATCGTCGACGTGATGCGCGCGAACGAACTCTGTGACCCCCTCGGAATGGACACCATCTCGGCAGGAGTCACGGTCGCCGCATACCTCAAAAGCGAGGACGCCTTCGGCGACGCCGAACTCGCGCAAGAAGTCACCAAACGGATCGCCTACCGAGAGGATGGTGACGAGCTCGCCGACCTACTCGCGGAGGGAGTCCACCGCGCACACGACGAGCTGGGCGTGGAGGACTACACGGTAAAGGGAATGGAGTTCGCCGCCCATGACGGCCGCGTGCTCCACGGACAGGGACTTTCCTATGCGGTCGCGAACCGCGGTGGCGATCACATGTACGCCGGGATGCTCTCGCCTGAATACGCCGGCGAGATCAACCCCGAGGGGACGCTCAGGAAGTCCGAGCTGCTCGTCGAAAAGGAGAACCGAAACGTCATCCGCGACTCCGCCATCGTCTGTGCGTTCGGCGGCGACTACATGACCGACGAGCGGCTCGCGACCCTCCTCGGCCGGTCGGACGACGAACTCCTCGAGATCGGCGCGGAGACGGTCGCGCGGGAGCGACACTTCAACAACCGGCGCGGAAAGGACATCGAGGACGACGAGCTCCCCTACGAGATCCCCGACCTCGATGAGGCGATCCAGGAATACTACTCCGAGCGGGGCCTCAGGGAGGATGGAACGCTCCCGAGCGACCGGATCGAATCGGTCGCCGTCGATCTCGATGGGCCGTCAAGATCGACCGACGGCTCCCCGGCGGACGACTGAGCGAGCGACGATGACCGACGACGAGCGACGATGATCGACGACGATAGACGATGACCGACGATGACCGACGATGACCGACGACGATAGACGATGACCGACGATGACCGACGACGATAGACGATGACCGACG
>PWGU01000184.1 GCA_003554605.1 Halorubrum sp.
CTCGTGATGTCGCCGTTCATCCAGACGTACGCGGGGTTATCACAGATCGTGAAGCCGAACGTGACCTCCCCCTTGTCGCCGGGTTTGACGTCATCGAGTTGAATGACCGGCCGGTCGCCGCCATCGAGGTCGTTGAGGTCGCCACACGTGAGCGGGAGGTTGCGGCCCAGTTCGGGGTCGTCGTCCGGATCATCAACGTACCGGCGGTCTCCGAGTGACTGAATACCATCCCCGTCATCGTCGGGGAACGCGTTCACCCACGGGCGTCCCGCCTCTCCGTAGTCCTCCGGGCGGACGGACTGTTCAGCACCGTAGTAGAGCTGTTGCCAGCTCCCGAGCACCGCAAGCGTTCCCGCGGTGATCGTGTTGCCCTCGAACGATTGCTGGTCGCTGAAGTAAGCGGTCGTGCCGAGCCCGGCACCTGCGCTGGCGACGCCGATAGCGCCGAGTCCCGCGAGCATCTTGCGTCGCGAGAGGCCGATCGATTTGTTGGGTTTGTCGGTCATGATTGGATGTCCCTCTGGGGGAAGCTCCCGTGACGGGATCGAACCGTCAGATGGCCGCGGTCGGTGAGGACCGTCCATCGGGAACGCGGGTCGGCGAACCGACTCGCGGGGGGTGTTGGGGGAGAACGATCTACTCGATGACGACGTCGAAGGCGACGCCCTCCTCGGCGTCGGTATCGTAGTCTGAACCGAGCGTGACCGTCACGTCGCCGGTGAGCGTGAAGCCGTCCGCCAACAACGCGGGGCTGGTGTTTGCAACGAGATACCGCAGGTCCCGTCCG
This sequence comes from Halorubrum sp., assembly GCA_003554605.1. Classification (GTDB taxonomy): domain Archaea; phylum Halobacteriota; class Halobacteria; order Halobacteriales; family Haloferacaceae; genus Halorubrum. The sequence continues at coordinate 788 of PWGU01000184.1, forward strand.
GACCCGTCGTTGGTGGCGGTGACGCCATCGGGGCCGACGAGAGAGATGGACGTACCGGCGTCGTCGACGAGTTCCAGGTTCTCGACCTCGATCGTCGCGTCGTCGGCTTTCGCCATGATACCCATCCGACCCTGTGGTTCGCCGCCGCTTGCGGTGACCACGGCTCCATCGAGGTCGAACGTCGACTCGTCCGCGTCGGCGTCGTACTCGAAGGAGAACGGGACCGTTTCACCGTCCTGCCAGGCGTAGTCCGTTTCGTCGTCGGTCTGAGTCGACTCCCAGATTCCGACCTCCCAGGTCTGTGGACCGCCGCCGGCACCGAACCGGCCGCGAGCGGTCATGCTGGATTGGGCGAAGCTCTCTTCAACGGTGAGGAAGCCCTCACCGACCGCGGTGTCTGCCTCCTGTCCGAGGAAGGACCCGAGGTCGTTGTGGCGGCACTGTTCGGCGTGGAAATTGACACCGAACGTCGAGACGGCCCCCTGGAGCTCGTTGCCGACGTCGGTCGGGATCTCGATCTCGACACAGAGCTCCACGGGCTCGCCCGGCTGGTGACAGAATTCCTCCTCACCGGCGGGGACCGCGATACAGCTTCCGAGCGCCCCGAAGAGCCCATTGAGGCCGTTTTCGTAGATGACGACTTCCGTCTCGTCCGCGAGCTTAAGCGTTGCCGTGGCGTTCGCGGCCTCGCCGATGGTTACCATGTCGTCGTTGTCGTCGACGTTGTGGAGGTCGTCCGCGGAGACGTTGCCCGCCTCGTAGCCCGTCTGTTCGTCGGCGTCGAAACAGACCTTCGCAAAACCGGGGTTGCCCTCGATCTCGACGTGCCAGCAGAATTCGTACTCGTCGCCGGGTTTGGCGTCCACGATCTCGATCTCTTCGGGGACGTGCGCCTCACCGTTGGCGTCGTCGTCGTGGAAGTACCGCAGCTCGTCCGGGCCGATTCCATCCTGGTTGATCCGAACGACCTTCTGTTCGACGTTCAGCGCGAGGGGGCCCGCCTCAAGTCTGTTGTCCGTGAACGATTCCTCGTCGCTGAAATATGCCGTCGTCCCGAGTCCTGCACCCGCACTCGCGACGCCGATGACGCCGAGGCCGCCAAGCATCTGTCGTCGCGAGAGCCCGAAGTTCGTGTTGTCGTCGTTGTTGCTCATGGTATGTCCCTGGCTGCACGGCCAGTAGCCATCCCTCGGAGCGGATGGGACGTAGTTACGATTCGGCATGTCGGATCCGAACGCCTCGTTCGACGCTTTTCGGCCGAAATAACGCGTCATTCGACGCCTACAGGGGCTCAAAGCGCCGTCTTCCGGATCGCCCTGAACCCGTGGATGGAGACCCATACCGGAGCGATGGGACCCCCTACCGCCCCGTTCGATGTCCCCTACCGGTCGGTTCGGCGTCACCTACCGGATCGACAGGCACTCCCATACCGCCCGGCGGCCGTCACCGCGGACCGGTAGGGTCCCGACACCGATCCCGTACGGGGCGCATACATACGTGCCCGTGAGGCGAGGGAGGTGTATTCGAGGTGTTACACACGTGATCCAGATCCGCGCCGGGGCATTGGCCGAGAACGACATCCACGACGTGCTCTCGAACAGCCGCCGTCGAACGGCGATCCGGGAGCTCCGCACGAGCGGCGGCTGGATCACGGTTCGCGAACTCTCCGAGGCCATCGCGACCGACGAGACGGGGCAGTCGCCCGCGCCGCGCTGTACACGCGAGAGCGTCTACGCCTCGCTCCACCAGACACACCTCCCGCGGCTTCACGACCTCGGGGTCGTCGAGTACGATCGAACCACGAAGCGGGTCCGTGCGTGCAGCGGCGCACGCGACGTGGGTCGCTACATGACCGTCGTCACGGGCTACGGGCTCACGTGGGCGGAGTTGTATCAGGCGCTCGGCGTCGTCACGCTGCTCGTCGTGCTCGCCGCGCTCCTCGAGGTTCCCGTGATCGCCGCCGTCGACCCGATCCTCTGGACGAGCCTCGCGCTCGCGACGTTCGCGGGCGTGACCGTGATCCACCTCTGGAAGGCGGCCCGGCTCCCGCTGTCGCGCTCGTTGCGACCGTGAGGTCCCTGCTGGCATTTATTACCCACCCGAGGACGGAGAGTTATATACCTCGCCGGTGAGAGCCGGATATGGCCCTCCGCCAAGCCCTCCGAGCCACGCCACGGGTGCTCCGTGAGCAACCGATCCTGTTCGTCCCCATGGCGATCTTCGGGGCCCTCCAGACGCCACAGCTGTTCACCGAGACGCTCGATCCGATGCTCTCGGTCGTCGCCTCCCTGGTCGGGACGGTCGTGTTCGCCTTCGTGACACCGATATTTTACGGGGGAGCGATCGGCATGGCGAACGACGCTGCCACCGACGTACGAACGTCGATGAGCCGATTCTGGCGGCACGCGAAGGAGTGCTACGTCTCGCTGCTGTTCGCGTATCTGTTCCTCATCGGGATCAGCCTCGTCTTCGGCTTCCTCATCGTCATTACCGCGATCGTCGGGTTCATTGTCGGGTTCGGCGCGGGGCCCCCCGGCGCGATCCTCGCGGGGGCCGTCGTGATCGGGCTGATCATCCTGTTTTTCATCGTCATGGTCGCGCTCGGCTTTTATGGACATGCGATCGTCATCGAGGGCCTCGGTGCCGTCGATGGGCTCTCCAGAAGCGTCCAGATCGTCCGGCAGAATCTCGTCCCCATGGTCGGCTACGTGATCGTCGCGGTCGCCCTCGGTGGGCTGTCCGGGGGCGTGTTCGCGGCGACGATCACCACCATCCTCCCGCCCGCCCCCGCACCCGGCGAACCGGCCCCGATGCCCGACCCCGAGGCGATCCTCCTCATCTCGGGCGTCTCGATCGTCTGGACGGTCCTTTTCATGACCGTCTTTGTCGTCTTCTCCGTGCTGTTCTATCGGGAGTTGATCGGCGCGGACGGGGAGGGTGGAGCGGATCTAAACGGTTCAGACCCCGACACGACCGAAACCACCGAGCCGGCATCACGTGAATCCACCAGCGCGGACGACGGCTTTATATACTCGTCGTGATTCGTGCGTGATATGTCACAGACGCCCTCCACGGCGGCTCCCGCCGCGTCGACATCCGGGAACACGACGATGGCCGCGATCACGCACGTACTCGCGTTGTTCACGTGGGTTCTCGGGCCGCTGGTCGTCTACTTCGTCACCGACGACGCGTTCGTCAAGGAGAACGCCCGCAACGCGCTCAACTGGCAGCTCACGTTCACCATATATATCATCGTCTCGGTCATCCTAACGTTCGTCGTGATCGGGATCGCCGGGCTGATCCTCTTTCCGATCCTCGATCTGGTCTTCATCATCGTCGCCGCGGTCAAGGCGTCCGACGGCGAGGCGTGGAGCTACCCGATCACGCTCGATCTCCTCTAACGATCAAACGCGAGCGTCGGGCCCACGCGGTTACTTATAAACGCGGCCGCCGAATCCGTAGCTATCCATGCAGATCGGCATCGTCTCCGACACGCACGACGACCTCGACGCGGTCCATGCCGCCGTCGACCTGTTCGAATCCGAGGGCGTCGATGTCGTCATCCACTGTGGTGACTTCGTCGCGCCCTTTTCGGTGGCACCGTTCGACGCCGACTTCGCGTTTCACGCCGTCCGCGGCAACAACGACGGCGAGTGGAACGTCCAGTCGGCCGTCGAGTCGTTCGGCACGTATCACGGCGAGGCGGCGGCGCTCTCGTTCGGGACGGACGGCAGCGGCACGGAGGGGTCGGTTGCGGTCGCCGTCACCCACGGCACGAGCGACCTCGTCGTCGACGCGCTCGTCGACTGCGGGAGCTACGACTACGTCCTCCACGGCCACACCCACGCACACGGCGTCGAGGAGCGAAACGGCACGGTTCGGGTGAACCCCGGCGGGCTGCCGATCCCTATCGCGGGCGCGGACGACGTCTTTCGGGTCGCCACGCTTGAGACGAACGGGGAGGGTATCGACGCGGTCACCCACCACGAGCTCTCGTGATCGCCATCGGTTCACGGAGCCACCCGACCCGTTTTTGTGCGCAGGGGACGGCTATCCGGACGTGACGCTCGACCCGATCCACGTCGAGAACATCGCCCAGCTCGCGTACGACATCGCGACCGACGTGGACGCGACCGACCACACGGACCTCGCCGGAACCGTCTGGGAGGACTGGCTTCCCGAGTTATACCACGACGGGCGCGTCGTGATCGAGCCGGTGGGCGAACACGAACGCCGGATCGCCGACATCGACGACGTCGCGCTCGCGAAGCGACCCTTCGGGACGGTCCACGGGCTCGACTCCGGGACGATCAACCCGACGACCTTTAAAAACGGGCTCGTCGTCGACGTCGCTCACGCGGCCATGGCCGTGAGCCCGAGCGACCTGGACTGCCACCGCGACCGAACGATCGTCGCGACCGTCCACGCTGGCGACTCACGCGTCCGGTTCGACCGCGACTGGACCCGCCGTGACGCCGGCCATACCCGCCAGCGCGTGCTGCACGCCCCGCGGGTGAACCGCTACGCCGAGGGCGTCGTCCACGCGCTCGCGCTCTACCTCGCCGAGGGGACCCACGCGCTCGATCACGCAGATCGCGTCGAGGAGTTGCTGGTCCTCGACGGACCGATCTATCCGAAGGAGCTGTTCACGTGGGGCGAACGCGACGCCGAACTGGGCGAGATCGCCCGGGAGGCGAAGCCGCGCTCGGTGGTCGAAAACTACGTTCGACTCGTCGAGCGGTTCCTCGACCGCGACGTGCCGCTCGCAGGCTTCGTGAAGAATCCCTCCAGCCGGACGATCGTTCGGACGCTCGCCCGCAAGGGGCTTGAACCGCCCTGGCCTGACGACACCGCCCTCTTCACCGCGCTGCTCGAACGCCGGGCCGACGGTGAACGGCTCGATGATGCGTTCACGTTCACGACGTGGTTTCACAGCCGCGGCGGGGCGGACGGGACGATGGCCGCGGACGCGGACGCCCTCGGCGTCGCACGCGAGCACGACCCGGCGGTCTACGAGCCGACGTTCATGGTCCTGTATGACCCTCGAACCGACGTGACCTACAAGTTGGAGGCTCCCTACGGCTTCACGCGGGACCCGGAGGTCCGCGACCGGCTGACCCGGCAGGTCCTCTCGGAGGTCGCCGCGACCCGCGGGCCGCCGGAAGCGGTCGCGAAGGCCGACGCGTTGGCGCGGATCAGCGCCGAGGAGAAGGCGGCGCTCCGACGAAAGTTCGAGGAGCGGTTCGACAGCGAACAACAGTCGACCTACGACGACCGCCGCTGGGGGAAAGAGCCGTACTGAGCGGACTGCACGAGCGATCTCAAACGCCCGCCCAGAGGACGGCATAGATCGCGGCGTTGTACAGCCCGTGAGCGAACCCAGGTATCAGGATGTTGTCGGTTCGCTCGTAGAGATACCCAAGCACGCAGCCGAGGCCGACCACGACCCCGACGTACGCGAGCCGCTCCGCGGTCGTGCCCGCGACGGCCGGAAAGTGGACCAGCCCGAAGACGAGGCTGGCGATCAGGATCGCGGGGGCCGCATCGAACGCCCGTCGAAGCCCGCCCTGAACGACCCCGCGGAACAACAGCTCCTCTACGGGCCCGACAACGAGGATCGAGACGACGATCATCGCGAGGTAGTACGTCGTCGGGTCGCCGGGGGGGACCACCGCCTGGTTCTCGCCCGTGGTGAGCCCGACGCCGGCGAGCGCGTAGAGCGCGGCGTACTGGAGGACGAGGAGCCCGAACGCGACGACGACGATCACCCCTCCTTCACGTGCAGAGAATCGGTCGAGCCGAAGCAACTCCCACTCGGAGGTGATCGCGAAGTAGCCGACCGTCGCGAGGAGGAAGCCGCCGAACTGGATGACCGTCTGCAGCACCCCGAAGGCGTTCGTTCCCTCCTCAACGAGCCCGAGCGACACC
>PWGU01000243.1 GCA_003554605.1 Halorubrum sp.
AGATGACGCGGTTCTGGAGGTAGTCGAGGTGCTTCGCGTTGTAGACGATCTTGACCTCGTCGGCGGCCGGGCTGCCGATGCAGGTCAGGCGCACGTTCTTGTCTTCGACTTCCTCATCGGAGAGGATCTGCTGCATATCCATCTCGATTTCGCCCTTCTTGACGATGGCGGCGCAGTTCGCACAGGCGCCGGCGCGGCACGAGAACGGCCAGTCGAACCCTTGTGCCTCGGCGGCCTCAAGGATGTATTCGCCCTGATTCACCTCGAGCGACCCGTAGTCCTCGTCGTCGAGACCGGCGTCTGCGGCCTCCGCGAAGAGGTCGTCGTCGTCGAGCGACCAGCCGTGGTCGTCGAGCACTTCGTAATTGAGGTATTCTACGGTGGGCATCACCCGACGGTTTGAAGCCCACCTCATTAGGCTTTGCTGTTCCCTCCGGTACGTGGCGGACCGGCCACCCGGATCGACTCATACCAGCCGGTTTTCATGCCTGATATCGTGTGGGTAACCCTCAAGAGCGATCCCCGTCCAGTAGGGAGCGATGGAGGAGTCTGTCGTCGCGGATTTCGTCGGTCGGCTACACACCTCGGAGATCGGGACCGACGAACCGGTCAACGGTCGCGTCCTGTTGAGCCAACGTCGACTGGTCCTCGCGACGGCGAACGCCAAGACGACAATCCCGCTCGCGTCGGTCTTCGACGTCGCGGTCGGCACCGTCCCGAACGACCTCCGGAGCTTCTTCAGCGACACCGTCACCATCGCGTATCGGATGGGATCGACCCGGAAGACCGCGATGGTCGAGGGCGAGGAGGACGACATGGAGCGGTTCATCCGCATCCTGTTCAAGGCGCTGCTCCGCGGGGTCACGGTGACCGTCCGGCATCCGGCGAAGGTCGGCGGCCGGGTCACCGGTGCGAGCGACCACACCGCCCAGATCAAACTCTCACAGGGCGCGCTCGGGTTCCTCAACTGCCCCGATCCCTTTTCAGTCGACCTCTCGACGGTCATCGACTTCGAGCGGACCGATCGGACCCTCGGCGGTAAGACGCGCCCCGCGCTCGTGTTCAGACACGTCCCGGACGTTCAGACCGTCACGTCGATGGTCACCGTCCCCGACGAGCGGACGCTCAACATCCTCGGTCGATACATCCGGCTCGAATACGAGGAGGTCCAAACCGAGGTCGAGGAGCTCAACCCGACCGAAGAGCAGCTGGAGATCCTCGTCTCCATTTACTCCACCGGCGGCGCGGTCAACGTCGCTGACGTGGTCACCGGCGACGCCACCGAGACGTCGATGATCCTCGATTCGCTCCGCGAGGACGCGCTCATCGTCGACGGCGAGGCGGGGATCACGCTCACCCGAAAGGGACAGATGGTCGTGACGACGTATCTGGAGTCGGTCAACGTCTGAACATGTCGGTCAAGGTCTGAATACAGCGGTCGACGCCTGAACACAACAGTCAACACCCGCCGAACTCGCCCCCGTCGGAGATCGCCTGTAGATCCATTCCCGTGGGCGTCACGGCCTCCTCGCCACGAAACACGACGAACCGAAAGACGTTCGAGGGGGTGCCATCCTCACACGTGACCGCTTGCCCGGCCGTATAGCGTTCGCCGTTGACGACCATCTCGGCGTCGACTCGGTCACCGTCGGGGATGCGGGCGACATCCCGGAACGTCAGGATCTCACGTTCGCCCTCCGGCTCCGGGATCACGAGGTCGCTTCTAAATAGCAGCTCGTCGTCGATGCCCCGCAGCGTCATCTCCGCTTCGAACCGCTCCGGCCGAGCGTTTATGACACTGACGTGTACGGGAACCTCCTCGGAGAGGGTGGACAGACAGCCCGCACACAGGAGGGCACCCGAGGCGAGCCCACTCGCGAGCGCTCGCCGTCGTGTTATCATTCCAATATACGTTCGATATCGGGGATCAAAGGTTTTCTGCGTGACACCTCTCCGGATCCCCTCCTCGCCCATGTTCGGAGGGCCTTCGGCCTACTGCTCGTTCATCGCCTCGCTGGCGATGTTGCGGCCGCGCGAGTTCAGCGAGACCTCCCGGCGAACCCGGACCTGTTCGACGACCTCTACCTCGATCAGCTTCTCGAAGATCTCCTCGACCGTGTCGACGTCGAGCCCGAGGAAGCCGGGGATCTCGAAGGGTGAGACGCCCGAATATAACGCCATGAGGACCTCCCGATCCTGGTTCGTGAGGTCGACGTTCGTCGAGGAGCGCTCCTCGCCCTTTTTAAGCCATGCCGTCACGAACCGGACGCGCTGTGGCTCTCCGGCGATATGCGTCTCGATGCTCGTCCCGTCGCCGTCGGTGTGTGAGACCTCGATAATGGGTTTCTTCTCGCCCTGAACGGTTCGTTGGGACGTGTCGAGCCCGCTGATGTCGTCGAGGTCGAAGTGAACAAACGCGCCGCTTTCGGTCGCGGCGTTCAGTCCGTTCTCGTCGATCTTCACCCGCGCCTGCTCCCATTCGGTGTCCTGAACGACCCCGCCTGCGACCGCCGGATGTTTCGCCAACACCGTCCGCTGGTCGAGCAACGCGCGATAGACGTCGCGTTCGAACGCCTCGTGGTCGTTCGCCGCCACGATGAGGACCTGCTGGCCGAGATCGAAGCTCACGTAGTTCGAGACGCGCGTGATCGCCTGGTTGGCGTCGTGTCGGCCCCCGAGCCCCTGCAGTTTCGAGAGCGGGATCGTTCGCTTTCCGTCGTTGCTCGCGAGGATCAACCGTCGGTTCGAAAGCAGCACCCGGCCGGGCGTCCAGGAGACGTCGTTCACCGGCCGTCCCTCGCGGACGGCGACCGCGAACCGGGCCTGTACGTCGGCGATCTTGTACTCGCTTTTCTCTTTGGACATCTATTCAGGCACCCCCTGCACGGAGCTTCGAGACGGCCGAGAACGCGCGTTTTCTGACCGCCTTGCTCTCATCGTTCGTCAACGATTCAAGCCGGTTCAGCGTCTCCTGTCCGCCAACCGCGCCGAGTACGAACACCGCCTTCGCCCGCGCCTCGTCCGGGTACTCGGGGTCGATCCGATCGAGCAGTTCCGTCTCGACGGTCGTTCCGCCGAGCGAGCGCAGGCTGGTCGCGGCGAACTGCGCGGTCTGGGCGTCGTCATCCGCGAGCGCGTCCGCGAGCGCCGCCACGGCCAACGCCGAGTCTGGGTCCGCGACCCGGCCGAGGATCCACGCCGCGTTACGGCGCTGTCTCGTCTGTCGTCCCTGCATGAGGATCTCGACGAGCGGCTCAACGACGGTCTCGTCGTCGGCGGCTTTCAACTCCGAGACGACACGGTCGCGCACGGCGTGGCTGTGTTTCGTCGGGACGTTCGAGAGCAGCTCGATGACCGAGTAGACCGCCGCGTTCCGCACGATGGCGCTCTCGTCGCCGAGCGCACGGGCGAGCGGTTCGACCGGCTGTGGATTGTTCGCCTTTCCCAACGCGCTCGCGGCGATACGTCGGATCGACTCGTCGCCGTCATCGAGGAGGTCGATAAGCGGCGCGAGCGCGCGGTCGGTGGCGATCCCGCCGAGCGCGTTCGCCGCGGCGCGACGGACCCGGGAGTCGTCCTCCAATCGCTCGATGAGCGCGGGGACCGCCCGTGGGTCCGCAAAGGAGCCGCAGGCGTGACACGCGCGGAGGCGGACCCGTGGGTCCGGATCCGTGAGGGTCTTGAGGATCGCCGGGAGCGTGCTCGGTTCACCCAATCGACCGAGCGCGTTCGCGGCGGCCATCCGCAGCTCCGGGCGTTCAGCGCCGAGCGCCCGGGCGAACCGCTCGGCGGTGACCCAGTTCGCCTCCGAGCGGTTCGCCCCGGTTACCTCCGCAAGGAACTGCTCGACGGCGTCCTGGCCTATCTCATCGAGCGCGTCGACGGCGGCACCGCGCACCTGATCGTCCGAATCGTTCATCGCCGCCCGCATGATCACGTCGATCGACGCCTGGTCGTCCTCGTCTGCCAGCTCCCCGAGCAGTTCGAGGGCTCGCTTTCTGACCGCCGCGCTGTCGCTTCCGAGCGCATCCCGGAGCCGCTCGACGTTCCCCTCACGCGCGTACTGGTATAACGACATTACGTCCTCCTGAACACCCGCCGCCGCTTGTCGATCGGTTCGTATCGGTCGCTCCGCTCGGGCGGGACGGACTCGGTCATTCCGACGACGAGGACCCCTCGGTCGGTGAGTGACGCTTCGAGCGTGTCGAAGAGCGCCCCCTTGTGGTCGACGTCGATGTAGATGAGCAGGTTCCGACAGAGCACCACGTCGAACGGGTCGCGTGCGCCATCACGGATCAGGTCGTGTGTCTCGAAGGAGACCAGCCGGCGCGGTGCCGACCGCACCCGAAAAGCGTCGTCCTCACGTTCGACGAAGCGGTCCGGGTCCGAAAGCGGCGCGAGCTCCTCGGCGATGTCGGTCGTTCGGGTGGTGTGATAGACCCCATCGCGGGCGTTGTCGAGGGCTTCCTCGCTGATGTCGGAGCCGAGGACCTCGATCCGTCCCTCGTCGATCTCGGCGTCGTCGCACGCGAGCATCGCGAGCGAGTACGGCTCGCGGCCGTCCGCACAGGGGGCCGACCAGACCCGGACGCGCCGTTGTTCCGCGGTGAGTTCACGGAGGACCTCGCGTAGGACCTCCCACATCTCGGGGTTCCTGAAGAACCCGGTCACGTTGATCGTGAGCGCGTCCATGAGCGCCTCCCGCTCGTCGGGGTCCTCGCGGAGCAGGCGCTCGTACTCGGCGTGTGAGTCGGTGTCGCGCCGGCGCATCCGGGCGGTGATCCGCCTATCGAGATACGACTCGTTGTAGTAGCCGGGCTCGAAGGGCACGGTGTCGGTTATCTGTTGTAAGACGCCTTCGAAGGCGGTCCGTCCGGTCATAGGCTCACCACGTCGAGGACGCCGACGACGTCACCATCGCCCAAGACGGCGGTCCCTGAGAGCCCCGGTGTGCCCGAAAGCGGTCCATCGAGCGGCTTCACGACGACCTCCTCCTGATCCAAGACGGCATCACAGTGGAGCGCAACCTGGCGGGTCTCCTCACGGATCCGCACGAGCATCCCGGCATCGACCGCGACCGCGTCGGCGTCCGTCGCATCCGGCTCGGCCGCCCCGCCGTCGGCGACCGCGGGCGACCCCGTCTCCTCCGGGTCGCCGGCCTCCCCGGCGTCCGCCGGTTCGCTCGGTCCTCCCGTCCGCCGTCCCGTGCCACCTGGCCCCGTTTCGAGCCGTTCGCCGAGTCGGATCACCGGATACAGGTCGTCCTCGTGGCGGACGATCTCCCGTCCGTGGACCTCTTCGACGTCGTTCGCGCGGGACACTTCCGCGATCGACTTGATCGGGATCCCGTACTCGGTTCCGCCGACGTCGACGAACATCACCTTCACGATGGCGACGGTGACGGGCAGCCGGAAGCGGATGGTCGACCCCTCGCCCGGCTCGCTGGTGATGGCGACCGAGCCGTCGAGGTCGCGCGCGGTGGTCCGCACCACGTCCATGCCGACCCCACGGCCGGAGACGTCGGTCACCTCCTCGGCGGTCGAAAAGCCGGGATGGAAGACGAGGTCATAGACCTCATCGTCGGTCATCGCCTCGACGGCGTCACGGCTTTCGACGCCCTCCCGTACGGCCTTCTCGCGGAGCGCCTCCGGGTCAAGTCCCGCGCCGTCGTCGGTGACTTCGATGACGACGTGGTCGCGGTCGCGCTGGGCACGCAACAGGACGTGTCCGGTCGGCTCCTTGCCGGCGGCCTCACGCGTCCCCGGCGTCTCGATCCCGTGATCGACGGCGTTCCGGAGGACGTGCACGAGCGGGTCGCGCATCTCGGTGAGGATGGTGCGGTCGAGTTCGACGTCGTCGCCCTCGATATCGAACCGGACCTGTTTGTCCATGTCGCGGGCGATGTCGCGAACGAGTCGCGGGAACGAATCGGAGACCTGCGAGAACGGGATGAGCCGCATGTCCATCGCCGTGTCCTGCAGGCTGGAGGCGAGTTTGTCCAGTTCGTCGAGCGAGTCGGATGCCATCTCAGCCTCCTCCAACTCGCGGCGGAGCTTGATCCGGCTCGTCACGAGCTGTTCGACGAGCCCGTAGAGTTCGTCGACCTGATCGACGTCGACCCGGATCGATTTGATCTCGTCGCGACCGTTCCCGTTTCGTTTCGACGCCGCGGGCGAACCGTCCGACCCTCCAGTCTCGTCGGCTTCGACGGCCGATTTCTCGTCGGCCTCTCCAACCGATTCGTCTCCCGGCTGCTCGACAACCGATTCCTCAGTGGTCTCTGGCTCAGTAGCTTCCTCAGTAGCTTCTGGCTCCGTAGCTCCTTCCTCCTCACTTTCTCCGTCACCGATACGCGTCGTGTCCACGGCATCGACCTGCGTGAGCGACTCCAACGTCTCGGCGACGGCGGCCGGATCGTCGGCGGCGACGAAGACCTCGAAGCCCTCGTCGTACTCGCCGGCCTCCAGCATCTCCGGATCCGGATCGGTGACGTACCCGTCGAACGCGCCCTCGAGCGCCTGCATGACGAACGTCGCATCGACGCCCGGCATCGCCGTCTCGCCGATCGTTACGTCGGCGTAGACGAC
>PWGU01000031.1 GCA_003554605.1 Halorubrum sp.
TCGATCCCCTTCCCCTGTCGGGCGAGCGTTAGCAGTTCCGTGATGAGTTGGTCAATGCGCTCGGCCGCCCGCTCCCCCCGGTCGAGCGGCGCGGTGTCGTCCGCGTATTTCGCCATCTCGATGGACCCCTTGACGACGGCGAGCGGGTTTCGAAGGTCGTGTGAGACGATGCTCGCGAAGCGGTCGAGGCGTTCGTTGCGGTCGGCGATCCGGCGTTCACGACGCTTCCGCTCCGTCACGTCGCGTGAGTTGATAAGCAGCCGCCCGACGGTGTCGTCCGGGAGCCCGCGGGTGCGGGATTCGAGCCAGACCCAGTCGTCGTCGGCGGTCCGGTAGCGGTACTCAAGCGGGGTGCACTCATCGGGGTTCGACAACGCCCGATAAAAGTCCTCGGTGACGCGCTCGCGGTCCTCCGGATGGATATATCCGAGCGGCGATCGCCCGACCAGCGAGCCTTGTTCGTACCCGAGCACCTCCTCGACGGAGGGGCTTTCATACCGGACCCGGCCGTCCTCGTCGACGACGGTGACGATGTCGCGTCCGTACTCCAAGAACTCGCGGAATCGCTCGGGAAACGTTCGGTCGATGTCAACACAGCGGGCGGTAACGACCCGGCCCCCGAACCCGGGCGCGAGCTCTTCGTCGACGACCGACTGAACCCACACGTACCCCCCGTTGGCGTGAGTGACGCGATGGACGACGCGGCGCGTCGTTGCGACAGCCGAGAGCGCATCCGAGACCGCCCGTCGTTCGTCCGAGTGGACGCGATCGAGGAGGTCCGTGCCGATGAGTTCCCCCCGATCGAAGCCGAGGACCCGCGGCACCCCGGGACCTGCGAAGCCGACCTCGCCGTCGACGGCGACGACGAGGAGGAACCGATCGGCGTGGGCCGGCGGCTCGCTGGAGGGGTCAAGTCCGTCGTGGCGAGCCGGGGACATTCCTTACGGGGGCTTCGCCGCCACGAGTCATAAAGACGCATCCCCAATTATCCGATTCGATACCCACTGGCTGACTCCAGAAATTCGATACCCACTGGCTGACTCCGGAATGGCGTCACACGCGCCGTATCACCTCGGCGTCCTCCCACGCCTCACGGAATCCGGCCTCGACGCGCGCAGCGAACCGTGTGTCGCGCAGGTTGAGCATCCCGAACAGGTGTCCGGGGATCAACGGGTCGGGAACCTGCAGACAGACTTCAGCGCCGTCTATCAAATGGAAGGTTCCGTATACGTCGTCGGTCACCCGGAGCTCGAACGGGCCGCGTGCGAGGGTCCGGGCGGCTCGGTCGTCGTCGATGGCCGAGAGCGCGTCGTCGAAGACACCGGGGGCCAACAGAACCGAGACATCGACCCCGCGCTGGATCGCGTCCTGTAGGTGATCGAGCAGCGTCGGCGTCTCCTGGCTTACGTCGAACTGTGCGGAGACGGTGGCGGCGGTGATGACGACTGATTCGGTGGCCGCATCGACCCGTTCAATAAGCAACTCGAGTGACTCCTCGGCGCCGACGGCGGCGGTCCAGAACTCGTCGGTGGGTCGGCCGGTATGTGCCAGCCCCTCGATGAGCGCATCCTTCCCCGATTCGTAGGTCTCGATGCGTGTCTCCAGTTCCTCGCGTTTGGCGGCGACCAGCCGGTCGACGGCGATTTCCGGCTCGACCGGCACGTACCGTTTCGGCTCGCGGTCGGTCTGCACCCGCACCAGTCCGCGGGATTCCAACCCGCCGAGCGCGTCGTATATCCGTCCCTTCGGCACCCCGCTCTCCTCGGCGACGGCGGCCGCGGTCCCGGAGCCGAGCGTCAATAACCCACGGTAGGCGCGATCCTCGTAGCTCGACACCCCCAGATCACAGAGCGATTCCATACGTCCCGTAGAACACCGATATATTAAGTCTCGTTGTGAAAACTTCACCCCGTTCTCCTTCAGAGATGATCGATCATCCTGATTTACTCGTTCTCAGTGTTTTGAGCGTGCATGTTGACCCGTTTGCTTACGCAGTTTATGTACAAAAACAGATACGATGTTTTTGGATGTTTGACAACCCTATTACTCGGTGAGGCCCTACCGATTTCCAATCAGTATGAACAGGATCCGAACGGTCGCCGTCGTCGTATTTTTCACGCTTACGGTTGCGGGAGCGGTGACGTTGGTGGCCGCAAACGACACCGCCCGCGGCGATCCTGACATCGACGCATACGCGCCCGAGACGGCGTTCGTTCCGGGCGAGGAGGCGACACTCTCGGTGACGTTGAATAACCGAGGCGACCTGCGGGAGGGCGGCTTCGACACCCTCGAAAGCGAGGTGTTGACCGCCCACGAGACCACCGCACGGATCCTCACCGGCGACGCGGCGGACGACGAGGGGTTCGATGACGTACCGTTCGACGTCCGAACGGACGAACAGCCCATCGGGGACATCTCACAGGGGACGTCCGGGCCGATCGACTTCACCGTCGTCCCCGAGGCGGACGCCGAACCGGGCGTCTATGAGGTCCCGATCGAACTGGAGTACCGGAACGTAGTCCGCGCCGAGGACGACGACGGCGCGACCGATCGAACCGAGCGCGTCGAAACCAAGGTGATCCCCGTCGAAGTCGAGATCACCGACCGCGCCCAGTTCGCCGTCGTCGACGTGGACGGCGAGATACAGGCGGGCGTCCCCGGCACGGTCAACGTGACCATGCGTAACGTCGGCGACGACGTCGCCGGCGACGCGAGCGTGAGCGCGAGCCCGGTCGACCCGGACCTCTCGTTCACCTCCGATGCGGGAACCACCGACACCTACGTCGAGGAGTGGGAAGCCGGCGGAAACGAGACGTTCACCTACCGCGTCGACGCCGACGACGAGGCAACCGAGCGGCCCTCCACGTTCGAACTCGACGTGGACTACCGGGACGGCGAGGAGGCTGACGCCTCCGCCCGGACGGTCCGGACCGGGATAACCCCACTCCCGGAGCAGTCGGTCGCCCACGAGGGGCGCAACTCCACGCTTCGCGTCGACGAGGACGGGACGTTCGAGGCCGAGGTCCGAAACGACGGGCCACGGGACCTCTCCGACGCCGTCGTCATCTTCGACAACGAGGCACCGGCGATCGAGGGTGTCGTCGACGAGCCGCTTCCGACCGACCCCAACGTCGTCCCCCGCGACACGCAGGTGACCATCGGGGACCTCGCGGTCGGGGAGTCCACGGTGGTCGAGTTCGAGGCGGGGATCCGCGACGACGCCGCACCCGGCGAGCGCACCCTCAACCTCGCAACGCGATACCGGACCGCCGAGGGCGACCTCGCCGTCTCGGAGCCCGACGATGTGGTCGTCGAAGTGGCCGAGTCCGAGGACACCTTCGCCGTGGAGCCCGCGGAACCCGCCACCGACCCGGCCAACGCTACCGCCGGCGACACCGTCCGGTACGACGTGCGCGTGACCAACGACGGCTCCGAGCGGGTTACCGACGTCCAGGCGAAGCTGTTCGCGGACGACCCGCTCGACGTCGACGAGGACGAGGCGTTCGTCACCGAACTCGACCCCGGCGAGTCGACGGTGGTGAGCTTCACCGTGGAGGTCGACGACGGTGCCAGCCCGAACACGTACGCGACCTCCATCGACTTCCGCTACGACGACGCCGACGGCGACGAACAGCTTTCGGACACCTATCGGCTCCCGTTCGACGTGACGGCCGACGACAACGGCCTCCTCGTCGCGCTCTTGACCCATCCCATCGCGTTGGTCGGTGCCCTCCTGTTCATCGGCGCGGCCGTCTACAAACGTGGACGGATAGCCGACGCCATCGAGCGGGTTCGTGCCCGCCTCCGAAACCGGTAGCGAGCCATGCGCCCCTCAGAGAAGCTGTTTCGGGCGGTAACCGATCGGGTCGTCGAGTACCCTCGCCGGGTCGTCATCGTCTGCCTGCTGCTCACGCTCGCGTTCGCCCCCGGAATGGCGCTGCTCGATTCGGAGGCGGGAAGCGACCAGTTCGTCGAGGACAACCCCGAAGCCGACGCGCTCGAACGGGTGAACGAACAGTTCGATCCGGCCTTCGGGGGTGAGGAGCCGACCACACAGCTGATACAGCAGGACGCGAACGTGCTCGATCGGAACGGGCTGCTCGCGATGTTGGAGACCGTCGAGCGGCTCTCGGAACGCGATGAGCTTCGCGTGGAAAGCGTCTCCGCGCCGGCCGTGCAGGTCGCAGGGGAGCTCGATCCGGAGGCCGAGACCCCAGCGGAGCAGCGCGAGGCCGTCGAGCGGGCCTCCCCCGGTGAACTCGAGGCGGCGGTCGAAGCGGCCGGCGAGAACCCCGCGTTCGGCTCGCTCCTCTCGGAGGATTACAACGCCGAATCCGGCACGGCGTCCGCCTCCCTCGGCGTCGTTACCCACGAGTTCCCCGAGGAAACGGACACCCAAGCGATCCAACTCGAAGCCGAGGGCGTCGCCGAGCGGACGACCGGCGACATCACCGTCTTCGGGAGCGGCATCATCGATGCGGAGTTCGAGGCGGTCATCTTCGACTCGCTCGCTATCGTCGTTCCCGCGGCGCTGGCGGTCATCCTCGGGCTGTTGGCGTATGCCTACCGGGACCCGTTCGATTTCATCCTCGGCGGCGTCGCGTTAATGATGACCGTCGTCTGGACGTTCGGGTTCACCGGGTACGCCGGCATCCCCTTTTCGGACATGCTGATCGCCGTTCCCGTCCTGCTTCTAGCGATCGGGATCGACTTCGGCATCCACACCGTGAACCGATACCGTGAGGAGCGTATCACGGGTGCACATCCGGTCCCCGCGATGCGCATCTCGTTGGGGCAGCTCGTCGTCGCGTATACTATCATCGCGGGGACGACGGTCATCGGGTTCTTGGCGAACCTCACCAGCGACCTCGAACCGCTGCGGGAGTTCGGGGTCGTCGCCGGCATCGGGATCGCCTTCACGCTCGTCATCTTCGTCGGCTTCTTCCCGGCCGCAAAGCTCGTCGTCGACCGCTGGCGCGCCGAGCGCGACTGGGTTCCCTCGTTCGGCACCCGACCGCTCGGGTCCGAGGGCTCCGTCCTCGGACGCGTCCTCCCCGGCCTCAGCCGGATCTCCAGACCCGCACCGGGCGTGTTCCTCATCGTCGTCCTGCTTCTCACCGCGGGCGCTGCGGGCTACGGCAGCGGCGTGGATACGACCTTCGATGACGAGGATTTCCTCCCGCCGAGCGAGGAGCCGTGGTACGTCGAGTACTTCCCCGAGCCGATCCAGCCGGCCGAATACACCGTCACCGAGACGATAGACGTCCTCACGGAGACGTTCGAGACGGCCGAAGACGATACGATAACGATCTACATCGAGGACCGGATGACCGCCGACACGGCGATCCGATCGCTCGAACGCGCCGAGCAGGACCCCCCGACGACGTTCATCGAGGAGGACGGCGAGGCCCGGACCGAGTCCGTCACCGACCCGATCGACGCCTACGCCGAGGAGGACCCCGAGTTCGCCCAGTTGGTCGAGGATAGCGCGCTCGACGGTGGATCGCCGAACCGAAACCTCGATCGGATCTACGGGGAACTGCGGGCGAGCGACTTCGAGGCGTTTACCGACGAGTACCTCACCGAGGACGACCGCGCTACCCGGGTGATCTTCGAGGTCGAAGCCGACGCCGACGACGAGGAGATCACCGCCGACGCCCGAACCGTGGCGGACCGCTACCGTGGCGAGGCGATCGCGACCGGTGACATCGTCGTCTTTCAGTCGGTCGCCGACGAGATCTTCGAGTCCGCGATCACGTCACTTGCCGCCGCGCTCGGGCTCGCGTCGGTCTTCCTCGTCGTCCTCTTCGGGCTCTTTCTGGGGAGACCATCGCTCGGGCTCGTCACGCTCATTCCCGTCAGCGTCGCCATCGCCACGCTCACGGCGACGATGCGCTTCGCCGGGATCCCGTTCAACGCCCTCACGGCGACCATCCTCGCCATCACCATCGGGCTCGGGGTCGATTACACCGTCCACGTCGCCCATCGGTTCACCGACGAGTACGAAGCGACCGGCGACGTCGAGTACGCCGTCCGAACCACCCTGCAGGGCACCGGCGGGGCACTTACCGGAACGATGGGGACGACGGCGCTGGGAACGGGCGTCCTCGTGCTCGCCATTACGCCGCTCCTCGGGCAGTTCGGGCTGCTCACCGCCGCCTCGATCGTCCTCGCGTACATCGCCGCGCTGGTGGTGTTGCCCCCGGCGCTCATCGTCTGGGTCGCGATCGTCGACGGCCGGTGGGGCTTGTTGTGGCTCGGCCCGGACGATGGAGCTGGGGACGGCTTCGACTGGCTCGACACGGGCGAGGTCCGGACCGATGGCGGGGCGCATGGAGCGGGGACGGAGTTCGAATGGGTGACCGACCCTCACGAGGTCGAGGGGGACGCCGAGGAGGGGGTGATCGACGAACAGAACTGTTAAACGGCCGCCTGCGGTACACGAGTGCGAGGGCGCGTAGCTCAGCGGACAGAGCACTTGGTTCCGGACCAAGATGTCGCGAGTTCAAATCTCGTCGCGCCCGTCA
>PWGU01000185.1 GCA_003554605.1 Halorubrum sp.
GATGGGGCGATAGAGAGCGGCGAGACCGACACCTCCCCGTCGAGGACCGCCCGACGGTCATATCCGACGGGGTCGGGGACCTCGCCGTCGAACAGCCGACCCCAGATCCGATCGGTGAGTTCGATACGGTCGCCGTCGCGCTCGGCGTCGAGGTCGTAGATCGGCGACGGTTCGGTGAGCCGCACTGGGGCGGTCGTATCGGGATCCGCCGGCGGGCCGTTCACGTTGAGGTAATCGACCGAGTCGAAGACGCCGGCGTCAACCGCCCGGTCGACGAGAAACTCGACCGTCCGGGTGACGTGGTCGAACTCCGCGACGTCGAGTTCGCGTTTCCACCAGTCGTCGTCCCCGGGGATGTACATCGAGGCGGCGACTGCGGGAACGTCGAAGAAGGCGGCCTCGACCGCCGCGGAAACGGTCCCCGATCGACCGAGAGTGTACGCCCCGAGGTTCGCCCCCTTATTACAGCCCGAGACGACGACGTCGGCCTCGGGCAGGAGCGTCCCGAGCCCGGCGACGACGCAGTCCGAGGGGGTTCCCTCGACCGCGTAGCCGAGTTCGTGCTCGTGAACGTCGACGCTCCCGGAGAGCGTGCGGCCGACCGCGGATCGGTCCTCCGCGGGGGCGACCGCCGCCACCTCGTAGTCGGTTGAGAGGGCATCATATAGCGCGCGCAACCCGACGGCGTCGATGCCGTCGTCGTTCGTCAACAGGATCCGCTCCACGCTCATACCGGACCCAAGCGCGGTGTGATAAAAACACCTCCGTCCTCCCGGGTGGCCGCCGTACGTGAGCCGGCGGGCGGCCGCCGAGCGGAACACACACGTACCCCGAGCGAGAAAGGTCCGCCATGGGATTCGGCGACACCGCAAAGCGGATTCAGACGCTCGCTGACAAGGCCGAACGGACCTACCAGAAGCTCAACGAGCTCCGTGATGAGGTCCAAAACACACAGGAAACGGTCAATGATACCGCCGAGCGGGTCGGGCGGCTGGAAAACGAGTTGGCCGAACAGCGGGCGATCTTGAACGCCATCGCCGAGGAGGTCGGCGTCGACCTCGAGGCGACGAGCGCGGAGGCGCATATCGGCGAAGCGGAGACGAACGCGGAGGCCGCCTCCGGTGACGATGCCGAGGACGGAACGAACGAGGACGTCGCTGCGAGCGATGACACCGACGCGGCGGCCGGGGACGACGCCGAGGGGGCGGAAACCCCGTAATCGGACCGCGTGAACCGACGCCGTCCGGAACCATCGAGGCGAACGACCGCGGAGGTGGATCCACGAGGAACGGCATCGGCACAACGCGGTCCGTACACGCCGGCGGAATGGACAATTGACCGAGTGATCCCTCACCCAACCCATCCATGACGACCCATCGTGAACCCCTTTCATCGGTACTTGAGACCATCGGGGAGACGCCGCTCGTCCGCGTCCAGGACGGACCGGAGGCCGTTCCGGTGTATGCGAAGCTCGAATCGTTCAACCCTGGCGCGAGCATCAAGGACCGGATCGGCCGATACATGCTCGAACGGATGCTTGAGCGGGGCGAACTTCCGCCCGGGGGGACCGTCATCGAGCCGACGGCCGGCAACACCGGTATCGGCATCGCCGTCGCCGCCGGACAGCTCGGGGTGCGTGCGGTCTTCGTCGTCCCCGAACGGTTCTCCGTCGAAAAACAACAGCTGATGCGCGCGCTCGGTGCGGACGTGATCAACACGCCGACGGAGGACGGCATGGGGTATGCGATCCAGCGGGCCCACGAACTGGCCGACGAGCTCGACGACGCGGTCGTTCCACAGCAGTTCTCGAACCCGCTCAACGCGGAGGCACACTACGAGACGACCGCCCCGGAGGTCGACGAGGCGCTTTCGGGCCGCGTCGGCGCCGTCGTCGCCGGCTGCGGTACAGGCGGGACCCTCATGGGCATGGCGCGTTACTTTCGCGAGCACGACCCGGGAACCCACATCGTTGCCGTCGAACCGGAGGGCTCCGCCTACCGGGAGTTCCTCGGTGAAACCGTCGAGCACGACTCGTACAAAACCGAGGGGATCGGCACCCACGACATCGAAACGAACGAGCTGTTCGACCCCGATCTGGTCGACGACGTCGTCCAGATCGCCGACCGGGACGTCCACGCGGAGATGTCACGACTCGCCGCCGAAGAGGGCCACTTGGTCGCCTCCTCTGCGGCCGCGAACAGCATCGCCGCGAAACGCGTCGCCCGCGGGATCGATTCGGGACGCATCGATGCCCCACACGACACGGTCGTCACCGTCTTTGCGGACTCCTCGGAGCGGTATCTCTCGAAGGGACTTTACGGATCTTTCGATGAGTGGACCGGGTAGCCGCCCGGACCGACCGGGCCGAGCGGATCACCCACGAAGCCGTGCGTGTTCCACCTTCAGACAGCGGTCCTGTACCACCGCCAGTCCGTCCTCGACGGCGGCCTGAACCGCCTCGTCGTGGGAAATCCCGAGTTGGATCCAGACGCGCGAGGCATCGCCGCGGTCGGCGTGCCGCTTTTTCACCGCCGCCAACACGTCGGGTATCTCCGCGCTCGGTCGGAAGACGTCGACGAGGTCGACGGTCGGTTCGACCGCCGCGAGGCTGTCATAGGCCCGTTCACCCAGTATCTCATCGGCGAAGGGGTTGATCGGGATCACCCGATAGCCCTGTGTTTGGAGGTATGCCGGGACGTCGTGGGCGGGCTTGCCGGGCGTGGTTGAGCAGCCGATCACGGCGATCGTCTCGCTCTCTAAGAACGCGTCGAGTTCGTCGTCGGATGTTGCGGCCATACGGCCCACTACGTGTCGTTGCGGATAAAACGCTCCGGGGGGTCGCTACTGTGCGAGCCGGATCTTCGGTTCCTCGTCCTCCGAAAGCACGATGACGCCGTCGAAGAGCTGTTTGAGCGTGTTCATCGTCTGATCGTCGTGTGCCGTGGAGTCGATAGAAAAGAGCCCGAGGCCGTCGACGCTCTGGAGCCGGCCGGTAAAGACGTGCAGGAACCGGAAGACCGTCTGGAGGTCCGAATACATAAGCAGCGTCGAGAGCGAGTGCACCATGACCCGGTTTCGCTTGATACCGCGGTCGCGGTAGAACGCCTGGAGGAACTCCGAGAGTTTGATCCCGATCCCGGTCATATCGACCGGCGATGATGCGTACTTGATCCGGTCGTCATCGCGTACGTCCGAGACGGCCTGCTGTCTCGTGACACAGTCGACGACGGCGACCGGCTTCCCCTCGTACGGGGTTCGGGTCGCGTAGTCTTTTAATACCCTATCCGCGCCGTCTTTCGTCGTAACGACGATCGCGCCGTCGCCACGCTCGGTCCCCGCGGCAAGCACGTCCATCGCCAGCTTCCGCTTTCCAGTCAGCGGCGGCCCCATGAGGAGCAGGTTCGTTCCGGGAGCGACCTCGGTTTCGAGGTGCGGGGCGAGATCATACATAGGCGTGGCTCGAAACGGGGTCTATCGACCGCGACCCACCGATCGACGCGGGGGTCATCCTACCGAGGGTCATCAACTACATAAATACTCTCGGCTCCGGATAATATTCTTTTTGATTATAGCCCCGTCGGTGAGGTAATCCACCCGCCACGGAGCGGATTCGGATCGCGAGGCTTAAACCATCGAGTGTGAATTTTCAGGTAGGGCGCTTAGCTCAGTCTGGATAGAGTGCTTGGCTTCGGACCAAGTTGTCGGGGGTTCAAATCCTCCAGCGCTCACTCGCTTCTGCTCGCGAGCCGTTATCCGATCACTCGTTTAACGACCGCGCCCCCACGACACCGCTTTTCCGTCAGCCGGTCGTAGATCCCCCGTGTCGCCATCGAGGACGATGAGGGTCGGACCAGCCATCTGGTCCCGCGACGGTCCCCATCGGTGGAACGGATGACCGCCCACGCGATCGTCTCCGGTCGGGCCGGCCGGGTCACCCCGTGGCTTCCAGCCGTGATGGAGTCGCTCGGGTACGTCTTCGAGACGGTGACGACTGACGCGCCCGAGCACGGGCGCTACTACATCCCCCCGGGGGTCGTGAACGACGTCGCCGACCGGATCGCGGAGGGAGGGGTGGGGCTGGTCGTCATCGACGGCGACCCACATATCGGCCAGCTCCTCGACCTCGCCGACCGGCTCCCGTCGGTCTCCATCCTCGATCGAGCCGGCGCGGTGTGGTCGTCTTTCGCGGCCGAGAATCCCGTCGCGGACGCCCGCCTCGAACTGCGGGAGGCCCGCCTCGAACGACTGGCTGCGGAGCGACGCCTCCGCACGGAGTCCGGACGGTCCCCGAGCGGGACCGCCAGTCGGGTGGGCGACCTCGAACGCCGCTGTACGGACCGGCGTGAGCGGGTCGAAGACGGGATACGCCGGGCCGAGGCGTCGATCGAGCGTGAACACCGCGACGCCGACGCCTACGTCGTGGTCCTCAACCTCCTGGGGGCATCGCCATCGATCGGCCGTGGGTTGTTTTTCGACGACGCCGATGGTGATCCGTCACCGCCGATGCGCGCTGAGACGACCATGGGGACACTCGGCCCCCACCGGCTCGCCGTGACAGAGACGCCAGCGCTCCCGTGGGAGGGGACCCTCCCCGAGCCGTTCGAGTCGGTCGTGCCCGAAACGATCGCCGCGTTACGGCGGGCGGACTTCGTGGTCGGCCACGAATCGGGCCGCGCGCCGGTCGTCCACCTTGTGGACCGGTTCGACGCACGTCCCATCGTGGTCGAATCGGCGACGCCGATGGCGGTTCAGGAGGCGATCGGGGCCGCCCTCCCTGTCAGCCGGCTGCATCTCACGCTTCCGCACGGCGACCCCGCGCAGGCGACGCTCTCGTGGCTCTATGAGGTCGGGGTCGTCTCCGACGTCTCTTATGGGGAGGCGATCACCGCCACCGTGACCGTCTCCCGATCGCGAACGGACGCGGTCATGCGTCGGATCCGTGAGGTCGGCGGGAGGGCCGATTCCATCGAGCGGACGGGCGGATAGGTCACCTCCCTCCGCCCACCGGATATAAAAAGCCATCAACCGCCGGTCCGTCCCCGATCCATGGGCGGAGACGAGACGCGACCCCGCCGATCGCCGCTCGCCACCATCCTCCGTGGCGGGTCGGTCTATACCGTCGGGAAGGTCATCTCAGATCTCGGCGAGTTCGTCCTCCACCTGCTCGTCTCCCGGTGGCTCGGGGCTGGGCTTTACGGCCTGTTCGCGTACGGCAAGACCCTCGCGTTCACCGCGCTGTTGCTCACGAACTTCGGGGGCGACAAATCGATCGTGCGCTACCTCCCACAGTACGAGGACGATCCGCCCAAACGCGCGTTCATGTTGGCGCTCGCGTGGGTGACCTCGATCACCGGCGCGGGCGTCGTCGCCGGCGCGCTGTTCGTCGGCGCTCCGTTGATAAACTCGCTCACGCTCGACGAGCCGACGTTCGTCGGCGTGTTGCGACTGTTCGCGGTGATCCTCTTTTTGGACACGGTGGCAAACCTCCTCTATGCGACGTTCCGGGCGCTTGAGGTCATCGAGTACGAGGTGTTCACCAAGCGGATTTATAAACCGATCGCGCGGGTCGTCTGTGTCGGGGCTGCGTTACTGTTCGGTTACTCGGTGTTCGGCGTCGTCGCGGCGATGGTCGTCGCGAGCGTACTTACGCTCGGGCTGGCGACGTATCTATTTCTCACTCGAACCGATGTCCGTCCACGGCTCCGGTCGGCGGCGGCGACCCGCGGGTCGGTCAAACAGTACTACAACTACTCGTTGCCGCTGACGGCAAAGGAGGCGGGGACGGTCATGCAGGGCCGCCTCGATGTCTTGGTGGTCGGCGTGTTCCTCTCCGCGACCGCCGTCGCCGTCTACAACGTTTCCGTGTTGGTCGCCGGCGTGTTATACGTCCCGCTGTTGGCGGCCAACCAGCTGTTCGCGCCGGTCGCCTCCCGGCTCCACACGCAGGGAGACCGTGACGAACTCGTCGCGACCTATCGGACCGTCGCCCGCTGGATATTCACGATAAGTCTCCTCGTGGCCCTCCTGATCGGGACGTTCCGGGTCGAACTGCTTGGGCTGTTCGGACCGGAGTTCACGGCGGGTGCGACGGTGCTCCTGTTGTTGCTCGTCGGCCAGTTGTGCAACGCCGGGACCGGCCCGAGCGGCTACCTGTTGATGATGACCGATCACCAGTACGTCGTGATGGCGAACGCGTGGGTCTTCGGGGTCGCGAACGTCGTCCTCACGGTCGCGTTCGTGCAGGCGTTCGGGCTCGTCGGCGCGGCGGTCGCCTCCGCCGGCGTGCTCGCGCTTCGGAACGTGACGAAGCTGTGTGAGGTATGGTATTTCGAGCGGATGACTCCATACGACCGGGCGTTCTCCAAGCCGGTACTGGCCGGCCTGCTCACCGTCGCCGTCCTCACCGCCGTCCAGGCGTTCGGGCCCGGTGGTCCCCTCGGTGTCGCGATCGGCGGCCTTCTCGGGGTCGCTGTCTACGTCGGGACGCTCCTCGGTGTGGGGATCGAA
>PWGU01000212.1 GCA_003554605.1 Halorubrum sp.
CTATATTTGTAAATGTCTTAGAACAAAATTTAATATACTATCCTAAAACAGATATAAAATGAAACTTATCTCTATGTTAGAAGTGTGTCGACATCGGTATGGAATATCATCCTCACACACCAATATATGATTCAAAACGGTGCTACTCATGTCTCTTAAAATATAAGAAAAGAAAAAAGACGGTTTGCATATAATTTCAACGGTGCCGGATCGCACACCGCTGAAAAAGAAGTCACTGGCACCTGATTGAGGGAGTAGTATGTGCATACTAAACCGGAACGGTGGGCGAGTCGACAACCATGCAAGTCATTATTCTCGCAGCAGGACGCGGCACCCGGATGGGTCCGCTCACGGAGACGATCCCGAAGCCGATGCTGCCCGTCGCGGATCGGCCGCTCGTCGCACACGTCGCGGATACTGCGGTTGACGCTGGCGCGACGGAACTCGTCTTCACCGTCGGTTACGGCGGCGAGCAGGTTCGGGAGTACTTCGGCGAGGAGTACGCCGGCGTACCGGTCCACTACGCCGACCAGCCGGACCAACTCGGGACTGCGGACGCCCTGCGCGTCGCGGTCGACCACGTCAATGGTCCGTTTGCCGTGCTGAACGGGGACAACCTCTGTCGTGCGGCGGACCTCGATACGCTGTTCGACTCGGTTCCCGCAGTCGGTGCCTACCGTGTCGAGGACCCCTCGTCGTACGGCGTGCTCATGACGGAGGACGGCGTCGTCACCGAAGTCGTCGAGAAACCGGCTGACCCCCAAACCAACACGATCAACGCGGGAGCGTACGCCTTCCCCGAGGACGTCGTCGACCTCCTTGACGTCCCACGGAGCGAGCGAGGGGAACTGGAGCTGACGGACGTGCTCGACCGGGTTATCGAACGCGACACCGTCGGTATCGTCGACTTCGAGGAGTGGATGGACGTCGGCCGCCCCTGGGAGCTGTTGGAAGCGAGCGAACGACGGCTTCCGACCGCCACTCGTCGTCTCAGGGACGCGGACGCGGAGGTCGCGGGCGACGCGGAGATACACCCGGACGCGACCCTTCGCGGGGCGGTGATCTGCGAACCGGGCGTCGAGGTCGGCCCCGGTGTCGTGATCGACGGACCGGTCCTGCTCCGCTCCGGGAGTTTGATCGGGCCGAACGCCTACGTTCGCGGCCCGACGCTCGTTGGGCCGGAAGCACGAATCGGCCACGCGGTCGAGGTGAAAAACAGCGTCGTCATGGCGGACGCCGCCATCGGCCACCTGTCCTACGTGGGTGACAGTATCATCGGTCCCCGGGTGAACCTCGGCGCGGGAACCAACGTCGCGAACCTCCGCCACGACGACGAGCCGGTGTCCGTCACCGTCGGCGACCGGCGGGTGTCGACCGGTCGTCGCAAATTCGGAACGGTGATCGGTCCCGACGTGAAAACGGGGATCCAAACCGGTATCCAGCCGGGGGTTACCCTCTCGGCGGGTGCGCGGACGGCATCTGGGGAGATCGTCACCCGTGACCGGTGAGTGGGGTTCGTCTCTCTCGGCCACGCAACTGACTCCGCCGTCGTGACGAACTCCCGTTTGAGAATTGCTTGCGGAGTGGTTGTGGATTACAGAGTTATGATTGTAATACTTGTACTGCGTTAGTACACCTCGAGATACAACCGAGGGTGACTGACGAGCGATATCGACACTAAAACCTCCGAAGTATCCGTCTCAAAATACGTTGCCTCGGTTCGTACTGCTCGTGTCGAGCAGTACTGAAAACTGAGACCGCCCGCACGGATCGACTACTCGAGGTGGATTCCTCGGTCGTCGATCTCCTTGACGGATTTGTGCGGAAGTTCGTACACGTCCTGTTCTTCAGCCGTCCACCCGAGCTTCTGCCGAATCGCTCCGTCGAGATCGCTTTCGGGTGTGACATGGGCTATGTCACCGGCAACCGCCTGCACGTGACCGATAACCGTTCCATCCGAAGTCATTACGCCGCGTCCTTTGTCGCTATCTTGGAATTCTCTGACCATCGTTTCACACGGGTAGTCCCCGTAGTCAACACCAGTCGATCCCTGCGCATTGTTATATACACCAATGAGGGAGGAATGGACAGCCAACTGGATGGTAATGAGCGCTGATTCTGCAGAAAGACTCGATGTGACTGCCAATTACACCTGCAGGAGTTGCTCGGCAATCGGATTCAGGTGCGCATACCCAACGACTGCGACCACGTTGGATCCGTTTCGGCGGTGGGTGCGCAACTCCGCTACCATTGCGGCCTCGCGCGCTCCGTCAAATGCCTCCAGCGCCGGCGGGCGAGTGAACGCTCGGAGGAGGGCCGTCCCGGCTGCGACGGTGTCGTCCTCCTCCGCTGCCTGTTCATCCGGCGATGCGGTTCGAGTGTAGGTCTCCCCCCGATCGTCGAAGCCGGGGTCGATGTCGATCCCGAGCGTCGACGCCACGTGCGAGACACGACAGCGGACGGCATGAAGCGTCTGAAGCCCGAACGCGTGTCCAGCTC
The DNA here is from genome assembly GCA_003554605.1 of Halorubrum sp. Classification (GTDB taxonomy): domain Archaea; phylum Halobacteriota; class Halobacteria; order Halobacteriales; family Haloferacaceae; genus Halorubrum. The sequence goes on from PWGU01000212.1 coordinate 2,500, forward strand.
GAAGCGCGCTACGTACGGAGAGGGACTCGCCACGGACCGCCTCGACCGTCGTTTTGAGCGTCGCCGGATTCGGTAGGTCGATCCCAACGACGCGTGCGTCTCCCGCGGCACCGATCGCCGCGCTCATTTCACCGCCCTCGGGGGATCCCGTCAGCCCCGTCTCGGAATATGTGTCTCCCTGGCGTGCATATCGACGGAACAGCGGGACTGAAATGGGAGCGATTTCCAGGGCAACGACGTTGGGATCGAGCGCTCTCACCGTTTCAACGACCCGAAACACGCTTGCTGGGTGATCGTGAACGACGCCGACAAGCGTTATCCATCCGGTGTCGGCCGACGCAGGAACGAAGCGAAAATCGCTGTCTGCGATCCGTGGATCCGCGATGGCCGTGGTGAGCCGTGTGGTCGGAGTAGTCATTTCCTACGCGATACTCGTGAGAGTCTACGACACGATAGCAGGCGTATAATATATAAAATTTCCCGTCGGAGCGGCCCGTCGGCGACGTCCGACAGCCCACGGCGTTTGTGAACCAACGATGTCTTGAGCGTGGGGTCGGTATTGGGGGGTATGTCGACGGAATGGAACGTAATCGGATACGTGATCAGCTCCACCTACCGGCTATCGGTTCTCCGCCAACTGACCGACAGGGAAGCCACACCGACCCAGTTGGCTTCGACGATTTCGACCTCCACTACGCACGTCTCGAGGGCGCTTCGCCAGCTCCGCGAGCAGGGGCTCGTCATGTTGGCCGTTCCGGACGATCGGACGAAGAACAGAGCGTACGAGCTCACGGACCGGGGGAGGTCGGTGTGGGAAACGATCGATTCGACCGGCCTGTCGGTTTGACGAGCCCTACCATTCGCGACGACGGACGACTACATGGTAATGTTCGCATTACAAAGCCAACGACCAGTAATCGGTGGGGTACGAATGCACCGACGCTCGTTCTGTAAGCGAACCTCCATCAGCGTCGCCGGAATTGCAGTACTCGCGGGGTGCAATGACAATCCGGAAGAGGAGACGACGACGACGGAGCCTGATGACAACGGTGACGACCCGGACTCGAATGAACCATCGCTTCCCGACGGATTCGATCGACTGGAGAACGTCGTGGATCACGGGGCGGATCCCTCCGGCGGGGAGTCGCTCCTTCCGGTCCTCGAATCGATCGATCCTGATGGGGCCATCCTCTATCTCCCGCCCGGCCAGTACCGGATGGACGGGTCGTGGAAGCCCGAGGAGTTCCAGCGAACCGGAGTGATCGGGAACGACGCGACGATCGTTCCCGATCCGGGAACGCAGACGTATCTGTTCAGCATCGACGGGCGCGGCGATGGTGTGGAGATCCGTGTCGAGGGACTCACGTTCGATTTCACCCATCCGGACGCGGGTGGACGGATGGTCCATCTGAAGGTTCGCGACGAACTGCTCGTCAGGGACATCACCGCCAGGGGGACGGTCAAGGACGGACCGAGCTTAGTTCGCGTCGACGTAACCGACCCCGACGGCGAGGGAGTCGTAGAACGGCTACGACTCGCCGACGGCGCGACGGTCGAAAGCGGAATCACGGGGTGTTACGTCGGAAACGACAATCGAGGCGACATCACGTTCCGCAACTGTCGTATCGAGGGGTTCCCCGACAACGGATTGTATGCGGACCCGCCCGCGGGGAGCATCACGGTCGACGGGGGACACTTCGCCAACTGCGGGATTTCGAGCGTCCGCGTACGCGGCGGTTCGGTCGTTCGAAATGCCACCGTCCGGTGTGATGAGGACCGTCTCGACTTCGACAATATGCGAGGAATCCGGCTCACGGATTACGAGCCACAGGACACGCCGGAGCCCGCCGTCGTCGAGAACTGTCGCGTTGAAATGTACGACGTGTCCCACAGCGACGGTGCGATCGAACTGTCCGGTCAGCTCGCACGGGCGATCGTTCGCGACACGCAGATCCTGACGGATGCGGACGACGTTCCCGCGTTCAACGCGAAGCGACCCAACTCCGTGTTCGTGGAGTTCGGGATACAGCCGAGCGTCGAGATGGAGAACGTTACGGTCACCGGATCGGCTGCGGACGGCGAAGCGATCGCGATCGTCGGACGCAACGAATGCCTGCTGGAGGATATTGACATTCGACAAACCGGCCAGCGGAGGGGCGGAATCTCCTTCAGAGGCTCGGCGGACAACGTCATCCGAAACGCTCGAATAAACGTAACCGGCGAGCCGATCAGTCTGGACGATAGCGACGCCGAGACGCTCGATGTCGATGTTGACGATGGCGACGACCGAGCCCGTTTGCGGTAATCGCCCCGTAACAATGGTCCATTCGGTCCCCTGTTTGGATGTTCTATCCCCCGGTAACGATCGCCATTCATGACAAACACCCCTGCGACGTCGATTTTTCGAGCCGTATTGACCGTCGGATTTCTCGCGTTCGCCGCTGCGATCATCATCGCGCACCTGACGCCCGCGACGAACTACGAACTCTCGATCTACCGATCCACGCCGACGCTCTTCTGGCTCGGTATCGGCGTCGGATTCGTCGCGTCGATCGTGACGCTGTTCGGGACCGACTCCCGTCGACTTGCCGACGGAGGGGCACTTCTCCTCGGTGGCAGTCTCCTTGCAGTGGTTTCGATCCCCCTCCTCCGGTCGTATGCGTTCTACGGGTCCGGTGACGCGTTAACCCATCTCGGGTGGGCTCGTGAGATACACACCGGGGTGATCGGCCCGGAGGAGGTGTTGTACCCGGCGGTCCATCTCATCGGCGTCGAGTTCGCCGCGTTGTCCGGGCTGGATCTCACCACGACGCTCCAGTTCTCACCGGCGTTGTTGTTTCCGGCAGTCTACCTGCTCACGATGCCGCTGCTTGTCGGCTTGCTTACCGGCTCGCGGTGGGCACTTCCGGTCGGTCTCGGGGCGGCGGTGCTGCTGATCCCGATCAACAAGATCAGCGTCCACGTGCTCGTTCACCCGTCGAGTCAGGCGATCCTCTTCGCACCGTTCGTCCTGTACCTGCTGTTTCTGCATCTCGATTCGGGTCGGAGCGACCTCCCGGTCTCAGCAACCGGGGTCGCGTTCGCGCTCGCCGCGGTCGGCATCGTCTTCGTCCACCCTCAAGAGACGATGGTGCTCGTCTCGCTGCTCGCCGGCGTCGTTGCGGTCCAATTCGCCGCGAGACGGTATCGCCCGGACCACCCGATCGCGAGTCACCGACCGATCGCCATTCACACGGTCGCCGTCGGCACGCTGTTGGTGACTTGGCTGCTCAGACACGAGCGGGCGACGAGCAGGTTCGAGGGCGTCGTCTCCAGCCTCGCCACGTCGGGAGCGACGACCGGCGGCGAGACGGCGGAACGCGGCACCTCGCTCGCCGCGCTCGGCGGAAGCTTCGAGGAGCTGTTCGTGAAACTGTTCGCGGTGTCGCTCGTGTTTTGTGTGCTCGCCGGTGGGCTGACGCTGCTCCATCTCGTCGGCCGGACGGATCCCGATCGGTCGTGGCGTAACGCCGCGATAACGTACCTGTCGGTCGGCCTCTTCCCGCCGTTCGTGATCTTCATGATCGTCTTCCTCGCCAATCAGGACGACCACTACTTCAGATTCCATGGATTCATCATGGCCATCGTGACGATCCTCGGAGCCGTCGCGATCGTGATCCTCCTCGACCGACTCTCCGAGCTGAGCACCCGTCGGAGCACGTCGTTCAGCCGATCGCAGGTGATTGGTGTCATCGTCGTCGTGTTCGTGATGCTGCTCGCCGCACAGCTGCTGGTCGTCCATATGTCACCGTATATGTACCAGCCGAACCAGCAGGTGAACGACGCGGACTTCTCCGGTCACGAGATCGCGTTCGAGTACCACGACGGCGACACCACACTCGTTGGACTCCGACGCGGGCAGGGTCGATACATCGACGCGCATTTCGGCCGCGAGACCGCACGCGGGTCGTTGGAGTTCCCCGGCTATCGTGCCGACGATGCGGGGGTGACAGGGGAGCTGTTCAGCACCAACCTCACGACGCACTTCGAGGACGACCGCTATCTGGTGGTCGGCGATCGAAATAAAAAACAGGAGGTCGACCTCTACAACGAGATTCGGTTCACGCGGTCCGGGTTCGATCGTCTCGAAACGGATCATCGTGTCAGTCGAGTCCAGGACAACGGCGAGTTCCGGCTCTACCGGATCGACGGGACGGGAGGCTAACCGACGAGTATTCCTCCCATAACAATACGATCGAGCGAGAATGCGTTCATTATGGAAGAAGCCGGAACGGCCCGAGATGCCGTAGTGATCCCGGTCGGGTTCGAGTCCGGGGCGTACTCGTGTGTCCGATCCCTCTCGCGGCGTGGCGTGTACACGATCGTCGCCTCCGAACACAGCGACACACCGGCAGCCGCGTCGCGCTTCTGTGACGAGTTCGTGTCGATCCCGTCCCCGTACGAGGACGTCCTCGCGTACCGGGACGCGCTCGTCGGGCTCGCCGCCCGCGACGACGTGGCGACGATCCTCCCGCTGCGCGCACAGGACGCGTACGTGTTCGCCCGCTACGCGGAGGTGTTCGAGCCGTACGTCTCGCTGGTGACGCCCTCGTCGGACCTCCTCGAAACGGTGTTCGACCGCGTCAAACTCGTCGCGGCCGCCGCGGACGCCGGCGTGCCCGCACCCGAGACGCGACTCCTTTCGGACGTCGACGCGTGGGATCGGGACCTGATCATCAAGTCACGGTACAACCTGCTCACCGACGAAGCGTGCTCAGGGTTCTCGCCACGGGACGTGGCGACCGCGAAACACGTCACGCACGTCGCCCCGAACGAGGCGGTGAACGTCGAGGCGGTCGAGGCCGAGATGCAGCACACACCCATCGTTCAGGAGTACATTCCGTCCTCATACGAGTATCTCTTCGGTGCGCTGTACGACGACGGCGAGCCGGTGACGACTTTTCAACATCGGCAGGTGCGGGGTGACTCCTACACCGGCGGCGGTGGGGTCTACCGGGAGGCGATACGGGACCCGGACCTCGAACGGGTCGGCCGGGCGCTGCTCGATCAGCTCGAGTACGACGGACTCGCCTGTATCGAGTACATGAAACACGCCGAGACGGGCGAGTACGTCCTCACGGAGATCAACCCTCGTGTGTGGCAGTCACTGGCGACGGCGGTCCGCGCCGGGGCCGATTTTCCGGCCGGTTACTGGGAGGTAGCGACCGAGGCCCCGGTTCGAAGCGACTTCCAGTACGAGGTCGGCGTCGGGACGCATCTGCTGTACGGGGAGTTAGAATACCTGAAAAGCATCGTTCGCGACGAATCCCCGTTCGTGGACCGGCCGTCGTTTCCGGGCACGGCGTGGGAGATCGCGGCTTCCTGTGTCGAAAACCCCTCCTTCGATATGCTCCGAGCCGACGACCCGAGGCCGTTTATCAGCGGGCTCGTTCACGTGATCACAAAGTAGGGTGGTTCACGCCGCTCCTACTCGACCGAGCCGTTGAGCGTGCGATTGATCGTCGCGTCGACGACCATGCCACACACCAGCATGAGAACGCCCACGACGAGGGCGAGCGTTCCCCACGTGGACCGGCCGGAACGGTCGTCGTCGCCAGCAGCGTCAGCGACCGCAGTTTCACCCTCGTCATCGACGACGGTTTCACGGTTGAAATCCGCCTCAATGCCGCCATCACCGGTCAATGGTCCGTCGACGCCAGCGGCCGCCGCGTGGTTCGTATTCTCGGCGCCGGTGGCGACGTGTGACCGCAGCGACCGCAGGGCCGAGGCGAGACCGGCCGCGACGCCGAGCGCGCCACCGACGTACAACCCCGACCGGGCGACCTCGACGGGGGTCTCCCGACGGACGGAGAGCCGCCAGAGGAAGGTGCGGAGGAGCATCAGCGAAACCCGCGGAATGTACGTCCGGTAGTCGATGTCGCTCTCCTCGTCCCCGTAGTTAGCGGAGATCGGAACGTCGACAACCCGGAATCCGTTGGCGCTCAATCGCACCAGCAGGTCGTTACAGTAGCCGTAGAACTCGAACATCCCTTCGATGTCCGCGCCGTCGAGCGCATCGGTCGAGATGGCGGTGTAGCCGTTCTGTGGATCCCCGATGTACCAGTACCCGCTGGCGATCTTGGTGAGATACGAGAGTATCACGTTGCCGACGTATCGGAATCCGGGCATCTCCGAGCGGTCGGCCGCGTCGAGCAACCGGTTCCCCTTCGCGTAGTCGGCCTCCCCGTCGACGATCGGGTCGATCACCAGCGTAAGCTTGTCGGGATCCATCTGCCCGTCCCCACCCATCACCGCGGTGACGCCGACGTCGTCCCACGTTGCACGGAGATAGCCGGTTTTGATCGCGCCGCCGACGCCGCGGTTCTTCGCGTGCTGGATCGGGACGATCCGTCGATCGAATTGCGTGGGTTCGCCGTCGGTGTAATCGTCGTCTTCGTCATCCTCGTCGGATCGGTCGTTGACACGATCCGCAGTTTCCCGGATCTCGTCCCACGTGCCGTCCGTGGAACAGTCGTCGACGACGTACGCCCGGTCGACGTACGCGGGCAGCGTCTCGATCACCTCCCCGACGAATCCCTCCTCGTTGTATGCCGGTACGACGACGCCGATCGTTGTTCCTTCGTACATGAAGTGTCGGCCGAATCAATCGCTGACTCGGCGGTTGTCGGGTTCCACCGGTCGACGGTGTATTGTTATGATGCCGCTGACGACCCCGGTCCTTCGACGGACGTCTCGTCTTCGGGGGCCACGTGACCGACGTCTGCGCCGCTTCGTGCACCACGTGACCGACCCCTCCACGTCCTCGGGCTCCACGTGACCGCCCCCTCGTGTTCCAGCCCGGAAGCTTCCCGGTACCGTCCACATAACAACGCCGACGAGGCGGTATCGGTGTCCATGAGCCAGGAGACCGAATCCCCACGCGGGTCGGCGCGGACCCGATTCAGCGATCCCCCATCCACGGTTCGGGACGGCGTTGACAGCTGGACGGACATCGTCGACCCGTCGACACGCGTCGACGCGGAACTGCTGTCGGCGCTCCGGGAGCGGATGCGTGAGGAGTCGCTCGCCGACGCGCTGACGACGGTATTTTCGCGGTCACCAGAGGCGGAGTCGGATGCCGATGGCGACCGGCACCGTCCGCGTGACGCCCTGGAAGCGGAGTACGCCGTCCGGGAAGCGCTGTTCGTCGACCCTGCGGACGCGTGGCGCATTCCGGTAGCCGACTCGATCGGTGGGCGCTGTCTCGACGTGAATGCCGGCGTCGGCACACGATCGCTTCTGCTCGCCGAACTCACCGACACCGTCGACGCGGTCGACACCGACATCGCCTCCCTCTCGTTTCTCGCCGAGCGCGACGACTACGCCGCCGGGGATCGGGTGACGCCGATACACGCGGATCTCCCCTCGCTTCCGACGCCGTCGACGCCGTATGATACGGTCGTCGCCGACCTCGTCGGACGGAATCGCCCGGAGTCGCTGGAGACGGCAATCGGGCAACTCACGAGACACCTCGCGTCGACCGGGACGCTCCTACTGTTGCTCGACGGCTGGCCCCGCCTTGCGGGGCTCACGGACGCCGTCGACCTCGGCACACCGACGACCGGCCCACACGTCCGGCGTTCGTTCTCGGAAACGGCTCGAACTGGCATCCGTGGCTACAGGAGTCGTCTCTCCGCGATGGGGTTCGAGAATGTCGAACTGTACGCGCTCGTCCCGGATTCGGCCGACCCGTCGTACGTGATCCCCGTCGACGACTCCGGGGCGATACGGCGGCTGCTCGGCGCCAGTCGGTCGGACGGAACCGCCGTTCAGCGACTGATCGCACGGGCTGCGGGTGTGATGCGTGACGGAGGCCTCCTTGACCGATGCTGGCCGGCGTATCTCGCGGTCTGTCATGTCGACGGCGACGCCGCCGGCGTCGATCGCCACGGGATCGACTCCCCGGTCGCCGACGGCGGCGCGATCGCTCCGGACACGGACGGGCTGGTGACCCGTGGCGGCGGGCGATCGACGGTTCTCGTCGACGACGAGGACGGGACGCTCGCGGGCGTCACGAAGGTTCCACACCGCCGGGCGCACGCGGAGTTCGCGCTCGATGAGTGCCGCACGATGCGCCACATTCGTAAAAACGGGAGTGGCGTGACCGAAGACCCGGAGATTCTCAACGAGCCGATCTCGGAGCGCGTCCCGATTCCGGAGACGATCCCGGACGGGTCGGTGACCATGACACGGTTCGGCCCGACCTACACGGAACACCCGGCCCGGGGCGTGCCGCTCGCGGGTGCCGTCTCTCGCGACCCCGACCGGTTTCGGCAGGTTCTCGAACTGGGATTTGACTGGCTGGCCCGCCTCCACCGACAGTACGGCACGGAGCCCGAAAGGTGGTCGCCTGCGGCCGTCCGCGACGACCTCCGGTTTCCGCAACTCGGACTGGACCCTCCACCGATCGGCGACCCGGTACGGCTGTTTCGGGCTCCGATCCACGGCGACTTCCATCCGAAGAACGTATTCGTCGACGGAGACGCCGACCTCGGCTCCGAACGTGGTGGGCGAGTTACGGCGGTGATCGACTGGGAGCTGAGCGCCGTTGAGGGTAACCCGATCGTCGACGCCGGGTTCTTCGCGCTCCAGACGGCGCGACTGGCGTTCGGCGGGCTCGAGGCGGGCCTCGATGCCGCCTTCACGACGCCCGGCCCACACGCGGATGCGCTTCGGGACGTGGTTGGAGACTACTGTGCCGCCGTCGGGATCGAGCGCCGAGCGTTCGTGATCTGTCTCTCCGCCGTCTGGATACACCGACTCCGACAGTGTGCGGCACGCGGCGCGACCGCCAGTTACAGCGCACGTGCCGTTCGCCGGGCGAACGACGTGCGGCTGGTCCGTGAACGCCGAGGGGAGATCGAGCGCACCGTCGGCTCGGAGTGAGCGCTGAACGAGGGCTGAGCGAGGGAGTGGGTCGCGATGCGACACCCGTCGGCGATCGGCGAACTATCGACGGCGCATCGACGGCGTATCGATGGAGTATCGAGTGTTTACCTTAGTTGGTTCATGGATCATACGTGTACATGGCACAACCAAATCAGCCGGCGGAACTGCCCCGTGTCGTCGACGATTGCATGCTCGGTGACGGGACCGAAGTCGCCCCATTTGCCGTCCTGAACGACTGTGAGTTCGGATCGGACTGTCGTGTGTGGCGATTCGTCAACTGCTACGGCGCCACGTTCGGCGACGAGGTGATGATCGGCAGCTTCGCCGAGATCCAGTCGGACGTCATCGTGGGCGACCGGACGCGGATCCAGTCACACGCGTTCATCCCCTCGCTGACGCGGATCGGCGACGACGTCTTCGTCAGTCACGGCGCGAAGTTCGTCAACGACCTGTACCCCCCAAGTGGCGATCCGGACGCGTGGGAGCCGACGATCATCGGCGACGGTGCGTCGATCGGCACGAACGCGACGCTGTTACCCGTCGAGATTGGCAAAAACGCCACCGTCGGCGCCGGTGCCGTCGTTATCGATGACGTCCCCGATGACGCCATCGTCGTCGGCAACCCCGCAGAGATCGTCGGCTATCACAACCGATGACGGAGGCGTACGCCGGCGACGACGACCAACGCTGGAAACCCAGCGGCTACTCGACTACGCCACTCCGTCGGAGTCGGGATCGGTTCCGGAGCCGTCGGATTCGAGCCGTGCCGGATCGGCCCGCTCCGACGTCCCTTCTGCCCGATCCGATGCGGCGACCCCGACGGTGTTTCCCGTCTCGGCCGAACGCGTGGCATACTCAAGTAGCTCGACAGCCCGGGCACCAACGTGACCGGGCGAACGTAGCGTCGCCTCGCCCCGGCTCGCATCGATGAACTCCGCAATCTCCGCCCGAAGCGGCTCGCGGTTCGGCGCTTCATACACCTGTTTTCCCTCGTCACGAACGCTCATCGCCCCGTCCCGTTCGACGACCCTGCTGTCGTACAGCTCGATGACGTTGTCCTCGAGATAATCCACGTAGGCCGCCTTCTCCGAGCCGACGACGACGAGGTCGCGCCGTTTGCCGAACACCGGCACCTGCCAGGATTCGTTGATGACGCTCGTTGCACCGTCGTACTCCATGACGAGGGTGGCGGTTTCGTCGATACCCTCGCGAACCGCGTCGTCCAGCGAGCAGTACACCTGCTCCGGCTGTTCGCCGAGCAGGTAATTCGAGATGTCGACGTCGTGCACGCCGAGCGAATAGAGCGCGCCGGTGGTCTCCCGTGGCGCGCGGAACGAGAACCGTGACGTAGAGAGGTACTTGATCCGGCCGAGCTCACCCCGGTCGATCCGCCGCTTGAGGTCGACCAGCGCCGGGTGATGCCTGAAGATGTGGCCGACGGCGAGCGTTCGGCCGTGTTCCGCCGCGGTGTCGACGATGTCCCACGCGTCCTCGCTGTCGATCGCCAGCGGCTTTTCGACGAGCACGTCGATGCCCGCCTCAAGGAGGTCCGTCGCGATCCGGTGGTGTGTCGGCGACGGCGTCGAGACCGTGGCCGCCTCGACGCCGAGCTCCGGGAGGCGTTCGTAGTCGGTGACGCCTCGGACGCCGTAGCTTGACGCGAGGTCGTCGAGGCGGTCCTCGTCGAGGTCACAGAGGATCACGTCGTCGATGGTCCCCTCCTCGGCCAATTCCGTGGCGACGCGCACGTGGTTGCTTCCCCAGTATCCCGTTCCGATGACGGCGTAGTTCATCGGTAGTACTCCACGATGGTTCGGGCGACGTACTCGACTTCGGCCTCAGAGATGTTCGGGTGCATCGGGAGCGACACGATGTGGTCGGCGAGCGCCTCACTCCGGGGAAGGTCGACGTCCCCCACACGCTCGGCGATCGCCGGATGCTCGTGCAGCGGGGTGTCGTAGTGGATGCCGGTGTCTATCCCCTCGTCCGCGAGGTGGTCCCGAAGCGCATCGCGATCGGGAACCTGTATCACGTAGAGGTGGTACACGTGGAACCCGCCGTCCGGTTCGGTCGGCGTCGTCACCTCCGGAACCTCCGCGAGGCGTTCGGTGTATCGACCGGCCGCAACGTTTCGATTCTCGTTCCACCGTTCGACCTTCGCGAGCTGCCCGAGCCCGACGGCCGCGCTCGTCTCGTCGAGTCGGTAGTTGAGCCCGAGCGATCGGTGCACGCCGTCGTCACCCCGGCCGTGGTTCCGGAAGCGACGCATATCCTCGGCGAGGGCCGCGTCGTCCGTCGTCACCATCCCCCCGTCGCCGGCGACGGTCATGTTCTTCGAGGGGTAGAAGCTGAAGGCACCCGCGTCGCCCGCCGCGCCCGCCGTCTCTCCGTCACGGCTCGCGAAGTGCGCCTGACAGGAGTCCGAGAGCACGAACAGCTCGTGCTCGTCGGCGACCGCTCGAATCCCCTGCATATCGGCCATGCCGCCGTAAATGTGAACGGGGACGACCGCCGCCGGATTCTCGGCGTCCTCGACAGCGGACGCGAGCTCCGACGGGGCCATCGTGTAGGTCTCCGGGTTGACGTCGACGAACACCGGGTTCGCCCCGAGCGAGAGCACCGGACTGGCCGTCGCGAAGAACGTGTGCCCCGGAACGAACACGTCGTCACCCGGCCCGACGCCCGCAGCCTGGAGGGCGAGGAGGATCGCGGCGGTTCCGCTGGAAACGCCGACCGCGTGGTCGACGCCAGCCTTCTCAGCGAACTGTTGCTCGAACCGCTCGAGAACCGGCCCCTTGACGTACCGGCCGCTCTCGAGGACGGCAACGACGTCGGCGATGGTGGTGTCGTCGACGCCGACCTCGGTGAACTCGACGCTGGGGTCAGTATGTTCGACGCTCGGGTCGGTCAGATCGATACTGTCTGTCATCGCTCGATACTTCCGGCAACCTCGGTTTGTTATGCGTCGAGTACCCGAGCGATCGAAGAAACACGGCGGCCGATACCGCCTGTGAGGGCTGAACGGCCGGGCCCAATAACCGGAGTAGGGGGCCAATGCGGCCCCGCAAACGCCAATAAGCCCAACATAACAAACGCACCGGGGATCGGCATCCCGGTGATGCAAGCAGTTGTACTCGCAGCCGGCCAGGGGACTCGTCTTCGGCCGCTGACGGAAGACAAACCGAAAGGGCTCGTCGAAGTCGACGGCCGTCCCATTCTCACGCACTGTTTCGAGAACCTCGAGGCGCTCGACGCTGAGGAGCTGATCGTCGTCGTCGGCTATCGTGCCGACGATATCATCGAGCACTACGGGGAGGAGTTCCGTGGCATTCCGATCACGTACACCACCCAAGAGGAACAGCTCGGGCTCGCGGACGCGCTCAACACGGTCGAAGCGCACGTCGACGGCGAGTTCATGCTGATGCTCGGCGACAACGTGTTCGAGGCCAACCTGGAGGACGTCGTTCGTCGCCAGCGTGAAAACCGCGTGGATGCCGCCTTTCTCGTCGAGGAGGTGTCATACGACGAGGCGTCCCGCTACGGCGTCTGCGACACGAACGGGTACGGCGAGATCACCGACGTGATCGAGAAGCCTGACGACCCACCATCCAACCTCGTAATGACCGGGTTCTACACGTTCTCGCCGGCGATATTCAACGCAACGAGACTGGTTGAGCCGTCCGACCGTGGCGAGTACGAGCTCTCCGACGCGATCGACCTGCTCATCCGATCCGGCAGAACGATCGACGCCATCGGGCTCGAGGGATGGCGGATCGACGTCGGATACCCCGAGGATCGAGACGAGGCCGAACGGCGACTTCAGGCGGTCGCCGGCACGGAGACGCCGGCCGAAGCCGCCCAGGGGAAGAACGGTGATTAGTGGCTCATCGATGAGGAGATCCATCGAAACGGCAGGATCCGCAGAGCTATCGGCAAACACGTCAATCGAAAATCAAGAGTGGAAAAAAGATGAAACGTATATATACCTGGAATCATCATATTTACTCAACAGACCCGTATGGATTCCAGACCTGAGGCGGCCAACTGTAGCGAAGTCCTCTCAACGAAGAATCACCGTTGCTCATCGACGGACAGCACGGTGGTCCTCGATTGTGCAGATCCACAGAACCTCAGCGTCGCGATCGCCGAGTCGATCTCGGCGATCGCCGACGTCGACCCATGTCAGTTACAGACGCGACTGTATGATGTCGTCGACCCCGACGCGCTCAGACGGACCGTCCAAAGTGGCGGGCCGGAGATGCAGATCTCCTTCGAGTTCGGAGCCTATCATGTGTCCATCTCCGGTACCGGAGAACTCGTCGTCACGGATCCGACAGCGGACGACGCCTAACTATCACCGGACGAGTTCGGGGACGGGTGTCCCTGTATGAGCGACTGGTTCAGCGACGAGGAGCTCGATCGTATCGCTCGGTTCGCCGCGATGCCGGGACATTCACGGGATCCGACGATGCTCCTTCCGGAACCCGTCGAGGAGGATACAGCGGACTCTGAGGATGCGACCGATACAGTCCTCGATGCGGACGACGAGCGGTGTGAAGGGTAACTCCGTTACCTGTCCTGTGAGTCGTCGAGCAGTCCCTGTGCCGTTATCTCCGACCACAGCGTCTTTCCGGGCTCGGTGATCCCGTAGACGCGTCCTTTCCTTCGGTCCTCTGAGACGAGGAGCTCCACGAGGCCTCGCTCCCCGAGTTCGGAGAGTGCGTGCGAGACCGCGGCGATCTCGATACCCCTGTCGTCCGCGATCCCTGACGGCGTCGCAGGCCCCTTGGAGAGTCGCTCGAGAACGGACACCCGATACTGGGAACTGATAACGAATCCGATCCGGTCCCATTTGTCGCTCATGGGTAGTTACTCCTCATCGACGGGGACGAGCCCGCCGTTGCGATGGTGTTCGGTGACATACTTATAGTGCAGCAGACTCAATGCGGCGAACACCAGAAAAAACGGAACGCCAACGTACGTCGCGCTGATTATCGGCGGATCGCTCACTGAAACTACGAGCATGACGAGAACCCCAACGGCAGCGATGCTGCCGTACACCAGCGCCCATGGAGGCATCTCCGGTGGCGTATGAAAGTATGCCGCCAGCTCGTCGACGTGGTCGGTCGACGAGACCACGCCGGCGTCACGGTCGTACTCGATGACCCCCGCTTCGACCAATTTCGGGATGTGGGTCTGATACAGCGAAACGTATGTCCGTTTGCGCTGTTGTGCCGTCAATTTTTCAACGGAAACTCCGTTCTCTTTTGCGGCGAGTGCACCGGCGAGCTCGCCGAGCTCGATCGGGTCCTGGCCTTCCTGTAACTGTCTGAGCACGAACCGCCGACGGGCATTGCTCAACAGATCAAAGGCGACGTCTTGTGAGAGTGTAGTATTATCTGTGTCTGACATTCGGAGTCTTGGCTTCGGTCAATTGCGATAGGTTCGGATTTCGTGTACTACGCTTTGTTATCTGGAGACTATCCTCCGGTAGGGATGGAGTTGTCGGCGGTGTTCTGGGTAATGGACACATTACAATGCCGTCGTGCGGCGGTAGTGCTTTCATGTCACTACGTTTCATCGTCGACACAGCAAAGACAGCCATCGAACCCATTTTTTTCTTGCTTTTATATCTCATATGAAACGCCCGAACCATTCCACCCGGAACGAGCCGTCGTTGGGTCAACAATACCCGCTTGACCTCCTCGGAGTTGGGTTGTTTCTCGTGGTCACGGCGCTCGCGCTCCTTTTGGAGGCGGGCTCCGTTCCTCGGGTCGTGACCAGCGTGATCGCGATCTGTTTCCTCCCCGGATACGTCACGACGGCCGCGCTGTTTCCGTTGTGCGATCGGGAGGAGTTGTTCCGTCGCGGCATCGAGGGCCCACGGATCTCCCTTCGCGAGCGCGGCGCGCTGTCGATCGGTCTCAGCGTCGCGCTCGTACCCATCATTGCGCTTACCATCGGTCGGGTAACCACGGGATTTTCCACCCGTGGAACCTTTCTGATGATCGCGGGCTACACGGCCGTCGTTGGAGTACTCGCAACGTACCGCCGGCTCCGGCTGCCCGAAGCGGAGCGACTGTACGTTCCCGTCGGTGCGTGGGGCTCCGAATTGGTCGACGGGGTCACCACCGGCTCTCGGATCAGCCGGGTCCTCACGGTTGCGCTCGTCTGTAGCGTGGTGCTCGCCGGCGGCACGTTCGCGTTCGCGGCTGCGACGCCGGTCGACGGCGAGACGTACACCGATTTCCATCTCCTCACCGACGACGAGGACGGAGACTACGTCTCGGCGGGCTATCCCGAGGAGCTGGAGCGGGACGAACCGGTCGAGCTCGCGTGGGGGATCGAAAGCTACGAGGCGGAGACGACGGAGTACACGGTGGTGACGATGATCGAACGCGTCTCCGAGGACGACGGCCAGCTTACGCGGATCGAAACGGCCGAAGTGGACCGGACGACGACGACCGTCGCGCCCGGCGAGCAGGAGATCGTCGACCAGGAGGTCGCCTCGCCGCTCGTGGGCGAGAACCTCCGCGTGAGCTACTACCTCTACCGTGGTGACGCTACGGGGACGCCCTCGGAGGATACTGCATATCGTCACCTCCACATCTGGGTGGACGTGAACGGAGGCTCCTAACCGTGTGGCCGTGGGAACACGCGGTGATCGGCTACCTCGTGTACTCGCTCGCGGTCCACTTGCTTCGGCGGCGGTCGCCGACCGGCCCTGAGGCCGTCATCGTCGTCTTCGCCTCCGTCTTTCCCGACCTGATCGACAAACCGCTGGCGTGGGAGTTCGGCGTGTTTCCCTCGGGCTACGGGATCGCCCATTCGGTGTTTTTCGCGGCCCCGACGGCGGCCGTCGTGCTCGGGCTGACGGCGTCGGTCGGCCGCACGGAGCTCGGCGCCGCGTTCGCGACCGGCTACCTACTTCACCTTCCGGCGGACGTGATCCCGCACTACGTTCTGGACGGACGACTCCCGGTGAGCCGGGTGCTGTGGCCAGTCGCGACGACCGAGTCGTCGTATCCGGGAGGGTTCGCGGGGACCTTTCGAACGTACGTCACCGACTCCGCAGTCGGCCTCCTCTCGTGGCCTCCGAGGCCCTACGTCCTCGTCGTCGCCGGGGTGATGTCGTGTTGTGCGCTCCTGTGGGTGTACGACGGGATGCCCGGCGTCCGGGAGCCGGCGTGTTATCTCCGCGACCACGTTCGTTCTCGGACGCGGTGAGGACGCCTTTCCGAACACGGCAGTCAGCAAACGACGGATGGGCCGGCCTCGACCACGATACGCGAGGGGAGCCGATGGCGGACCGGATCGGACGATTCCTCGAAGCGTCATCGACTGGCAATAGACGACCGTTACCGCGGACAACGGCCTGCTTAACAATGGACCGGTCCGCGCGTCGTTTTGACACCTACCGGCCACGACCATGCTTCATCAACCCTCAGACGACGACCGCGGACGAAACGTTCACGAGTGCCACAGTCGGGTCCATCGATGACCGTCGGAATGGCCGACCCACTGATCGGCGTGCCCGAACTGGACAGCCTCATCGAGACGGCGGTCGGCGGGCGGATCGCTGACGGCCCCGAGGTCCGCACGTTCGAATCCGAGTTCGCGGAGCACTGTGCCGTCGACTACGGCGTTGCAACCTCCAACGGAACGACGGCGCTACACGCCGCGCTACACGGGCTGGGTATCGGCCCGGGGGACCGCGTCGTCACGACGCCGTTCTCGTTCGTCGCGACGGCGAACGCCATCAGGCTCTGCGGGGCCGTCCCCGTCTTCGCCGACGTCGACGCCGCGACGCTGAATCTCGACCCGGTGAGCGTCCGGGAGACCGTGCGTGCACACGATGGCGACGTGGACGCAATCCTCCCCGTTCACCTGTACGGGCTCCCGGCACCGATGGACGAACTCCGAGCGATCGCCGACGAATACGACGCCGCGCTCGTCGAGGACGCCGCACAGGCACACGGCGCGACACACGAGGGGCGACCGGTGGGATCGATCGGCGACGCCGCCTGCTTCTCCTTTTACCCGACGAAGAATATGACCACCGGGGAGGGGGGGATGGTCCTCACCGACGACGAGGAGCTCGCAGACCGGATCGCTCGGTTCATCAATCACGGTCGTGCGGGCGCGTACGAGCACAGCGAGGTCGGCCACAACTTCCGGCTCACGAGCCTCGGGGCGGGACTCGGCCGTGCACAGCTCGATCGGCTCACGACGTTCGTCGATGTGCGCCGGCGAAACGCCGCCGAATACGACGAGGCGCTCGCCGACCAGCCGGCGGTGACGGCACCACCCGATCCGGCGAACGTCCGACACGTATATCACCAGTACACCGTCCGGACGGACCACCGTGAGGCCCTGCAAGCGGCCCTCGGCGATGCCGGGATCGACACCGGCGTCTACTACCCGACGCCGATCCACCAGCAGCCGGCGTACGCCGACGTGGGCGGCACGGCACCGGTCGCCGAGCACGCGGCAGACACGGTGCTTTCCGTTCCGGTCCACCCGTCGCTCACCCGCGGGGAAGTCGACGCGGTCGCCGACGCCCTCGCGGGGTTCCGTCCATGACCGTCCGGGTCGGCGTGCTCGGGGTGGGGAGCATGGGGCGACACCACGCACGAGTGTACGCTGAATCGCCGAACGCCGAACTCGTCGGGGTGAGCGACGTCGACGAGGCGAACGCGACGGAGGTCGCTCGCGAGTACGGCACCGGTGCGATGGCAACTGAGGACCTCCTCGATGCGGCGGACGCCGTTTCCGTGGCCGTCCCCAGCCGCTATCACCTACCGGTCGCGACGGAAGCACTGGAGTCGGGCGTTCACACACTCGTCGAGAAACCGCTCGCGACCACGACCGCGGACGCGCAGGCGATCGTCGATGCCGCCGATGCCGCCGGTGTCGTGCTGCAGGTTGGCCACATCGAGCGGTTCAACCCGGCGGTCAGAACGGTGAGCGAGTTCGTCGACGACCTCGATATCATCGCCGTCGAGGCCCGACGGCTCGGTCCGCCCGTCGACGACGGACGGGACGTCGGTGATGGGGTGGTGCTCGACCTGATGATCCACGATCTGGACGTGCTCTCGTCGCTCGTCGATTCGCCGGTAGCCGACGTCAACGCCGCCGGGAGCCCCGACGACCAGTACGTCGCGGCGACGCTGGGGTACGAGAACGACGTTGTCGGATCGCTCACCGCGAGTCGCGTCACCCAGCGCAAGGTGCGCGAACTCACCGTAACCGCCACCGACTGCATCGTGACCGTCGACTATATCGACCGGTCCGTGCGGATCCATCGGCGGACACGCCCCGAGTTCCTCGTGAACGACGGCGACCTCCGCTACCGGAGCGAGCAGGTCGTCGAGCGCCCGACGGTCGACAACGGCGAACCGCTGAAAAAGGAGCTCGAAGCGTTCCTCGAGGCGGTGCGGAACGGAACCGACCCCGTCGTGAGTGGACGCGACGGCGTCTCAACGCTCGCGCTCGCCGAGCGCGTCCGGACCGCGCTGAACTCGGAGCCGATACCGGACCCACCGGCGACGTCCGACTGAGTCACTGACCGCCGGTGTCGACCGACACGACGACGGCGCATACTGACCGGCGGCTCGTCGTACGAACGGCTTGACATCCTCCCGCGCCTGAAGACGCGGGAATCCCACGGCACCACGCCGCTGGATTGGGATATTACGGTTTGCAGTCTACCACTTGTTCCTGCGGTTGGAATCCGCTGGACAAGTCGTGAAGGTAGACTCCGGGCTGTGCCAACCAGCCGGTACTCCTATCCCCACCCAAACGGGGTGCAGACTCGGAGTTACTTTTGTTGATGTCGAGGCGAATATTCTCCGCCCCATTCACATCAGCGTTGAACGCCGCATCGCATTCTTCACCTTTGAGGTCGCCGTGGCCGGGTATCTCCCCGGGTTCCTCCCAGACTTTTCGGGAGTGGTAGTTGGCGACGTTCCAGAGCTTGCTGGCACTCCACCCGTGCCGGTCGAGAGGCTCCTCTACCTGTGAGTGGTTGAGGATTTCCGCTCGGTGGGTTCGATGGACGTCCAGCATTCTGAACGCCTGTATAAGCACTTATACTCGCTTTGATTGTGAAAATTCGGTTTGGGAACGGTGGAATATCCGGCCTTGCCATCGACGGTAGATTGTGGAGGAATTGTCGGATTTATTCCGCGCCTAAAGGCGCGGGTATTCTCCTCGATTCTGTATAACAAAATACGGCGCGGCCCGAGCGCTCGACGGACCAACAGATGCAACTCAACGATCTCCCGGCCTTCGTCGACGACGAGTTCGACTATCCGGTGACTGCCGAGACGGTGATCGACGTCGCCGGCGGCCGGACGGTCGCCGCGCCGGACGCGACCGACTCCGAGCGCCTGGCGACGATACTGGAGCGTGCAGGAGAAACGACGTATGAAACGTCAAATGAGCTTTTGACGGCGATACGCGGCAATCTGAGCGACAAGTACGTCGGGCGAAAATTCTACGATGACCGTGGCACGAACCCGGGCCACTCCGACGACCGCGGCGGATCGGGCGACTCGTTCTGATCGAGGCTCACCCGGAGTGAGGCGGCCGGTCTCCAGGTTGGGGCCCCGGCCTTCGCCACTTAGCGAAGTCGACTGTACAGCTCGGCGAGCGCACCGACGCCGGGGCCGCTGCGTGCGAGCCGATAGTACGTCTCCATCTCCGGTGCGAATTTCGCCTTGTAGGTGCAGAGGCGCGCATCGTTCGCACCGACCAGATCGTACGTCCCGATCCCGTCGTCGCACGCCTCGCAGATCACGTGCCAGTCCAGCAGGTCCTGTGCCGGAACTGACGCGTCGAAGTCGGCGACGGATTGCCAGCGGTAGACGGCGTCGTCATCGGACGCGACGATCGTTCCGCCGACGAACGTGCCATCGACGGTACAGACGTACGACGTGAACGCGTCAGGAACGGCTCGAGAGAGTCCACGAACGAGCTCGGGGGTGACGCGATACGAGATCCCCTGTTCCTCGTATCGTTCCCGAACATTCTGCAGTATCTGGTCCGTTCCCGCGATGCCCTTCGTCTCGATCGTGAAGGTGTCGCCGTCGGTTTTCCGGACGTTCTCCCGGAGGTCGCTGCTGGCGTCCGAAAGCACCCGATCGGGGCCGCTCGTCAGGTCGACGTGATAGGTGTACCGCGGCGTCGGGCTGAACTCGTTCCAGAGAAACGGTCGGGGGTCGTCGTAGCCGACGCTGGTGCGCACGTTGATAAACCGTGGGGAGATGTGGTCGTCGATGTACGTGAGTGCGGCATCGACGAACTGCTGGTGGCGACGCTCGCGCTTTCGTCGCTTCATATTGGGATCGGCGAACGTCACCGGCCCCAGATACGGGATCTTCTCATTCGGCGGGGGTGAAAAGGCCGCGCTCACCGGCCCGATCGTTCGCTCGAAAAGCGGGAACAGCCCGGCGGGCTCCTGCCCGACGTACCCGACGAGGGGATGCAGCTCAAGGTTCGTGTGTTCCGCGACGACCCGTAGTGCGTCGTATCGGTGGAACGGGGTGGTCGTCGCCGAACGGGCGACGAGCTCGTCCCAGGCTTCCGCGTCGTCGAGTCGCTCGATCTCGACGCTCATTCCAGGTACCCCAGATTTGACAGGCGTTCAGCTACCTCAGCGCCCGGATCATCGCCGGTTGAGGCGAGTTCGCCCCCCTCGTAGTCCGGGTACGTCGCTCGGTCGGTCTCCTCGATCACGGGGAGTGCGGACCCGTCCATGCGGTCGCTCACGGGGGCCCCGAGCAGCGACAGCACCGAGGGAGCCACGTCCAGCATGTGCGCGCCGTTCAGATCGGAGGCTGGAATCCCCGGCCCGGTGATGGCGACGATGCCGTTGAGCTTGTGGTTCCACGCCTCGCGCGGCGTCCCGAACGGGTCCTCAAGCACCGACGCGGAGAGGAACACGTCGAAGGAGGCTGGGACGGTGACGATATCCGGCGCGTCCTCGACGTACGGCCCGGTGAACACGTCCTCTCTGGGGAGAACGGCGTCGAAAACGGGGTCGCCATCGGGCGAGTGCAGCCCGTCGAGCACGTCGATGAGCTCCGAACGAAACTCCTCGTAGTCGCTCGGATCGACGACTCCGCTCGGCTCTCGTCCCACGACGTTGATCCTGATCCCCATCTCGATCCGATCGCGCATATACCCGCGGGAGTTGGCGAAGTCGACGTGTTCGGCCCCCGCCTGAACGAGGTCGGCGGGAACGAGCCGCAACGCCGCCTCGTCGAGGTGGAACGTTTTTAACACGGCCCCGATCCGCTGGCTCGTGAGCCCGAGGCTCGCGGCGGTGGACAGCGTGCGTTCGGCCAGCGACGGCGAGCGCTCGGTCCCGGACGGCTCGTCGTCGGTAGGCGATTGGCCGGCCTCCCCTTTTCGAAGCGTTTCCGTCGCCAACTGGGACCACGAGGGCTTCACCGCGTTCGCCGCGGTTTTGACGATCCCGCGGTCGCGAAACAGCGTGTTGGGCCGAAACTCGACGCCGTCACACGGCCCGATGCCGTGGTCGCTCACGAGCACGACGTTCGTCGGGTCACAGTCGTCCAATATCCGCTCTATCTCGTCGTCGATCGCGCTGTAGACGCGTCTCGGGGCCACCTCGTCGTCGGGGAACTCGTGTAACACGGTGTCGCTCTGCTGGAACTGGACGAACCCGAAGGACGGCTTCTCTCGCTCGACGAGATACCGGAACGCCGCGCCGCGCATTCGTGTCAGCTCCTCGTACCCATCGATCCGCTCCTCGCGGGTCGCACCCTCGGTCAGCTGAGTGTTATACAGCCGATACTCGCCGATCGTCTCGCGTATTTCCTCGAGGAGTCCCGCAGGGTGACACGTGGGGTCCTCGGGTGCGGTGTAGCCGGGGACGAGCGCACCGTCGAACGCGGCCGGAGGGTGAGTGACGGGGACGTTAACGACGACGCTCCGATGGCCCTCCTGAGAGAGCAGCTCCCACAGCGCGTGTTCGCGAACGTCGGTTCCGTCAACGATCTCCCAGTCGTATCCCTCGAACCGAAGAAACCCGTACACGCCGTGTTCTCCCGGATTAACGCCGGTGTATATCGACGGCCATGTGCTCGGGGTCCACGGCGGAAGTTGCGCCCGGAGCGGTCCACTCGCACCCTCCGCGATCACGGAGTCGATCGTCGGCGTCGTTCCCTCGGGGAGATGTGAAAGTACGTCGTGACTCAGCGCGTCGACGCCGACTACTAGCGTGTCGACGCTCCCGCCTGAACTGTCGGACATACCGGGACACACACCGATACCCGGCTTTGTTATGGGTCGCCTGTGTGTCGCTTCGGCTTACGTCTGCAGCGACGACACAGGTTCGGACCTGACCCGCTTGGCCACCTCACGCATCGTTCGCACGTTCAGACCGCTGAGCTCGCGCCTGCGAGCGATGTACGCGAGGACCGTTCGCAGCCGTTCGATATCGTGGTCGCTCAGCAGGTCGTTCGGACGTAACCAGAGGTGGAACACGCCGTCGCCGACGGTCGCCGCATCGATGCCGCGGCACGCGGCTGCGACGGTTGGATCCCCCCAGAGCCGTTCACAAACTCGGCCGGCAGACCCCGAAAGCCCGTACAGGTGCATCGACGCCGGCACGTTCACCAGACCGAACTCGTCGATGTACGGCTGAACGAGCGGCGGCGTGGCGATGGTCGCACGGCCGATCGTTCGAAGCGCCGAGGTGGCTGGTGGCTGCCCGTTCGGGCCGACACCACGGTAGGAGGTGAACCCCCACTCTGCAAGCACGTCGCGATGACCGACGCTGTTGTGTGGAAAGACGACGGACGACATCGCCGCCGGGAGCGGCGAGGACTCCGCGGCTTCAAGCGAGGCCACGAGCTCCTCTCGTGCGATCGGCGTCGTCGTTGAGTCCGCGCCGAAGTCGACGTGGGAGAAGGTGTGACACCCGATTTCGTGGTCCGCCTCGGCGACGGTTATTGCTCGGATGAGACTGGGTGCAAAGCGGAGATCGGGCCGATCGGCCCACTCGTCGCGCTCTGAAGCGAACCATGTGTCGCCGATCGGATGCATTGCGTGGGCCCGATCGCACTCGGACAGAAAGAGGGGTCCAACGACGGCCCACGTCGCAGGAACTCGGTACGTGTCGAGCAGTTCGAGCAGCGTCAGCCAGCTCTTACGACCCGCTTCCACGCGATCCGTCGGCGGCGCCGTGAGGTCGTGGTATCCCCAACCCAGCTCCGCGTCGACCGACAGCACGACCGTGCCCACGGTCACGACCTCCGAACGGAGATCGCCACGGCGTGGTCGCAGGGTGAGGACGGACACATACGTCTCGATCCAGCGTTTCGGGGTTTTGTTATAGTTACACAAAATTCAGGAATGACAGCTTACGAGGGCGTCGTCTCTAGTTTTCCCGATGACGAACTCGTGTCGCGAGATCAGATCACGGAGCCCCGTGCGTCTCGGGCGGAAAGCGTCGCATAACAAAGCCGCCACCTGGACAGATTTGAGCCACGACTCGTCACCGGATGAGTAACATATCAGTATGATCGGACCAACGTCAGTACCGCCCGGCGGTGGATCGACGGTGCACGTACCGCACCAGACACACGGAGCGCTCGCGACGAGGGGCCACCCGTGAGCGACCAGCCTGGCGCCGGGACGGACCGGTCCGGTGAACGAACGACGAGCGGCGAGCGAGCGGCGACAGATCGGCCCGTCGGGCACCTCGGCGAGGACTGCCGGATAGACGACGGCGTTCGGTTGACGCCCGCGGAGGCCGACGAGCGGCCGATCCGTATCGGCGACCGGGCCCGGATCCGCTCCGGAAGCGTCATTTATGCCGGCGTCGAGGTCGGCGACGGCCTGACGACCGGCCACGACACCGTCATCCGGGAGCGGACGGTGATCGGCGACGACGTCCTCATCGGGACGAAGACCGTCATCGACGGAGAGACGGTTATCGGCGACCGATCGAGCCTCCAGACGGGCGTGTACGTCCCCACGGGAACCACCATCGAGAGCGACGTGTTCATCGGGCCGAATGCCGTGATGACGAACGATCCGTATCCGGTCCGGACGGAAGCACCGTTGATCGCGCCAACGATCGAGCAGCACGCCTCGATCGGCGCGAACGCGACCATCCTTCCCGGCGTCACGATCGGCGAGGGGGCGTTCGTCGCCGCCGGCGCGCTCGTCACCGACGACGTGCCGCCGGCGACCCTCGCGATCGGCGCCCCCGCGACGACCCGACCGTTGACCGAACAGCTGGCCGGGCGGAACGACCTCCCCTGAGTAGCCGACATTTTCACATGGAACACACTCACGACTCATCCGACCCGGACCCGAACACAGGCAGCGAACGTAGCCGAGAGACCCGTACGCTGTACGGCTCGTCGGCATCTCCCGCCGAGCAGCAACGAGCGATTACCGACGGCGACGTGCCGGTCGCCGTCTACGGACTCGGCAAGATGGGACTGCCGATCGCGGCCGTTCTCGCGTCCGTCACCGGCAACGTCGTCGGCGCGGACGTGGATCCCGCGGTCGTCGAGCGCGTCAACGCCGGCAAGTCGCACGTGGACGGCGAACCCGGACTCGACGAACTCGTCGCCGAGACCGTTGCGGACGGCGCGTTAAGGGCCGTTGCGGATCCCGACGAGGCGGCACGGACGGCGTCGGTCCACGTCGTCATCGTGCCGACGCTACTCACCGAATCGAACGGCTGTGACCTAGCCATCGTCGACGCCGTCGTCGACGCGATCGCCACCGGCCTCGACGCCGGCGATGCCGTGTTCGTGGAGTCGACGGTCCCTCCACGAACGTGTGCGGACCGGATCGCTCCCCGGCTGGCCGACGGGAGCGGACTCGACCCCGGGACCTTCGGCGTCGCGTTCTGCCCGGAACGAACCTCGAGCGGCAACGCACTCCGCGACATCCGGGAGGCGTATCCGAAAGTCGTCGGGGGCGTCGACGCGGAGAGCACGCGGGTCGCCGAACTCGTGTACGGGGCGGTGACCGACAACGACGTGATCGTCGCCAGCGACGCGACGACGGCGGAGGCGACGAAGGTGTTCGGCGGGGTCTACCGCGACGTCAACATCGGCCTCGCCAACGAGTTCGCCCGCTACGCCGACGCGATAGGTATCGACGTGAGGGAGGCGATCGCCGCCTCGAACACGCAACCGTTCAGTCGGATCCTCTCGCCCGGGCCCGGGGTCGGCGGCCACTGTATCCCGGTGTACCCGTACTTCCTGCTCGAGGAGTTCTCGGTCGACAGCCCGCTCGTCCGGATCGCGCGAGCGGTCAACGACGAGATGCCGTCGTACACCGTCGACCGCGTTCGCGCCATGCTCGCCGCCGAGTACGGGAACGGGACCGCCGTGAGTTCGCCATCCCCGGGGGTACTGGACGGGAGCCGGATCCTCGTACTCGGCGCGACGTACCGCCCCGGCGTCGACGAGCTACGAAACGCGCCGTCATACGAGGTGATCGAGGGACTTGCACGACGGGGGTCGACCGTCGAGGTCTGTGACCCCGTCGCGACGGACCTGTCCGGCTTCGCCGCGAGTGCGGTGTCGATGGCGACGGCGGCACGCGGCTCGTACGACGCCGTCGTCGTGGTGACGCCACACGAGGAGTTTTCGGCGTTCGCCTGGGACGACTTAGCCCCCACCGCCGTCCTCGACTGTCACGGTGCCGTCGAACTCGGCGACACGGACCACCGCACGTACACGCTCGGCAGGGCGATGGCGCTCGGCGGGTCGGCGGTCGCCGACGAGGGCGACGGCCCTGACGTCGCCGATCCCTTCAAAACGGAGCGATGAGTCGCATCCACTTCGACGTGACCCATCCGGCTCACGTCCACCTGTTCAGACACGCGATTCGCGAACTCGCCGACGCCGACCACCACGTCGTCGTGAGTTCGCGCGAGAAGGAGCTGACCACGGACCTGCTGGACGCGTACGACATTCCACACACGGTGTTGTCCACGATGGGGACGCACAAGGTCGAACTCGCCTCCGAGTGGATCGGCCGAAGCGTTCGCACGCTCGAGTACGACCGCCGGTTTGGCCCCGACGTCGTCGTCAGTCGTCTGAGCCCCTCCGCGGTGGCGGCCGCCACGGTGACCGGCGCGGCGAGCGTCGCGCTCCACGACCACGAGGGCACGAACCGCCTTGCCGGGCTGCTTGCCCCATTTCTCGACCGGCTCTGTACGCCGACGTCGTTCGAGGCGGACTTCGGGGCCCCCCACCGTCGCCACGAGGGCGTCCAGGAGTTGGCGTACCTACACCCCAACCGGTTCACGCCCGACCGCGAACGCCTCCGAGAACACGGCGTCAAGCCGGAGGAACCCTACACCGTGTTGCGGCTCGTCTCCATGGGCGCACATCACGACGTGGGGCTCGAGGGGATCTCCGAGCGGGCACAGCACCGACTCGTGGACGAACTGTTCGCGTACGGGCCCGTATACGTCTCCGCCGAGGGGCCGGTCCCCGACGACCTCCCCGCGGAGCGGATGCCGGTGCCCCCCGAACTGATGCACGACCTGCTCGGCGAGGCTTCGCTGCTCGTCACCGATTCGAACACGATGGCGACGGAAGCCGGTCTGCTCGGTACGCCGGTCGTACGGTCGGGAGCGTACGCCGCCACGGACGAGTTCAGCAACTTCGCCGTCCTCGGCGATGCCGGCCTCGTGGAGTCGATCGCGGACGAGACGGCCGCCGTTCAACGTGCGGTCGAACTGGCCGCGGACCCGGACGCCGGCGACCGCTGGCAGCGCCGGCGAGCGGCGTATCTCGAGGACGCGATAGACGTCACGGAGTACATCGTCGAAACGGTGCTGGAGGGGGCGGATGCATGAGATCGGCAGGTTCCATCGGGCAGGAGCGTGACGCGTCCGATCGACGCCGGGAGGTGATCCCGGGGGAGAACTCGTTCGCCCTCTGTCTCACGCACGACGTGGATCGGCCGTACAAGACGTACCAATCCCCGTACTACGCCGTCCGGAACCGGTCCCTCTCACACCTCCTCGACGTGCTCCCCGGCCGAAACCCGTACTGGTCGTTCGACCGGATTCGGGCGATCGAGGACGGACTCGGCGTCCGGTCGGCGTTCTACATTCTCGACGAGGAGTCGCTGTTCACGGACCGTCCGAGACGCGAGTTGCTGGACCCCAAAGCGTGGTCGCTGTACACCGGTCGATACGACATCGAGGACGCGCGGATCGTCGATCTGATACACGAACTCGATGACGGCGGCTGGGAGATCGGTCTGCACGGCTCCTACAATTCCTATCGGGACCGGAACCGGCTCCGCGAACAAAAACGGCGGGTGGAAGCGATCCTCGGTCGTCGTGTGGCCGGCGGGCGTCAACACCACCTCAACCTCTCCATCCCGGAGACGTGGGAGCATCACGCCGCAGTGGGGTTGCGATACGACGCATCGCTCGGGTCCGCAACCGAGTACGGCTTCGAGCACGGCTACGGGCTCCACCGACCGTTCGACGACGAGTTCGCGGTCTTTCCCCTGACGGCGATGGAGATCTCCCTGCCGATCGAGGGTGACCCCGATCGAGCGTGGGCGGCCATGGAGGACCTGCTCGTGGAGGCCGAAGCGAACGCCGCCGTGATGACCGTGCTCTGGCATCCGCGCTTCTTCTGTTCGGACACGCCGAACCACGCGCCGCTCTATCGCCGGCTGATCGAACGGGCGCTCGAAAGGGGTGCGTGGGTCGGTCCTCCCGGAGAACTGTACGAGCAACTCGACCATCCCGAACCGGCGACCGATCCATCCCCGCAGGGTGCGCGAACGGGGTTCGGCCCGTCGGAATAGATCGGACGGTAGTCGGTCAGGGGCCGGCCACGGGACGGAGGTCGGCGAGGTCCGGATGCTGTCGCAATCGCTCCGGGAGCGCCCGCCACCGCGACGGATCGGCCGCCAGTCGATCGCGGGTTCGTTGCCAGTCCGTGTGGCGAGCCATGATCCATACCGGAACGCGGTCGAGAGCGAGCAGTTTCGCGATCGAGAGTCTGTTGCGGCCGTCCATGAACAACAGGTCGCCGTCGCGCCCCACACACACCGTTATCTCGTCGGTGACCGTTTCGACGGCCTGGGGGTCATCGCCGAGCGCGTCGGACGTCGCCGCCAACGCCGACTGTGGCCGGTAGCCCTCGTTCGCGATGGTGTCGTACAGCGACTCCACGAACTCGCAGCGTCGCTGAAACTCGCGTTCGGAGGTGCAGCCCCACAGCTCGAATCCGCGCTCAATGTATGCCACGGACTGCCGATAAAACTCGGTCTCGTTCCACGCGACGTTCCGGTGAAACCGTGCCTCGAATCCTCGATAGACGTCAGTCTCCACGAATCGCGTATCGAGGGCGTCCCAGTCCCCGCCAACGACGCGACCAGCGTGTTTGAATTTCGGCGGCGGAAACGCGCTCTCGTCCCGGATCTGGTTTGGATAGCCATCCGCCTCAACGAGATACTCGATCCGATCCGGATCGACCGAGGCGACCGAAAAGGGAGCGATCGATGCGCGATGACCGCCACGCAATCGAGTAAGACGCCCCTGAGACGCACCATACATCGACATATAGCGACACCAGAGCCGGAGTATCGGGGATTCGAGGGCGGGATATCTGGCCATCATTCCGTTTCCAAAGCGTCGAATTGCCAGTTCAACAAGCGAGACGCCCGAACGAAGCAGCCCGAGAGGGTCGACCGAGTGCGTGTTCATGAACAACGGTATTGTCGGTGGAGTGCGCTTTAGTAGCCACACGAAAAAGTGGAGCGCTCGACATCGGGTGCGGTGTCCCACCGATCGCACACGGATATTCGACTGTTAGGGGGTCGTCGACGGTCGGTCGGCGGTAGTAGGAACCTCATACTGACGAACGGGAGCCCACCTGCAGCGCCGATACGGCGTGATCGCGGGGGATGTATCGACATCCTCGCCGCCCTCCCGGGCGAAGATCGCCGGGAGGAACGGTAGAAGAACCATACCCGCAGTAGGAGGATCGTTCTATCGTCCAGCCACACGCGCATTGAACTACAGGTATTCGACACTGAAAGATAGGCAGTTGAACGGAACGATCGTGCATTTGGGAGCAATTCGAGCGTGATTCGAGGGAACCGGTCGATAGCTACACGAATATAAGCTCATCCTACCTCAGTATGGCAGACCGCCATGGCAATGACAACTCGGGTAATGGGAGGCAAACAAACGGTGCGGCGGGGAACGGTGACCTTACTGGCCCCGATAGCGGCCTTGGGCGACGGTCCTTCATGAAGCTCACCGGTGCCGGCGCGGCGATCGCCACGACTGGCGTGGTCGGCGCGGCCTCCGCGCTCGACGGCGTCGATGCCGACACGGTCGTCGACCTCGGCGAAAAAGGGCTCTCCGAAGGGGACCGCATCGACCCCTACATCGAGGAGTACTGGAACGACGGCGTCGAGGTCCACGTGCCCGCCGGCGAGTACGACTGGGGTGGCCGTGGATTCAACCGATCCGCCTCGCGAAACGCGGCGATCATCGGGCAGGGCGAGGTCATTCTGAACGCCGTCGAGAACCAGTACCGGAATCAGATCATCGCGCAGGAGGGAACCGTCGCGGTGAAGAACTTCACCGTGCGCGGACGAGTCGAGGCGTCACGGATTCGCCTCGAATCAGTCGAGGGTGCCCGCGTCGTCGTCGAAAACTGGAACTTCCCGGACGGCTCGGAGGCCGGCTCCAGGGGACGCGCGTTCTACTGTCCCGGCGACCACGCCGGCGAAGTCGTGATCCGCAGCTGTTATATAAAGGGATTCGACGACAACGGCATCTACGCGAGCTCGCCCGGCCGGGACGAGGGCGGTCGCGTCGTCGTCGAGAACTGTTTTACCCACAACAACAACATCGCCGGGATCCGCATCGGCGGGCGAAACAGCACCATCCGAAACTGTGTCGTTCTCAACGACGGCTCTGCGCCGGTCGCCGCGTCCGGCCACCGGAACCAACGCGGGGTCCGCATTGCGAACTTCGAGCACTCCGAAGACATGGTGATCGAGAACCTCGATGTCATCCACTCGGGCGAGGAGCTCGGCGGCGGCGGCCCCATCCGCTGGTCGGGGGATTCGCCGCTGAGCACCGGGCACATGGAGAACGTTCGGGTGTACAACACCAACGACAACGTCGCCGCGATCGCCAACAGGCGGCACCGTGCCGAGGGATGGACCGGGAACGACATCAAGGTCGCCGGCGACGGTGACCTCGACGTGCCCGACTGGTTCACGGACGTTCGCGTCGGCGACGAGTTCGACGTGCGAAACCCCTCGGAATACTCCAACGAAGGGGTAGAGCTCGTGTTGGTCACCACGGACTCCGACGGCATCGAGTACGAGTTCACCACCACGGGGCCGATCACCCCGCTGTACAACCGGGACTCGTACCGGGCGAACCAGTCGGAGCCCGCGGATTACGCCGAGGAGAACGACGACGAGACGTGGACGGCGTACGGACAGACGGCCGGCGGGAGCGGCGAGAGCGGTGACTCCTTCACGTTCGAGGGAGGGATCACCGACTTCTCCGCGACGGGGGACGTCGAATCGCTCACGATGTATGCCGACGGCAACGAGGTCACCGTCGACGAGCTGCTGGAAAAATACGGAGAGACCGTTGACGACGAGTCGGACGACGCTTCCGACGAGACGACGGACGACGCTTCCGACGAGACGACGGACGACGATTCCGATGAGGCCACGGACGACGCTTCCGATGAGACCACGGACGACGCGTTATCCAACCGGGTGATCGTCGACGGGACGCGCGTGAACTCCGTCGCGGCCTACACGTTCAGCGTCACCGGTGACGTCGAACTCGACGAGGCGATCAGCTCCGAGGGGAATAGCCGATGGGACGACATGGACGATGTCGTCGAGGACGGGACCGTCACCGGCGTCGTCGCGAAGGGTATCGACGGGTTCCGATACTCGGGGGAGATCACCTCGATAAACGTCGACGGCGTCGTCGACGTGTCCATCGAAAGCACGGACCTGTAGTCATGACCTGGACGTCACTGGACGAGTGGGAGCGACTCGAACCCGATCCCGACCCGGTCCGTGACCTCGGCTACGCGGAGAGCAACTGGAACGTCTCGGAGACGGACCAGTACGGCAACCGGCATCTGGTGTTCGTCTCGAATCGACCCGCGGATCGCGATCACGAGGCGTTCATCATCGCCGACGAGCACGCCGTGCAGGACCTGATCGAGAGTCGCTGAGGGGAGGGGGAAAGATTCCCATCGGGGGATGACGGCGAACGGGAGAACAGTCCCGTGACGTGCGCGATTCGAGACGCCGGCGACCGACGTGACGGTTCCGACCGCCTCCAGTCCCGTCGCGTCACCGCCGATATTTGTCGTCTAACAAAGCGTCGTGGAGGCGAGCGATAGCCATGGCCGACGGGACCCACAAGGAGCGTGCTCGGGAGGTGAGCGAGCGGGCGTACGGGATGGTTCTACGGGGGATGGCGGCACTGGTCGTGCTCGTGATATTCGCTGGCCTCGCGTATCTCGTCAGTATCGACCGGATCGACGGCGGGGCACTCCTCCTGTATGCGGGCGTCCTCCTCGGATACATACTGTGTTCCGTTTGGCGTCAAAAATGAGCAACGACTCGCGGCTTCAGCAGTACGTCCCCGACTGGCTATGGTCGAAGACGACGACCGTCCGGGGCGTCATCGCGCTCACGCGCAAGCAGGACCTCACTCATACGGCTGCGGGGGTCGCGTACTACACGTTCGTCGCAACGATACCGCTCCTGTTGCTCGTCGTCGCCGTGACATCCGTTCTGGGTGGGGAGGCCTTGGTCGATCACGTCACCGGGCTGATCGGCCAACAGCTCTCACCGTCGGGACAGCAACTCGTCGCAGAGACGTTGATGGACAACACGGGCCGGGGAACCGCGTCGCTGCTCGGCGTTCTCATCTTGACGTGGAACGGACTGCGGGTGTTTCGTGGCCTCAAACACGGTGTTGAGCGGATGTACCCGGACGCGCCGGAGAGCTCGCTGCGTGAAGAGTTCCGGGATGCCATCGTCGTCGCCGCTGGACTCTTCGCCGCCGGCACGCTGGTGGTCGCCATCAGCGTCCTCCTCTCCGTTTCACCCCAGGCCGTTCCGGCCGGCGACGCCGTCGGAAAGGCCACCCTCGTCGTCGTGCTGATAGGAATCCTGCTGCCGATATACTACGTCCTTCCACCGGTCGAAACGTCGGTTTCCGGGGTGCTCGCCGGCACCGCCGTCGCGGCGGTCGGGTGGGTCGCGCTTCAAACCGGGTTTCAGGTGTACGTGGGGAGCGCCGGCCAGTACGGAGCCTACGGGGTGATCGGCGCGCTTCTGCTTTTCGTCACGTTCGTCTATTTTGCCAGCATCATCGTGCTCCTCGGGGCCGCGGTAAACGCCGTCCGGAACGGTGGTTCCACGGGCACCCAGTAGCTGTTTCGACAGCCTCGGAATCGCAAACTTCGCAAGGGACGCTTCAGGTCGCCGAGACCTCCCGATACACCTCCATCAGCCGGTCGGCCATTTTCGTGATGCTGACGTCGTGTGCTCGGTCCCGTCCGTTCGAGCGCCGCCCATCCGTGATCACGTGGACGGCCCCGGAGACCAGCGTCTCATCCACCTCGCTGACGACCGACGGGGAGACATCGGCGAGCCGCTCGGGCACGTCGCCGACCGGCGTCGAAACGACTGGGAGGTTACACGCCATCGCCTCCTTGACCGAATTCGGCGATCCTTCCCGTTTCGAGGTCAAAAGCAGCATATCGGCTGCGTTCATGTACAGCGACATCGACTCGTGCGGGACGCCGGTCACCGTGTGAAGCTCGACGTCGGGGTCGACCCGTCGACGCACCGCCGAGACGATCCACTCCGCCCTGGGGAAGTCCTTTACGTCACGTTGGGTCGGGTACGGAAACAGGACGTGCTTGGCGTTCGGGTCCCACTCGAGCGCCTCGATGGCCTGCGATCGTGGCTGCGGCGTGAACCGCTCGAGGTCGACGCCGTGTGGGATGACGTGACAGTCGTGACCGTACGCCGTCGCCATCTCCTCGGACATCACGATGGTGGCGTCACATCGTTTCGTGAACTCCTTCGTGATCGGCCCGTACCGTCCCATGAGGTCCGTCCCCCACAACGAGACGACGGTCGGGAGCCGTTGCTGGAGCACCGCGGCGGGAGCGGTGAGACCGCTGTTTGCGTGCAGGAGGTCGTACTCGCCCATGGAGTGACGAATCGTCGGGGGCAACAGCCGAAGATAGTCGACGACGGACCGACGTCCATCCCCCTCGACGACCGGCGTCGGCAGCGACACCGTGGTCTGCTCCACGCCGCGACGCGCCAAGATCTCCACCTGCTGGGTGAAAAATCGGGCTTTATCGGTCGTGACGAGGTTGAGGACTCGCATCGTCATCTGCTCGCCTGCGACCGTTGACCTCCCTCCGTCGGTCGTGCGCCATCGTTACGAGACATTAGTGATCCGAACAGCCGCCGTCTCACGGATTGTTATGGCTCCCTTACCGGGCACGACGCTGGCTCAAGCGAAATACTCCCGTATTTCGACGACGTCCACGAGGCCGGAGCCCACGGACAGAACGGCCCAAACGGCGACGCCGAGACCGACGACGCCGATGAAGGAGGGAATTCCGGACACGTGCGGAACGAGGGCCGCCACCGCGACGCCCATCACGAGTGAGACGGCCGTGACTCCTGCGGTGGAGCGGAGGATCCGTGCGAACGAGAGCGGAAGCTCACGCGAGATGATGACCACGTTCGCGCCGACGTACACGGAGTGGGTGATGACGGTCGCGAGCGCAGCGCCGGCGACGCCAATGACGGGTATCAAGAGCAGGTTCAAACCGAAGTTCGAGACGGCCATGGTGGTCTTGACGATCGCCCGTTCACGGGCCCGACCGAGAAAGTCGAGTGCGTCACTCGTGATGCGGGACACCGCGTTCACGAGAACGTACAGCGAGAAGATCTGGACGACGATCACGGCCCCGGCGTAGTCGGGACCAAAGACCTCCCGAACGAGCGGCCCCGCGACGAGAAACAGTCCGACTGCAGCGGGCACGTACAGTATCACGATCGCCTCGAAGGACCGCTCGTAGATCCGTGCTGCACGCGAGTCCTCCTTCCCGGCCTTCTGTTCGCCAACCGTCGGCGAGATCGTGCTACCGAGCGAGGTCGCCGGCGCAACGGCGACCTGCGAGACCTGCTTGCCGACCGTGTAGTACGCGACCCCGAGCGGACCAACGATGATGCCGACGAGGATCGTGTCGACTTGCTTGTCGAGCATACTCGCCCCCCGCGTTGCGGTGAGCGGAACTGCGTACTCGAGCAGCCGTTGCACGAGGTCGTCCGCGCGGTCGACCGTGGCGTCGTACGTCCGGTAGAAGCGTCCGTACAACAGCGCGCCGCCGAGCGCAGCGGACACCGCGAACCCGAGGACATAGCCGAGAAACGCGCCGGCCGCCCCGAATCCGACCGAGACGAGAGCCACGACGAAGATGAATCGCGCAATCGCTGACACGGCGGCGACGAGCGCGCTCAGGTCGACCCGGTTGAGTCCCTGAAACACGCCCGAGACGAGTTCTCGAAGCGACTGAAAGACGATGTACCCGGCCCCGAACACCAGAATCGAGGCGAGGCCGGGCTCGTCGAGAAGCGTCGCGATGAGCGAGCTCCCGGCGGAGATGGCGACGCCGACCACGAGCGAGAGGACGAGCAAATATCCAAGGGCGGCGCGGATCACGTAGCGGACCTGGTCGCGGTCCACCTCGCCGTACTCGGTCACGTATCGGCCGGCCGAGGAGGGGATCCCGAGCGTGCCCAAAATGGCGACCGCGCCGATGATCGAGAGGGCATAAAACAGCAGGCCGTACTCCTCGGGCGTCAGCAGGTACCGTGCGAGGACGACGATGAGCAGGGCGTTGGCGACCGTGTCGATCAGGTTCGCGCCGAGCGAGGCGCTGACGCCGCGCGAGATGCGGTCGGCTATCGACATTCAGGGGACTGACCGCGATGTGACGACCGGATAGTACGCGCCCCATTCGGGAACGCGACCCGTGGACTCCGCGATCCGAACGGGAGCGGAAGGGTGATCGAAACGGTGGGGACGGGGGTAACGTGGGAGTGAATCGATATCATGGTCGTCGTGTCCGGTTTCGTCTTCGACTGGACCGAGCGATTCCTTTGTAAGGATGTGCCTTCCCACGGCGTCGCGTGCGGCATCAGCGGACAACCGGTGTGATTTTCCGGACGAAGTGGCTCCGATCTCACTATCCGGACTCCCAAAGATCGCGCGTCGACACGGATCGCACACAGCCGTCCTACCGGCTCTATCCGCACGCCGTATGGCGAGATTAACAAAGCGATTCGGAGTCACTTTTGGAGTATCAATGGAGCTTCGACAACTCACCCTCGAGGAATGGGACGACGCCCTTCCGTCGACGGGGATCGAGGCGTTTCACACGGCCGCGGCGCTATCGGTTCTCGACGATCACACCACGAGCGACCTCCACCTCGTCGGGGGATACAAGGGTGATAGGCCGGTCGCGCTGTTGCCGGTGTTCGTCCGATCGATGGGGCCCGGAAAGCTGGTCACGTCGCCCCCACCGGGGATGGGCGTCCCGCGACTCGGACCGATACTGATGCCGGCGAGCCCGAAACAGAGCAAACGGGAGAAGGTATTTCGGTCGTTCGCTGACCTCGTCGTGGAGGAGTTCGACCTCGACAGCTACACGACGCTGTCGAAGATAACCTGTCAGCCGGTGTTCGGCGACCCACGACCATACGTCTGGAACGACCTCTCCTTGCAGACCAAGTTCACGTACCTGCTCGACGCCTCCAACAGCGATCCGGAGGAGATCCGCAATGGGGCGAGCAAGAGCCTGCGCCGGGAGATCCGTGACGCGACCGCCCTGGGCATCGAGATCAGACGGGAGGGGGCCGACGCCGCACGCCGAGTGTTCGAACAGACGCGTGATCGGTACAGCGAACAGGGGCGGTCGTATCCACTCACCTGGCCATACGTTCGGGACCTGTACAATGCGCTCGACGGGATGGCGCGTGTCTACGTGGCCCGGTCGGAAAGCGGAGAGTTTCTCACCGGCGTCACCGTGTGTTACTCTCCCGATGCGGCCTACTTCTGGCAGGGTGGCGGCCGGACCGTCCACGAGGGCGTTGCCGTCAACAGCCTCATCCACTGGGAGGTTCTGAACGACATCGCAGCCGACCCGCCGACCGAGACGGTCACCGCATACGACCTCTACGGTGCCAACACGGAACGCCTCTGTCGGTATAAAAGCAAATTCGGTGCGAAGCTCGTTCCCTACTACAGCCTCGAAACCGACGGCTACCGGATGGCGGTCGCCGAGCGGCTGTACGAACTCGTGAAGTGACCGCCGTGCGAATACTCACGCTCGTCGGGAACGACCACTCGGGGTTTTTTAAACAGCAGGTGGCCGGCATCAGAAAGCGCGGTCACGAGGTCGACGTGCTCCCGCTCCCAGGGTACTCAAAGGAGGTCGACAGAACCGTCGCAACGTACGCACGATACTACGTCCGAGCAGTCGTCTCAGCGTTTGGAGGATACGATATCGTCCACGCAAACTACGGACTGACCGCCCCGCCAGCAATCGTACAGGCACTCAGACCCACGGTAGTGACGCTGTGGGGCTCCGATCTGATGGGAACGTATGGGTCCGTGAGTCGATTATGTGCCCGTTTCGCGGACGAGGTGATCGTGATGTCCGAGGAGATGGCGGCGGCGTACGGCCACGACTGTCACGTCATTCCGCACGGCGTCGACTTGGACCTGTTCCGGCCACAAGCGACCGCGGTCACCAAACGGGAGCTCGGCTGGGATCCTGACGCCAAGCACGTCCTGTTCCCATACGACACCGATCGAGCGGTGAAGGACTTTCCACGGGCGGAGCGACTCGTCGACCGCATCCGGTCGTCGATCGACGGCCCAGTGGTGTTACACACCATCTCGGGCGTTGAACATCGGTCGATGCCGCGGTATATGAACGCGGCCGACGTGCTGCTTTTGACCTCGAAACGGGAGGGAATGCCCAACTCCGTGAAGGAGGCGATGGCGTGTAACCTCCCGGTCGTCGCGACGGCGGTCTCCGACCTCCCGATGCTGCTTTCCGACGTTTCACCGTCGATCGCTCACGCCGATGACGACGTCCTCGCCGACGCGTTGTTGGACATTCTGCGATCGACCGGCCGCTCCGACGGAAGGGTTGCCGTCAAGCCGCTCGGAGTGAATGCACAGATCGAGAAGCTCGAATCCGTGTATCTGAGCCTCGTGTGAACGGAATTGGAGGGGTGAACTCCTACGGAGGTGCGGCCCTCACGAGCGATCGCCGACGAACGGCGAGGCGAACCCCTTTCC
Organism: Halorubrum sp.; assembly: GCA_003554605.1. Taxonomy (GTDB): domain Archaea; phylum Halobacteriota; class Halobacteria; order Halobacteriales; family Haloferacaceae; genus Halorubrum. Next base: position 39,869 of record PWGU01000212.1, read on the forward strand.
TGCTTCGATGACGTGGGGAAGCGGGTCCATCAGGCTGAGGTTTGACGACGTGTCGCTGGACGCGAGATCCTTGACGACAGCGGGAGCCGCTCGCGGCCGATGAAAGGCGTGTTGAAGGTCGCCGGAGAGCGGCCACTGAAATCGGTGCGGTTGGAACGTGAACTCGGGCAGCCCCGTCCCGGCCATGTGACAGAGTAGCGCGGTCGGAAAGTCGAGTCCGGAGGCGATCCCGAGATCTAACGAGCCCCACAGCTTCGGGTTGATCTCGATCAGGTTTGGGGTGCCGTCTGCGCCGCGTTTTAACTCGACCATCGCCGGGCCGTTCCAATCGAGCGAATCGAGCACCTCCTTGCCGATCGTCCCAAGCTCCGCAGTCGGCTCCGACTCGGCACACGCGCTGATGCCGCCCGACGGCGGGTACTCCCGGATTCGGGTGTGTGAGTAGCTGCCGACACAGTTGCCGTCGAGATACAGAGCAAAGTAACCACAGCCCTCCCCTGAGATGTACTCCTGAACGATCGGATCGTCGTCGTATCGCGAGCGATACGTTGCTACCTTCCGCCGGAGTTCGTCGGCTTCGTGCGCGTATTTGACGTATTTCGGCGCGGACTCGATCGGTGGCTTGATCACGAGTGGAAATCCGCACTCATCGACCATCCGTCGTTCGTCGGCAGCGTTGGAAACCTGGGCTGTTTCCGGGGTCGGAACGCCGAGGCATTTCGCCAATCGGTACGTCTCCACCTTCCGCTGTGCAGTCCGCATGGCCCCGGAATCCGGGAGGACGACGTCGACGTCCGGGGTGAGTTCAGATCGGTTGCTGACCAGAGCCCGCGTCGTCCATCCACCGACCGGTAACAGATACTGGTAGCCGAATCGGTCGATGACGGCGTTCAACGATCGGACGTACTCCAGCGGATCCGACCGGTCGATCCGATGTGGCCGGTCCACGTGTTTCGAGAGGCCGGCCATCGAGAGCGGATACGACGCAACGACCCCCGTCTTCGTCGTTCGGGGGGAGATGGTCCGAACGACGGATAGCGACTTTTTCATGATCCCGTCAGTAACCAAGACATCCATTTGCACCACGCTCTCGGTCAGGCCTGTAAAGTAGCCAGTGCCTTCGCGTTCGAGTGTGGCATTACCGATCCAGCAGTGCTAAAGAAAGAAGCGCTCGGATCACGGTGAGATGGGACACGTCGAGGGGATCGGACACTCCGTATCCGGTGGGTAACAATACCCCACACCGACGGGCGGTTTCACTATATGGCCAACGAGACTCGAACGACGGCTCCCGAACCGTACCGAGTGGTTGGGGAGACGTTACTTGGGAAGCGCGTGAGCGATGAGCCGTCGGCACCACCGACGGCTGTGCCGCCCAGCGACCGAGATGTCCGCGTGGATCGCCGATGACGCAGCTCGACACCGGCCCGGACGGCGAGGCCTGTGACGCCGACGAGCGCGCCAAGGACTTCGATGAGGGTCCCCACGGCCGAACGGTCCTCGTGACCGGCGGCGCGGGCTTCATCGGGAGCCACCTTGCGCGAGCGCTCGTCGAGGAGAACGAGGTGCGCATCCTCGACGACCTCACGACCGGCAGCGTGGACGCGGTGCCCGACGATGCAACACCGATCGAGGGCGATGTCACCGACCGGGCGACCGTCGAGGAGGCGATGGCGGGGGTCGACATCGTCTTCCATCAGGCCGCGGTCGTCAGCGTCGACGAGTCGGTTGCGGATCCGCCACGGTCACACCGGGTGAACGTCGACGGAACGCTCACCGTACTGGAGGCCGCCCGGGAGGCGGGTGCGCGCGTCGTACTCGCATCGAGCGCGGCCGTCTACGGCGATCCGGGGACGCTTCCGGTGACGATCGATGAGCCGATGACGCCACGATCACCGTACGGTGCCGACAAGGCCGCGGTCGACGCGTACGCCCATGCCTACGACGCAACGTACGGGATCCCGGTCGTCGCGCTGCGGTACTTCAACGTGTACGGACCCGGTCAGCGGGGCCCGTACAGCGGCGTGATCGAGGCGTTCGTTCAACGGGCGCTCGCTGGTGAGCCCCTCACGATCCACGGTGACGGAGAGCAGACGCGCGATTTCGTCCACGTGTCGGACGTCGTCAAGGCGAACCTCGCAGCGGCGACGACCGAGCATACCGGAACCGCGTACAACGTCGGAACGGGCGAGAGCGTGACGGTCACCGACCTCGCGGCGATCGTTCGCGAGGAGGCCGGGACTGACGCCGACGTTCGCCACGAGTCGGCTCGGACGGGGGACGTCCGTCACAGCCGCGCGGCAACGGGGCGTGCCCGAGACCGACTCGGATTCGAAGCGCGGGTCCCGCTGCGTGAAGGAATAGCCGATCTCATTGGAGTGCGTGTTGAGACCAGCCAACCGTCCGGGTCGGCGGAACAGGCCCCACAGCGACCCGCTGACCACGGGGATGTCTAACTCATACGCGGTCGAACAGCCACGATTCCACCTCCGGTGGCTGTTCGAACACGGGAACGGCGACTGTGACAGCGAGTGCCGAAGCCGCGGGACCGTTCCGGAAGTGCTCGACGACGACTCTTGGGTGCCACGAGGACAGCGAGTGCTGTATGACCGCGTAAAAAACGGACTCGCGGCAGCGCTCGGGGCGATGGACCGTACCGGAACCGTCCTCCTGCCCGCGTACGTCCCCGGTGGAGTGACCTGGGCGGTCCGCAACGCTGGGTTCGACGTGCGGTACTTTCCCGTGAACGCCGATCTCTCGCTTCCCGTCGAAGCGATCGCCGAACGCATCGAGACGGTCGAGCCGGTGGGGCTGCTGGGCATCCACTACTTCGGCTTTGCGGACGAACGGTTCGATGAGGTCGCGGCGCTCGCCCGCGAGCGAGACGTGTTCCTGATCGAGGACTGTGCCCGCGGGCTCTTCAGCCGGCACCGCGACGGTCGGCTCCTCGGGTCGACGGGGGATCTCGCACTCTTTTGTCTCCACAAAACGCTCCCCGTTCCGAACGGCGGACTCGTGGTGGCCCGCGACGGACGAGTTCCCCGCCCCACCGTCCAGCGACGGGAGCGGTCGGCGAGACCACGACTGTTGGCGCTGTCGATCGCCCGCCGAGTCGGTATCCCACTAAACGTGGCCCCGACGATCAAGCGTGCAGCGAGTGCGAACATCGAATCGGTGAAGCCTGGGGCACCGAATGAGGCACCCGGGATTCTCACCTATCGCGGGCTGCATCACTGTCGGCCGGAAGACGTCCGCGACGCTCGCAACGACCGGTACCGGACCCTCCGGCGACTGCTCGTCGAAGACGACACGGTGGAGGTCGTCACTCCCGAGGCACCGGACGGGGCCTCCCCGTATGGGGTTGCGGCGCTCGCCGCCGATACCGACGCCCGGCAGCGTTTCGTCCGTTCGCTCCGAAGCCGGGGGCTTCCATGTCAGGCGTTCACCTGGCCCGCCGTCTATCGACACGCCGAATCGCGGGCAGCTGCCGGTGCGGAAACGCTCCGGGATCGGTTGGTCGTGTTTCCGACACATCAGGAGCTTGCCGGTGAGACCATCGAACGAATGGCCGCAGCGATCTCGGTTGAGGCGGACCCGTAGCTGTCCGATAAGTGAATGCAAAAAACCGGCCGGAGAACGGTTCCGAGAGGAATGGCGGCGGCCTCAAGCGGCGGACCGTGAAACGGCTCTGCCGTCGCCGTCCCGATGGGAGCGTCACGGTCCGGCGCCCCCAGCAACTCGACGCTCAACGTTCGAAGCCGCGGCGTCCGTCACCGATTCAGTCGTCGTCTTCGGTTCCGTTGCCGTTACCGTTACCGTTGCCGTTACCGTTGCCGTTGCCGTTACCGTCCTCCGAATCGTCGTCAGGGGTTTCCTCCCCGTTCTCCTCCTCTCCGTTCTCTCCGTTCTCCTCTTCTTCCTCTTCTTCCTCCTCCTCTTCGTCCTCCTCTCCGTTCTCCTCTTCTTCCTCCTCCTCTTCGTCCTCCTCATCTTCCTCCGCCGGGCCGACGATGAACTCGTCCACGGCGTCGAGCACTTCCTGTTGGGAGAGTGCGGCGTCGAAGGCATCCGGGAACGGCGCCTCGCCGTTGACGTAGTTGAACACTGCAGCGTGCCGGGCCTCGACGCTGTGAATGGAGACCGCCGCGCTCACGAGGTCGGGACTCTCGATGTACGGTGCGGCCCCCGCGTACGCCGCGACGCCGATGTTCTCGATGACCTGTGCGAGTTCGAGCACGTCCCCGACGCTCTCGAATCCGAAGTCGTACTCCATCTCCATTGCCGGGTCGCCGCCGAGGAGCTCTACGACCTGTGTGAGCACATCGACGTGGCTCGACTCATGCTCGCCGGCGACGACGACGGCGTCGTACACCTCTTGACGGGCCTCCTCGTCGAACTCGGAAAGCGCATCCGAGTCGACGAACGCCTCCTCGTCGAACTCTTCGAGGGCTTCACGATAGAACGCGTCCTCCAGATTTTCCAGCGTGAGCGCGTAGTTCAACACGTCCACGTCGGTTCCACGATCGGTGAACGAGGCCACTTCCGAGTCGTCCATCTCCTCCTCTTCGTCGTCTTCCTCGGCGACCGCCGTCCCGCCACTGAGAGCCAGCAACGCCCCGCCAGCGACTGCGGATTTCGCCAAGAAGCCGCGTCGAGAGTCCCCCTCATCGGTGATCTGTGACCGAATGGAGTCAGCGATGCGCTCGGCGCGTTCCTGTGTCGTGTCCATCTTCATTGTGGTGTCTATGTCTGTCATGGGTGGTTCCAGTATCGGACCGATCAGCCGACGAACACCGTATGTCGCTCGCCGTCTCGTCCGACTGGGTATCGCTTCACCCGTCGGTCGTATTGTTATTTGTTGCCAACAGAACCCGACATAAACATTTGTTTCGCTTACTCGGTTCGCCGATCGGCACTATCCAAATTACTGGGCGAGTTTTTGGTCACACCATTCGCCGACGAAGAGGCGTCCCACTCGCCCCACAACCTCCCGGAGAAACGTTTCGATACGGAGCGAGTAGTGGGAGTAAGCCGAGCAAACGACGCACGAATAACGCGTACGGAGGCGGCAGACGGCTCGTGACGCGAACGACGTTCCCGGTCCCACGTGTGCCACCATACCATGATCCCCGCGGCTGTCGCCGTTCCCTACAGGTGTGTCGGCTTCGTTCACCGCCGGTTACCCACGTCCGGAAACGGAGGTTACGAGATCGATGCAGAACAAGCGTTGGCGGTGGTGCAAAATGGGTCGGTGGGCCCGCCGGCGCGGAGCTACCCGACGAACGCCTGTTCCGAACAGGGGTTGTTGAATCGGTCCTCGTCGAGAATGTTGAGGTCATCGTAGCAGTCGGAGTCGAGCCAATCGACGACGTTCGGCGTGTGTGCACATCGGTTCTCGTTCTCGACGTAACAGATCGCGAATTGGTTCTGGTTGTACTTGATCACTGCCAATATCTTGTCACCGCCGCCGTCGAACTTGACGACGGGGCTATCGCCGTACTGCCCCGGGATCGTCGTCGCTGTATCCTCGGTGAATTCGACTTTTTCACACACCGCATCACCGTCCCGCTCGACGACGACGTTTACGAATAGCGGGTCCTGACCGTCCGTGCCGAACTCCAAGTCGGACGGCGAAACGATGATCCAGACGGACGAACATCCCTTGAAATCGACCGCAAACTCGTTCCACGCCGCAGCGCTCCCGGCAAACGCTCCGATAGCGCCGAGCCCAAGCACGGCAGTACCCGTGCTCGCAAGGACGGTTCGTCGGTTGATCGGTCGGCGGTCACCACGTTCATGCTCCTCGGATGGACCGGATGTAGTTCCTGTCACGTTCGATGTGATGGGTCGTCAGAGTATTGTAATAATTCTCATACTACCGGGAGAGGGGCCACTGTATCCGGTAAGACGAGCGTATTCAGGTCCCGTTTTGGATGCGATAGCGTGGATGAGTACGTGTGTTCCCTCGAAGTGGGGCGGTCACGATACGATACTGACCGTCCTACATTCCCTCCCCACCCCCCTGCGAAGGGGGGCGGTAGCAGCTACCTACCGGACCAAATTGGGCTAAACTATCTCATACCTTTAATATACTGATGGGGAATGGTGCGTCTGTCACTATGCGAATCACACGGCGGATCTCCGGCTATCCCGCTTTGCTTCCGCGATCCATCCGGAAATTATCGGTAGCCCGTACGAGCTCCGCGGTGTCGGGTGTCGACAGCCCCACGGATGGATCACGTCACCGTCCAGTATCCGACCAACGCAGCCAACGGCACGAATCACGAACACCACAGCAATGAGCGCCAAGGAGATCCCCCCTGAATCAATATCCGTCGAGAACAGTAGCACCGAACCCACTCCCGACGATCGGGAGGTCACGAAACCACCAGCAGCCAATCTCTCGTTGGACGTCGTTTTCAACGTCCTCCGAAACCGTCGCCGACGGCTGGTCCTGCAGTCGATAGAGGAGGAGGAAGGAACCACGACGCTCAGCGACCTTGCCGAACACATCGGCGGGATAGAGAACGACAAGCCGCCGGCCGCACTCAACGCGCAGGAACGAAAGCGAGTGTACGTCGGCCTCTATCAGTGCCATCTCCCGAAGATGGACGACGCCGGCGCCATCGAGTTCGACAAGAATCGCGGCACCGTAGATCGCGGACCCATGGTCGATACGTATCACACGTACCTCGAGCGCGAGGTCGAAACCCGCAGGCAGTGGGCGAAATATTACGGCGGACTCACCGGCGTTTCCGCTGCCGCGCTTGTCGGGTCGGTCGTCCTCTCCACCGGGTTGACGTCGACCGTTTTTGTCGTGACGCTTCTCACCCTCGCTGTGCTCTCCGCGTGGCATTGGTCCCGGACGGACGGGGTCTGATCCCACTCGAGGAATCCGCGTCCACGTTCCCCACTCGTTCGGGTTCCGTCGATCACCCTACAGCGACTCCATACCGGCGGTCAAACTCGGTTGTCACTCCATAACAAAGCACCGATCTCGTGGATTTCACGTCGTCGTTCCGACGGCACGGGACGGACGGATACAACTCATGAATCTACAGACGAACCCCGACGATCCCCGATCGCTTCGCCACGAACTCACCGGCCGCGTGGGGTGGTGAGATGTGTGGCATCATCGGCCGCGCCGGCGACGGCGATGCGCTCGCATCACTTCTCACGGGGCTCAAAAACCTCGAGTACCGCGGGTACGACTCCGCCGGCGTCGCCGTTCGGAACCGGGACGGGATCGACGTGTGCAAGCGGGAAGGTGAGACGGACGTGCTCGACGCGGCGGTCGCCGAGCGTAACCTCACCGGTGACAGCGGCATCGGACACACACGCTGGAGCACCCACGGTGCGCCCTCCGACGCGAACGCACACCCGCACACCGACGAGGACGGTCGCGTCGCCGTCGTCCACAACGGGATCATCCGCAATTACGAATCGCTGCGGCGCGAGCTTCGAGAGGACGGCCACCGGTTCACCAGCGAGACGGATTCGGAGGTGGTTCCACATCTCGTCGCCCGGGAGCTCGACGCCGGTGCGACCCCGGAGGCCGCGTTCAGGACGGCGGTCGACCGACTGGAGGGGAGCTACGCCCTCGCAATGGTCGTCGAGGACGACGACGCCATCTATGCAACCCGCCATGGGTCCCCGCTGGTGCTCGGCGTGGGCGACGATGGGAACTACCTCGCCAGCGACGTACCCGCGTTTCTGGAGTTCACCGACCGCGTGATCTACCTGGAGGAGGACGACCTCGCCGTCCTCGACGAGGAGGGCTATCGTCTCACGACGAGGGGTGGAGAGACGGTCGAACGTGCCGTCGAGACGGTCGATTGGACGGCTGGAGATGCCCAGAAGGGTGTGTACACACACTTCATGCGCAAGGAGATAGACGAGCAGCCCGCTTCGCTCCGGCAGACACTCGAAGGACGAAGTGAAGGCCCCGAGGCCGTTCTGGAGGGCTTCCCACCGGGATCGCTCTCGGAGGTCAGCGACGTCGTCTTCGTCGCCTGCGGAACGTCGTATCACGCAGCCATGTACGGGAGTACGTTGCTCCGCCGCCGGGGGATCCCGGCGACCGCGATGCGTGCAAACGAGTTCGCACACGACCCGATGCCCGTCTCCGATCGAACGCTGGTGATCGCCGTCACCCAGAGCGGCGAGACGGCGGACACGCTGGCATCGCTTCGCGTCGCGAACGGGTCGCCGGCCAGGACCCTGGCAGTCACGAACGTCGTCGGTTCGAGCGCCGCGCGCGAGGCGAACGACGCGATGTTCATCCGCGCCGGCCCGGAGATCGGCGTCGCCGCCACCAAGACGTTCTCCTCACAGGTGGCGTCGCTGGCGCTGCTCGCGGACCGCCTGTACGCGGACGGCGCCGGGATCGGAGCCGACGCCGGCGTTCGGATGCCGGCGACATCGATGGCCGAGGGGTCCAGTACGACGGACGGAGGCACCGAAGCCGGCACGATCCGGTCACTTCCCGAGGACGTCGAGACGGTCGTCAACGACGGCGGTGCGTCCAGATTGGCGAAACAGTACGCGGACGCCGACTCGTACTTTTTCATCGGCCGGGGGGTCGGCTATCCGGTTGCGCTCGAGGGGGCGCTCAAATTCAAGGAGATCACGTACGAGCACGCGGAGGGGTTCGCGGCCGGCGAACTCAAACACGGCCCGCTCGCGCTTGTGACCCCCTCGACCGTGATCGTCGCGGTGTTCACGGGACGGGACGACGAACGGACGCTCCACAACGTGCGCGAAGCACAGACGCGTGGGGCACCGATCATCGGCGTCGGGCCGGAGTCGGCAACCGAGATCCGAGAGGCAGTCGACGAGTATCTCCCGTTTCCCGACACAGACCCGGAGCTCGCAGGCATCCTCGCAAACGTCCATCTCCAACTGCTGGCGTACCATGCCGCGGAGATCCGTGATCGAGCGATCGACAAACCGCGAAACCTCGCGAAAAGCGTCACCGTAGAGTGACGGTGACGATCGGGGAAACCATTCTATCTTGCCATCTCGCTTCCTGAAAGCCGAGCTACTGTCCGCCGTGTTCCCACCGGGAGTACCTGGTGTCCGTCTCGATATCGGCCCCGTCCGCGTCCTCGGGACGGATCGCCGCCTTTCCGACCGAGAGTTGCTGGCGCGTGAGACACTCAAGACAGCCATGGACCGTGTTCCCCGTGCCAAACACACGGACGAACCGTGAGCTGACCGCAACGCCGCAGCGCTCACATCGCCGGTTCACGTCCGTGGAGTACCGTCGGTCGGACATGGCTGCCCGGTTCTCACGGACCCGTTTGGTTAGTCGGGAGCTACCGGAGTTGAACGGGGCCGAACCGGAGCGCGCCATCAAGCGCGGAGATATTCGCTTTGAGGTCCCGAACGAAGCCGAATCATAACGAAATACGTCCGGCTCCGTTGAACAGGTACCCGAACACCCGATCAGAAACCGACAGCTGCCCACTGTTCGCGATCATCGGGTGACGGGTCCTTTTTCCCGAAAGGCCGGCCGGTGACTGCAGTCGTTTCCGATCAGCAGTTCGAGCGTGTGATGAAAAGCGAGTGCTACTCGTCCGTGTTGCTCGGGTCCACGATGACCGTCCCATCCGCAAGAACCGTCACCTCACAATCCGCATACACGAACGACACCGTGAGACCTTCCGTCCCCCGTGTGACGCCGTTAAAAAGGGAATCGAGCGCGTCGGTGTCTATCGTGTCGTTGAGCGTCGGAAGTTCGATCGCGTTCACGCCGGTGGCGTCGCTCACCGTCTCCACGACGGTGACTGACGGAGGCACCTCGTCCCATTCATACCGATTAATCACAGGTGCCGAGCCATCACTCATTGCAGCCTCCCACGGCGAAGGAGTGACCGTGCGGAGGCGCTACTAGGACGGTCGATAGCGGAGGTGAAAGCTGCCATCTGCTACGTAATCATTGAGGAGCAGTCCTCTTTTGCGTTCTGGTTTATCAACGCGATGTTGCTCGGAATGGGTAGGTTGAGATCGGAAAGAATAGAATTCCAGTCAGGATCCGGGACCACGCCAGGGCGTCCGCTGTACGGTCCGTGTTCGTGTATCACACGTGGTGAGCACTTCGACACCTTCGATGAACACGCGCTCAACGACCGGGAACGGCTCCGGGTTGACGAGCAGCACGTCGGCTCGGGCACCGGCCTCCATTCGTCCCCTATCGTGAAGCCCGGCGGCCTCCGCCGGATTTTGGGTGACTCGGTTGACCCGAACTGAGAACGGTTCACCGGTGTCGACGAACGGCGCGGCGAGCAAGGAGGGTGGATGGTAATCCGAGCACAACACGTCGACGACGCCGTCGTCGATCGCCGAGCGAACGGAAAGATTGTCCCACAAGCTCCCACCCCTGACGAGGTTCGGTGCCCCCATCGCGACGGTCATGCCTCGGTCAGCCGCGTGTTCGGCCGCCTCGATTGTGAGCGGATACTCGCTTATCCACGCTCCGTGGTCGAGTTGGCGTTCGACGTCCGCCGGCGACTCGTCATCGTGGGAGGCGAGCGGAACCTCGAGGGTAGCCGCCAACTCGGCGATTCGCTCCGAGAGTGAATCGCGGACCGAGCGCGAGAGCGCGTCACGGTCGATGGCCGCCTCGGCGACGCTCTCCCGTGGCCAGTTTCGGTCCTCGACGTAGTGGCGCACGAACTCGTCGGCGTCGAATTGGCCGTCGTCGGGTGCGTGGTGCATGATCGATACGAGGTCGGCATCGACGTCGTCCACCACGCGCTCGACGGCGTCGACGCTCGACCGCGAGAGCTCACAACGGATGTGCAGCCGATTGTCACCGAGAGCGCCCGTCATCGACGGGATCTCGCGGGCGAGTTCGTCCGCGTCGGCGAAGCTTCGGTTGTCGTCCGGGGCGTCCTCGAACGCGACGGCGTGGAACTTCGTCGTCACGCCGGCCATCACGTTTACACGGTCCACCATCGAGAGCGCCCACCGGGCGTCAACGCGGGCCCCCGAACGTGGATAGAGCTCCTGTTCAACGTCGTCTCCGTGGAGGTCGACGAGCCCCGGCATGACGACCAACCCACTCGCATCCACGGTTTTTGCACGGGGTAACGGCTCGACCGGCGTCTCACTCACCGACACGATATGCGAACCGGCGAGCACGACTCGCCCGTCCTCGAGAACCCGAGTGGGGGTAACGACCCGTCCATGTCGGATTTCGGTGATTCCCGTCATGAGGCAGGAGACTCTCCTGTGGTCGGACGCCGAGCGCGCAGATCGGCATGGGGAACGGGAGGATGTGGTCCGCCAGGTGGGACGCGAACGGTCGACCCCGTCGCCGGACCGATGGAAGGTGGACGGAAGAGCATTGGGAACGCCGTGACAATGGACCCGCTTTGTTAAGCACATCATTCCCGGGCGAGAGCCACCACGCTGCACGAGGGGGGACTCCCCAGCCGGCAGATCCGAGTCAAAAACCGTCACTCGATTAATAAAAAAAATTTTTGGACGAAAATGTCACTAAAATATACGAATCGCAGTTGAGTTACGCATATGAACGACACTGAACTTGACGTGAGACTGGAGTTGGTGGCCGATCGTCACCGCCGGTGTATTCTACAGTACCTCAGGGGAAAATCGGGGGAAGTGGTACCGATTGCGGAACTCGGTGACGCAGTGAAACGAATGATCGCCGACGAGGAGTGTGACTCGTCGCTCGATCACGATCGTCTCGTGGTCCATCTATCGCACGTGCACCTTCCGAAGTTCGCGGAGCACGACGTGATCGAATACGACCGTGACAGCAACACGGTTCGGTACGAGTCGAGCGAGCAGATCGAGACGTTGCTGGATGTCTGTGTGGAGGAAGCGCGGTCACTCTCGTTATGACGTACACCGACGATGACCGCCAAGTGCGCTGTTCGATGCAACGGATAGGTTCTCCATACTGATAGCAAGTGGCCCGATCGTCACGGCTACTCGTCGATTATTTCCTCCAGTCGCCACGTGAAGATCGCCTTCAGGACAGCGACCAGACTGTTCGTCTCACCAGCGCCCCAGATGGCGTTCTCGGAGCGTGGATCCGTCGGGGACGCGTCCGCCCCGTTAACGAGGGCACTCACGAGGATCTTCCGACCGTCGATCATCAGAAGGCGACCGGCCGGCGTGTCCGACCACATCCACATCGACTCGAACGTCACCACGTCGTCCACCTCGTCGGTGATCTGCTCCCGTACCGACTCCGAGACGCCACCGAGCTTGAGCGAGACCCCACGCTCTGTCGCGTCTTTCAGCGCCCCGATCAACTCCGGCGTGAGCAGGTCGTCGACGGTCATGTACACAATCTCGTCATCGGCCTCGGCGAGAAAGTCCAGGACGCGATCGGTTACTGCGGGCTCACCACTAACCGTCCAGACGCCCCGCTGCTCGACGTGATGGTCGATCGGATAAATCTCGCTCAGTGCCGTCCGTAACACGTCCGTTCTCTGCTGCAGTTCGCGTTCGAACATCCTGCTCGCCGTATCCGCCGAGATCGACCAGAATCGCTTGGGGGAGGACTGCTGGACGTCGATGAGCCCCCGTTCGTGGAGCTCATCGACCGCGTCGTACACGCGAGTCCGGGGCACCTCCGAGACCTGACTCACTTCCCTCGCTGTACCCTCACCCAGCCCGACCAGCGCGACGAACGTTCGTGCAGCGTAGGCACTCAGTCCGAGCTGTTCGAGCTCTTCGATCGCTGCGGACCGTGGATCCTCGAGTGGGTCAGTACCCATGAGTGATACGGAAAGTGATAGTTCGAAGCAACGACTTCGGACGCAACCGACACCGGACATCGCTGAGGAGTGATCGGAACATACGGGAGCGAATCTCTTATCAGTAGTATGGATCGGCACCCAAATATAGTTGTTGTGATTAATCGGGTTACAGCGCTGGACGGCGGTAGAGAACACATATAGGAGTTATTGACAGTAGTTATATAGATAGTTACAAAATGTTAACCTCCTCGATATGACTGAGATGAGGCTTCGGGAGCACGTCTTTCTGAGGAAATATCGACAACTGTGAGTAGGTGAGTGACAACACCTATCCGTCCCCCCCGAGTACGTTCGGTAAGGCCCTGTAGATGGGGAGGACTGAGACACATGGATACTACTCGAAATGTGGAGGAAGCCATCGAGGTCCTCCAGGAGCTCGGATTGAAGGAATACGAGGCACGGTGTTTCGTCGGGTTGACCCGAATATCGACGGGGACGGCGAAGAGGCTCAGTGAGATCACCGACGTTCCACGGACTCGCGTGTACGACGCGATCCGAGTACTCGAGGCACACGGGCTGGTCGAGGTGCAACACTCGAGCCCACAGCGATTCCGCGCGGTGTCACTCGATGAAGCGACCAAGACGCTTCGAGGGCAATACGACTCCCGAGTAGATCGGCTTCACAGGGCGCTTGAGACGGTCGATGCCATCGATAGCGAGGAGCGATCGATCGTACAGGAGGTATGGGGAATGTCCGGCAGTGACGCCATCGAAAACCGGACGATCCAGTTGGTCGGCGAAGCAAACGAGGAGGTCGTTCTCGTGATCGGGGACGAGTCGCTGCTGACGTCGGCGCTCGTGAACGCGCTGAACGACGCCGACGAGGAGATCGATCTGCTCATCGGTGCGTTGACCGAATCGCTCGTCGAGTGCATCCACGATGAGGTGCCGCGAGCGAGAGGGTTCGTTTCGGGGCTTGAATGGTTACACGGACCGGACGCCGGGACGGAGGAGACGGCAATCGGGCGCCTCCTGTTGGTCGATCGCTCCTCGATCCTGGTGAGTTCCATCATGCCGAAAACGAGAGAAGAGCAGGCGATCTTCGGCGAAGGGTTCGGCAACGGACTCGTCGTGATCGCGCGTCGACTCATGGCACAGGGACTGCTCCCCGTTCGCGACCCCTCGACGCGAGGTCAATGACCGGCGTATGACATCCTCCCCGGCGTAACCGCCGGAGTTTCCTCGCGCTGGGGGTAGCCATGGTATCGACGAAATTCTGTTGAATTCCGTTATTCGGCTACGTGAATAGACTGGTTCCTTCGAACGCCTCCGGACGCGGCAATCCCAGCAGGTCACAGAGCGTGGGTGCGATATCGTACAGGTCGGCGTCCCCGATCACTGCATCGGGATGGTCGATGAACAGGAGCGCGTTGTCGAACGTGTGCATCCCGGTACGAGGCCCGACATCGAAAAGAGGCCCGTCGGTGGAGAATCCGGATTTGAGGTCGTATCCGTCGGTAGGGATGGCGACGAGGTCCGGGGCGGACCCCGCGTACGGACCGCTGAACGCATCCGTTCCGACGACGACGCGATCACAGACCGGCGTTCCGTCGGGACCGATGAGATCTCGGAGTTCACCGGCGAGTTCGGCCCGTACGGCGTCGTACTCGTCCGGTGCCACGATCCCGTCCGGTTCCCTCCCTTCGAGGTTGAGGTAGAATCGACCCGGAATGAGCGAGTACGCCCGGGACTCGGCGGCGACGTCCGCGAGCGTTTCACCGTCCGGGGCCGGCGGGAGCCACCCGTTTTGTGAAAGCCAGCGGTTGCAGTGGACTTCGTGGTGCTGCATGGTGAATCCGTGATCGGAGGCGACGACGAGCGTCGTGTCCTCGGCGAGCTCGTCGTGAACCTCGCCCACGAAGGCGTCAACCTGCTCGTAGAACGAAAGGAACCGGTCCGCCAGCGGACCCTCATTCGCGTACTCGCCGAACAGGAAGTGGTTGACACGATCCGTCGCCATGTACACCCCGAACAGCAGGTCCCAGTCGTCGGCTTCGAGGTAGTGCATGAACACACGGTGTCTCGCAGCTAGCGTCTCGTGCGCGTCGTCGAGGAACGCCGACAGATCCGCACGGTGACCGAGGCCGCCGTCGACGTCGATACGGTATCCCAATTGGTCGAGCACACACCGTGTCGACGCGTCCGCTGCCGCCGCTTCCACCGACGGGGAGAGGAACCCGGAGACGTGTCGCTGGATGGTGCCGCTCGGGGGGTACGTCATGGGAACGTTGAGCACGGTGGCGTCGCGTCCCGCGTCCGTGACGTGATCCCAGATGGGGGTGGCTGCGACGTCATCCGACGTGGGCACGTAGGTCTCATACGAGTCCCGCTTTCGGTCCTGAAACCCGTAGACACCGGTTGAACCCGGGTTCACGCCCGTCGCCAACGCCGGCCAGCAGGCGCTGGATTCCGGCGGAACCACGCTGTCGATGGGCCCCGCGGCGCCCCGTTCCGCGAGGGAGTGCAGGTTCGGAAACGTCGCAGGATGGTCCCGAACGAGGCTGTACGGGACGCCGTCGATACCCAGGAAGACGACGCGGTCGTCCTCGCTGTCACGGCCCGACTCGGTGACAGTCATCGTTCGTACTCACCCCTCAAAGCGCCTATGGGGCGTCGACGTGCCGTCACGACGGCGGCGACCGCCGGTCGCAGCGGTGTCCGATCATCGGCCGATGGTGATCCGCATGGAGGCTGTTGCATCGGCGGTCAGTCCCCTCGACGACGTGCGATCACGGCGACCAGCGCGAGCAGGAGCGCGGCCAGCATCGGAACGACGCCGAATCCGGGGACGGCGTCGGTCGTTCCCGCCGCGTCGTCTTCGCGGGGCGTCGACGTACCCGCGTCATCGGCCGTCGAGTTCGGGACGTCAGTCGTCTCATTGTTTTGTTCGGACATCTCGGTGAGCTCGGGCACCTCGATTTGTTCGGGCGTCGGTTCGGTGACGTTCACGGAGAACGACTCCCGTGAGTCCTCGGCGTCGACGGCGAAATCGAGGTCGCCGGTTAGATCGGTGTTTGTCCGGTACGTCAGCTGTACGGTCGTCGACGCGTTCGGTGCGACGGAGACGGCCTCCGCGTCGGTTCGGAGATCGTTTAAAAGGAGCGTCACGGTGGTGTTTGCAGTTGCATTGCCCGCATTGTGGAGCCCGAAGGACGCCTCGACGTGCTCGCCGGCATCGACCGTGGAGTTGGTGTCGATAGAGTCGACGAGGAGGTTGCTCCGTCGTGGCTCGAGGACGAGCTCCCGTGTCTCGGTACTGTCGGGCGTTTCCACGGCGAGCTCGTGGGTCCCATTCTCCAGCTCGCTCGTGTTGTACGCGTACGTCACCGTTTGCTGGGTGCCTCTATCCAGTTCGACGGCTGTCTCATTGACCGTCGACCCGTCGGCAGTGAACCAGACGAGCTTCTCCCCCCCGGCCGTCCCCGTATTCTCCACGGTCGCCTGCAGGTGGACGACATCACCGACGGTCGCGGACTGCGTCACGTTGAGCGAGGTGGCGTCGAACGAGGCAGATCCGGTGAATCCGCTCGAACCGGAACCGCTTCCATCGTCGCTGCTCGTGTCCTCCGTTTCGTCGTCGCGCTCGTCGTCGCGCTCGTCGATCGTGACCGTGCGCGTTGCCGTGTCGTCGGGCGTTCCGACGGTCATCGACCAGTCGTCGGCGTCGCCACTTTTACTGACGTAGCTGAGCGACACCGATCGCGACTCACCGGGCTCGAGCGAGACGCTCGTGTCACCCTTGCGATATTCACCGAGGTCGAACCACACGTTCCCAGTACCGGCTTCCTCGCCGATGTTGTCGACCGTCGCGGTGACCTCGATGGTCTCACCGACCGTGATCGGGGTGTTCGTCTCCACGTCCGTGATGACGAACTCGGCGGGCAAGGGGTCGTCCGTGCCGTTCTCCTCGGTGCTGTTCTCGCCACCGCCGTCCGCCGTCGAAGCGACGAGATCGGTGGCGTCGACGGCGACGACGGAGTCGCCCTGTGATGGTGAATCGGCCACGGTCGCTCCGGTAAACGCCGCCGCGGCTATCACGAGTGCCAGTAAATATGTTCGAAGTCGAACCATGGACGTACCGGGGTAACCATACCCGAAAAGTATGGAGTCGGTATCACGGATAGAAAGCCACTACCGGACGAGAGGCAGGGAGGATGGGGACCAAACGAAGCCGAAACCAACCAACGAACTGCACATTGAAAATACTGGTTTATGGCAACAAGCGGATTCCTCCGTATGGCAAAATTGCCAGTATCACGTCGCAGGTTCGGCGGAACGATCGCAATCGGAATCGTCGCGCTCGCCGGTTGTGCGGACGACCCGGACGACGCCGACGATGGCGAGGACGTAACCGACGACTCCGCCGACGAGGAGCCCCCGGCGGACGACAACGGCGATGAGGAGCCCCCAGCGGACGACAGCGACGACGAGGAGGAAGATGATGACGAAGCGGATGACGACAGTGAGACGGAAGGAATGGTCCGCGCCGTCCACGGGTCGCCCGATGCGCCGAACGTGGACGTGTACTTCGACGACGAACTCACGCTGGAGGACGTTCCGTTCCGCACCGTCAGCGACTATCTCACCGTTCCCGCGAGCGCGTACGACGTGGTGATCACCGCCGCTGGCGACGAGGACACGGTCGTGTACGACGACACGGTCGACATCGAGGCGGACAGCGCGGTGACGCTTGTCGCGCTCGGGGAGCTCGAGGACGACTCCTTCGAGGTTCGTGGCTTTGAGGACGACGTGTCGGCAGTCGATGACGACGAGGCGCGCGTGAAAGTCATCCACGCGTCGCCCGACGCGCCGAACATCGATATCGTTCCGGAGGGATCGGACGATCCGTTGTTCGCGGATCTGGCGTTCGGCGAGGCGAGTGAGTCCGAGACGGTACCGTCGGACACCTACGAGCTGGAGGTGAGAGCCGCCGGAGAGGAGGACGCGGTCGAGACGTTCTCCGTCGAGCTCGACGGCGCGACCGCGTACTCGGCGTTCGCGATGGGCTATCTCGATCCGGAGTCCGCTCCCGTCGACGAACCGCTCGACCTCACCGTGGCGGTCGACACCGAGGACGAATAACCACGCACCTCCGCCGCTCGTCGCTTACTGCCCACCGCGTACTGCTCGTCGCTCACCGCTTACTGCTCACTGCACAATAGGAGCCTTCTTCGGCAGAGATCCACGCCGTCATCACCGACTCGTCGGTCGAGTCCTCTCCCGGGGAATCGAGGTGGATCGTACAGAGATCCGGCGCGCCGACGTACCGCTCGATGGTCGTCACCACCGGACTGTCGCCCGACCGGTCCGAATTCGTGTGCGTCATTCGAGGCCATCCACACGGTCCCTGATCTTTGTTATATATCGATTACCGTCGAGTATCACCCGTATAGCAATACCACACCAAACGGGTACGTTGCAGTATGTCTCGAGAGTGGGACCTCGTGGGGTTCGTGGTGAGTTCGACGTACCGGCAGTATGTCATCTCCCGTCTGGACGAATCGCCGTCGACGACGACGGAGATCGCCGACGAAACCGGGCTTGCAACGTCACACGTGTCACGAACGCTGCGTGAGCTCGTCGATCGGTCGATCGTCACGCTCGCCGTCCCGGACGACCAGCACCGTAACCGAATCTACGAGCTAACCGATCGCGGAGAGAAACTGTGGCAACGTATCCGTGAAGCCGGCCTTAACGAGCCGTTGACGGGCGACTAACGAGCGGTACGAACCACCTACTAATGATGATCAACGGGAGAGCTATCGACCATGCCAGAGACGTTCCCGGCGTATGTCGACGTTGAGTATCAGGACGGAGCCGACGAACTGCCCGAGACGTATCCGTCACTCCGGACGAAACTCGATCGAGCGGCGGCGGTGACCAAAACGGCCCTCGAACAGTACCGCGATCCGGCGCTCCTGTGGACCGGCGGGAAGGATTCCACGTTGGCGCTCCACGTCGCTCGCACCGTCGCCGAGCAAACCGGGCTCCAGACGCCGACCGTCGTGTTCATCGACCACTTCCAGCACTTCCCCGAGGTGCACGCGTTCGTCGACTGTTGGACGGAGGAGTGGGATCTCGATCTGGTCGTCGCGCGCAACGACTCCATCGCCGAACACGTTGCTGACCGGGGCTTAAAGCCCGGCGACGAGATCGTCATCGACGACCTCGACGACCACAATCGGTGGCACGCCCGGCAAATTCTCGACTACGAGGAGGAGACGTTCCCCTTCCTGTTGGACACCTACGTCGGCAATCACCTGCTCAAAACGTTCGCGCTCAACGACGCATTGGATGAACACGGGTTCGACGGTGTCATCTCTGGCGTTCGGTGGGACGAACAGGAGGCACGCGCCGACGAGACGTTCTTTTCGCCGCGTCACGACGAGAACCTCTACCCGCCACACGATCGGGTGCACCCGATCCTCCCGTTCACGGAACGCGACGTCTGGGATGCACTCTTTTCGGTCGTCGTCCCGGAGACGGTCGACAGCTACCCCGCGGGTCACGTGCCGGAGGATCGGGATGACCTTCCGGACGCCGTGGGTGCTCGGTCGATCCCCGTGTCGACGCTGTATTTCGACGGGTATCGGTCGATCGGCAGCGAACACGCCACGGAGCGGAGCGGTGATGAGCCAGCTTGGCTGCAGGACACCGACGCCACCGCCGAGCGCGGCGGGCGTGCACAGGACAAAGAGGATCTGATGGACCGACTCCGAACGTTCGGGTATATGTGATGTCCGATCGGACGGAGGGTGCCGATGCATCCACGGCCGTGGACGCAGGCGACCCCACGACGGGCACCAGCGGGGGCGATATCGACGGCCCCAACGACGCCGACGGCGCCCCGAGACTGTTCGGGACGAGCGGTATCAGGGGGCCGATCGGCGAAACGGTGACGGCTGAGACGGCGCTCAACGTCGGACGAGCCGTCGCGTCAGCCGGCGCCGATCGTGTGGTGCTCGGGCGCGATGTGCGGACGACCGGGAGGGTGCTCGCGGACGCAGTAGCGGCGGGAGTGCGTGAATGTGGGGCCGACGTCGTCGACCTCGGCACGGTATCGACCCCGACCGTCGCACGGTTCGTGTCGGTGACGGAAGCCGACGCCGGGATCGTCGTCACCGCCTCCCACAACCCGCCACAGGACAACGGGCTGAAGCTCTGGGAGTCCGACGGCCGGGCGTTCGGGACGGAGCGACGGCGGCGTATCGAGCGAATCATCCACGAGGGGGCCTTCGAGTTCGCGCAGTGGGATGGGGTCGGTCGACGGTCGGACGGACGGCAGGTTGCGCTCGACCACCACCGGGAACGGCTCGTCACCGTCGCCCGTGAGCGGGGCGACGGTGTGGCGGACTGTGAGGTCGTCATCGACGTGGGCAACGGGGTGGGCGGGATAACGGCGAGAGTACTCCACGAGGCTGGCTGTCGGGTGCACACCCTCAACGGCGAGCCGGACGGCCGCTTCCCCGGCCGAGCGAGCGAGCCCACGGCAGGGAACTGCATGGCGCTGCGGATGCTCGTGGGCGGAACCGATGCGGACTTCGGTATCGCTCACGACGGCGACGCGGACCGTATGCTCGCCGTCGACGAGAACGGCCGATTCGTTCCCGGTGACCAGCTGCTGGCGCTGTTCGCAACCGACGCCGCGGCCGACGGTGATATCGTTGCAGCGCCACTAAACACGAGCCTCGCCGTGGAACGGGCGTTGGCCGACGTCGGTGCCGAGTTGAGCAGAACGCGTGTCGGAGACGTTCACGTGGCCCGCCGGGCCGTCGAGGAAGGCGCGGTGTTCGCCGGCGAGCCCAGTGGTGCGTGGATCTGGCCCGCCGAGGCGACGTTCCCGGATGGCCCCCTTGCAGCCTGTAAGCTCGCCGCACTTGCCGGCGAGCGAGGGTCGATCGCCGATGCCGTCGACGCGCTTCCCCGGTCGACGATCGTACGGGATACCGTCTCGCTATCGACGGACGGCCGGGCTAACGACGCGGAGCGGATCATCGATGCGGCCACGAGCGCCGCTCGGCAGCGGGCCGAGTCGGTGACGACGTTGGACGGACTGCGGGTGACGACGGATGGGGGGTGGTACCTCGTCCGAGCCAGCGGCACACAGCCGCTGATCCGACTCACTGCCGAAGGACGGACCGACGAGGGGAGCGGACTGCTGCTCCAGCGAGCGCGAACGCTGGTCGAGAGCGCAATCGCGGATGCGTCACCGGAGGTGTAGAATCGTGAGTGACGGCGATGAACCGGCGGGGTCGGCGGTCGAGTCCGCATTGAGTACGGACCGTGCACTCTCGTTGCTCTCGGACGCCCGCCGTCGGCAACTGCTGATCGTCCTGTTGGACCGAAAACCCGATGCCGAAATCGGCGTCGACTCCGAGACGCTCAAGCGGGTGCTTTGTCGAGCCCCGGGTGGCCAGCCGCTCTCCGGAGACACCGCTTACCGCATCATCATTTCGATGCATCACAACCACCTCCCGAGGTTGGTCGAGAGCGACGTGATCGAGTGGAACGAGTGGGAGGACACGGTCGAACCGGGTCCGGCATTCGACGTGATCGAGCCGTTCATCGAGCACCTCGACCGCAATCGCGAGGCCCTTCCGGAGGATTGGCGGGGTATTCCGGGGGTCGACGATGAGTGACGAAGAGACCGCGGACCACATCGGTGCGTGGACAGACGACACGACGATTCCGTCCGGTGACACCTACCGTCTCTCCATCGTCGGAAGTGGCTACGTCGGCACGACGCTTGCGGCGGCGCTCGCCGCCGCAGGCCACGACGTGACAGCCATCGACGTGAACGAGCGGGTCGTCGACCGGATCAACGCCGGGGAGACGCCTATCGAGGAGCCGGGATTGCGGGAGCTCATCGGCGAGCACGGCGGTCGCGGACTGCAGGCGACCACCGAGTTCGACTCGGTCGACGACGCCGACCTCACCTTCCTCACCGTGGGGACGCCAGCACGGCCCGATGGCCACGTGGACACCTCGGCGCTCATCGCGGCGGCGAGGACGGTCGGCGACGCGATCGGATCCCCGGGGACGTCCCCGTCGATCAGTTCACGCCACGCCGTCATCGTCAAGAGCACCGTGACGCCGACGGCGCTCGGCGCGGTCCGACGGGCACTCCTCGAGTCCGCGCCCTCCGACACGGCGGTGTCGGTGGCGATGAACCCGGAATTTCTGCGTGAGGGGAGCGCGCTCGCCGACCTGCGGTCACCGGACAAGCTCGTCTTCGGCGTCGAATCGGAATGGGTGGCCCGTCGGCTCGAAGCCGTATATCGAACCGTGGTTCGACCCCAGTCGGTCGACGGCGACCGTGATGAAGCGCCAACGGTCGACACCTGTGAGCGCCAGCCCGCAATCGTCCGGACGGATCCGGAAACCGCAGCGATGATCAAATACGCCAACAACGGGTTCCTCGCCGGAAAGATCTCGCTGGCGAACGACATCGGAAACGTCTGCAAGACGTTCGGCATCGACGCGTACGACGTGTTCGACGCCGTCGGACTCGACGACCGTATCAGCGACCGGTTTCTGGAAACCGGGCTCGGATGGGGTGGAAGCTGCTTCGGGAAGGACGTCGACGCGCTCATGGCGGCCGCTCGCGCGGAGGGGTACGAGCCAAGCGCGCTCGACGCCGCCGTCACGGTGAACGAGACGCAACCGAGGCGGGCGCTCGAACTCGTGGACCGTCACGTCGACGTGACCGGTGAACGAGTCGCACTACTCGGTCTCGCGTTCAAACCCGGGACGGACGACACGCGTCGGTCACAAGCGGTGCCGGTCGCCCGTGGACTCGAGGAGCGTGGAGCGACGGTCGTTGCGTACGACCCGGTTGCCGTCGACGACGCCCGCGAGCGACATCCCGAACTTCGGTTCGAGGAAGCCGCTTCTGCGGTGGAGGCGCTCGACGGCGCACGGGCAGCCGTCATCGCGACGGCCTGGGACGAGTTCGCCGCGCTCGACAGCGCGTTCACGACGATGGCCGACGACGGGGTCGTCGTCGATACGCGACGGATCGTCGACCCGAGTCGCCTCGAGGCGGCCGGCGGGCCGACGTACGAAGGACTCACGTGGTGACAGCGACACGACGGGTCGGGGGAGGAGACCGTCACCCGTCGGGGTTCCCGACACCGGTGTCGAAGGGCTGGTGACGCTCGGTCGAGAGTGATTCGCGCGCTGAATCGGTCGATGTGGCTCTTTACTCGGCGAATCGTGTCGGTTGACGACGGTGGTCGGTCGCCTGCTCGAAGCCGAACGCCACCTCGAACAGGCGGGGCTCGCCGAACTCCCGCCCGAGCAGTTCGAGGCCGACTGGGAGCCCGTCGTCGGTGAACCCCGCCGGCACGACGACCGCAGGCAGACCCGTGTGGGCAGCCAGCGCGCAGTTCATCTCCTGGAACGGCTGGTTCGACGGAATCTCCACCGGCGGGACCCGCGATGGCGGATAAACGAGCGCGTCCAGGTCGTCGTCCGCCATTCGGGCAAGCGTCGTTTCCTTGATGCGGTCGCGCCGACGGAGGCGACGCAGGTACCCCGTGTTGGAGTCCAACCCGTCCGGGTCGACGTCGAGGATCGACGTCGGTTCGAACCGTTCTTGCACCGACGGATGAAGCACGTCCGCGGCCACGAGGTCGCCGAGCGAGTCGACGGGTGCCGCGTCGCCGAGCGCCTCGAGATATGCATCGAACTCACGGGCGAACTCGTATTCGAGCGTCCGAGCGCTCTCGAGGAACGACAGGTCGACGACCTCGTCCACGTCGACGACCGTGGCACCCGCCGCCTCCATCTCCGCGAGAGCCCCCTCGATCACGTTCGTTACGGTCGCCGCCGCGCTCGCCGGTGCGCTACCGCCATCCCGAAGCCCGAAGAACTGCCGAGCGACGCCGATCCGAGCACCGTCGAGGCCGTCCGGATCGAGGTGGGCCGTGTAACCCTCGTCTGGAATTCGGCCGTCGCCGAGCGCGGTGATCGGATCCGTGGGATCGTAGCCGGCCATCGCCTCCAGCATCCGCGCGGCGTCCTCGACGGTTCGAGTGATCGGGCTGGCCGTGTCCTGCGTTGCCGTCAGGGGGATGATACCCGTGCGACTGACGAGCCCCATCGTCGGGCGAACCCCCACGACGTCGTTGAATGCCGGTGGCGATCGAACGGACGAACAGGTGTCGCTGCCGGTCCCCACAGCGCCGAAATTGGCCGCGATGGCCGCGGCCGTACCCCCGCTGGAACCCGACGGTCGCCGATCGAGGTCGTAGGCGTTGCGCGTTGGCCCGCCCAGCGAGCTGACCGTGTCGACGCCGAACGAAAGCTCCTGCAGGTTCGCCTTCGCGAGAACGATCGCCCCCGCCTCCCGCAAACGCTTGATCACGGACGCGTCACGCGGCGGCACGGACTCGGCGAAAGCGACCGACCCCGCCGTCGTCGGCATATCGTGAGTGTCCTGATTGTCCTTGACGATGATCGGGACGCCGTGCAGCGGGCCCACGAAACCGTCGTCCGAAAACGTCACATCGAGGCGGCGTGCGCGCTCGCGGGCGTTCCCGTTCACGGTGAGGATCGCGTTCAGATCGTCGTCGTGCGCGTCGATGCGGGCCAGATAGCGATCGACGAGTGATTCGGCGGTGACGGTGCCGTTCGAGAAACCGTCGTGGATGTCGGCGATGGTCGCCTCGGCAAGCGAAAACGAGTCGGCAGGCGGAGCGGTCATGGCGGTCATTGTCGTGAGTGACAGATAGCTGTTTGGCCGATTTGGGACGGGGGTCGTCACGGGAGGTGAGTTCGAGACTTCCCGAAGCGATGATCGGCCCTCACCCGGGGAGATCCTTATACACATCAGCACCGATTGGTCAACAGTTATGAGCGATGAAACGTTCACGGAGCCAGCAGAGACCTCCGAGAACTGGGTCGATGTGCGAATGATCGACCCGGAGACGGGAGAGTGGGATATCGATATCGTCGTCGTCGACGGCCGGGTCGATTACGTCGATTTGCGTATCCAACGGGACTGCCTGAGTAGCTTTGTCGAATGTCTCGTCGACGATGTCGGCAACGACCGTGCCGGTCAAATGCTGGCGGAGATCGCCGAGCGAAAGGGGATCGACATCCCCGAACGATCCGAAACCGATCGAACCTGAACATGAGTCATGTCGTGTCGGTACCGACCGTGTGAGTTCGAAGAACAGAGATTCTAATCCTAACCCACTACAATTATCAAAATACGCAAAAAATACACCTTAATAAGGAACATTCCAGAACCGACACTCGTGGTAGCTTGGGCAATCTACGCAGGTGAGCATCGAGAAGCGTACTGCTCCAAAGAAACAAAGGGCGATATTAAAAGGGTCCTCGGAGACACAATCGCTCTGTGGACACGTGATATGACTGATCTCAATGAATGGGATGATGCTGAAAAAATGGCGGCAATAGCGTTCTACTATACTGATCTCAGAGAACGAGATATTCGAGGTATCTTTCAGGAGTCCGGAGAGGGTAGATATCCCGGAGAACCCCCGTGGGAGCTCCACCATCCCAAAGAGACTGGCCAAGTGCTGAAAGTCCAGAGAGAATAATTCACCTACGCGGGACATTGGGACGAAGAGAGCACCGCGATCGTTCACCCTGTATTCAGCACGAACTGGGCGAATTCCCGAGATGCTGTCAGTAATTTTGTGCGAGATACAGAAGAATATTCAACACGCAGTTCGTATCAGTTGTGAAGGATTTCAACAGAACCATGTCGTTGTGTTGTAAGGGAGGCGAAGGTCGGTCAGGTCCTCGACTGTCACTTTCCAATATAGTACTGAAAATTTATACGTTACCCGAGCAGCTACACCCGCCCGTCCGAAGCAGCTCCCCCACGGGCCGGTCAGCGCCGCACGACGGACACACCGTCCGCACGTCGACGAGCACGTCGTAGTCGCCGCGGTCGAGTTCGTCGCCGGCGGCCAGCGACTCGACGGCGGATTCCGTGACCGCCGTCACGCGACCCTGCAGTTTCTCGATCGTCTCGACCTTCCGTTCGACGCGGCTCCGCTCGTCCTCCGGGAGACTCGCCTCACGATGCTTGGTGAGATAGGTGTGGACGGCTTGGTGGGTGACGAAGTCGCGCTCAAGCGTGTCCACGTCGATACCCTCACGCTCCAAGCGTCGGCTAGCGCGCGTCGCATCCGGTCCCGAACCGGACGACAGCATCTCGTACGTCCCCGACACCTCGAACTCCAACGGAGATCCGCCGGCTTCCCGAATCGCCGCCTCCAACACCGCTTCGTTGAACACGTCAGCGAGATCACGGAGGCTGGTACGCTCGCCGGGCTCGGCCGTCCAGAGCGCCTCCAACCGGTCGCCGAGCCCCTCCAGATCGTACTCGTCGATGACACGCGCCACCTTCGTTCGACGGCCTCCGGGCATACATCACGCTACGTTCGAGTCATTACAAAATTAACGGTGTAACACCGAGGGTATCGAAAGACGACCGTCACGGGGGGTGTCGATACAGCGTCAATCGATCTGCTGGACGTAGCTGTAGTCCTCAGAGAGGGCTGCAGCGTCCTCCGGCAGGAGCGCAGCGACGAGGAAGTCGACGTGCTCCTGGAAGTAGTCGACCACTCTGGCGATGCGGTCGGAGTCGATGGCCTCCAGCGAGTCCAACACGATGAACGGGACGGTGTCCGCCACGTCGTGAACGAGGTAGCCGGCGAGCGCGAACACGAGCCCGGTCACCTCGCGTTCGCTCTCGGAGAGGTGGTCGACCGTGTCCTCGTATGCGGTCCCGTCCGCAGCCGACCGCACGATGTGGACGTCGAAGCGAGTGCGTGTCACCTTTCGGCGACCCTCACGCACTCGTGCCTCGCGGCGCTCGATCCAGATCCGGTCGAGGTTCTCGTACTCGAGGATCTCCAGGACCGTGTTCATGTGGTCGTTGAAGGCCTCAACGGCTTCCTGCTCGATTCGGTCGACGCGAGTCCGGAGTTCCGTGAGCCGGTCGGCGAGCGCCTCGCGCTCCTCACGGATGACCTCCCGCTCCTCGATGCGCTCCTCGTATCCCTCGATCTCCGCGTTCACGTCCGCGAGGTCGGATTCCAGACGCTCGATCCGGAGTTCGATCCCGCTGGACTCTCGGTGGAGCTCCAGCGCTTCATCGTGCCCTTGCACGTCGACCGCTTCCGCAGCCTCCTCCAGCTCGGCGACACGCTCCTTCTGGGTGCTAACCTGTGACTCCAGATCCTCAACCCGCGCCTCCGCGGTCTCGATTTCTGTTTCGACCGCCTTGAGACGTTGCTCCGTTCGGTGACGTTTCCGCCGTCGCTGCTTAAGTCTCGACTGCTCCTCGGAGAGACTGTCAATCTCCGCCCGAACGTCGTTACGCTCCTCGAGCTTGTCCGACCGAAGGTCTCGGAGCCGGTCGAGCGTCTCCTCGATCTGGTCGGTGTCGACCTTCGACCCGCACGTCCAACAGACGGTCTGTTCGTCCGCGACGAGTGCATCGGTGGGATTTTCGGTCTCTCCGAGCTCGATTCCCTCTTCCTCGAGCATCCCCTCGTTGAAGTTGATAACGCTCCCAAGCTCGTTTATCGTCTCGTCCAACGAACGCCGACGCCGGCGGAGCTCGTCGATGCGCCCGGCCAGCCGGTCGGGTTCGCGGTCGACCTCCTCGGTCAATTCGAGCGTCTCACTCAGTTCATCCCGCTCCGAGCGGAGCTGAGTCAGCGTCGTACGCTCGGTTTCGAGGTCGAACTCCAGATCCTCCAGCTCTGACCGGGCCTGTTTCACCTCGTCGAAGGCGTCCTCCAGCGCACGTTTTTTCGAGCGGCTCTCCTCGACGCCCGTGTCGAGCTCGTCGAGCGCCTCCCGCGTCTCCGCGAGCTGCTCGCGGGCGTTCGCAAGCTCCTGCTGTTTCTCGCGGCGCTTTGCCTCCAGGCCGGGGAGCTCCCGCCCGAGCTCGTCGAGTGTTTCGATCCGCTGTTCGAGGTCGTCACGCTCCCGCTTGCACCTCTCAATCTCGGATTCGATCCGCTGGGTGTCGATGGGCCGCATGATGACCTCCCGGAGGTCGTCGCCACGCGCGACGGCGCGGCGCGCCTCGTTGCTCTCCAGCAGGAACGCGAACAGGTCCGCCACCGTCGGATCGTCGAGATAGGGGTCGCCGCCGAACACGACGGAATCGTCGCTGCGCGTCAGCGTGCGCGTATACGTATCTCCGCCGAGTTCGAGTGTCACTTCGCCCTCGTCTGCGTCGGCCTTGAGAGAGCTCCGATCGCTGCCGAGGCCGGCCATCAGCGCCTGCAGGAACGACGTGCGGTTCGTTGCATTCCGCCCGGTTAGCACGGAGACCCCGGGAGGTAGCGTCACCGTCGCCTCGTCGATCCCGCCAATGTTCCGAACATTCACGGTTGCACTCGGTAACGGGATTGGCCCGGTAGACATATCCGCAGTTCGGTGTGATTCAGTGTTAAATCTGTCTTCCGCCGGCCGAAATATTCAATTCGCCCCCATACTCAATCACGGAACAACGTCATCCAAGACAACAAAATATATAATAGAATTACAATAAGACGAGGTATGTGTCCAATATTTGAATTTTCTTAGACCACGACTCAGTGTCAATTCCAATCAAAAAGAGCCCTGCCCCCAATGACGATCTGTGGCCGCATCACTCTGAGCATCCCGTCGTATGAGGTGAGTTCATCCCACTTTCGGGGTATCTCTATGTCGCCATCGGGGGCCTCTCTATGCCATCGTCGGGACTCCCCATGCCGCCGTCGGGATCTCAATTCCCCTGTCGCCGCTTGGAGCAGCGAAAGGTTCAGGTATTCGTTATGTGTGGTGTAGACAATGCCGTTACGTCACGCGTTTTCCGAGGTGACCCCCACACGCGGCCGTGAAGCCGCGCTCCGGTGGGCCGGTACGCGGTCCTCGGGCGTCCCGCACTCCGTACTGTACCTCCAGCCATCAGCGGTGACCGACGGGACGATCATCGACGCGTGGGAGCCGCACGGGTCGCGCGTCGCGCTCCGTCTTGAAGGGTTTCGGACGCTCGTCGACGATCTGTACGAGGCGGATACCTACGAGGGGTCATCGACGTACATCACGGACGCCGAGCGGCGGTGGATCGTCGAGGAGGCGCTTGCTCGGATCGACGACCCCGCTCATCCGCTGTACAGTCAGGAGGATCCGGCGGTCGGCCTCATCGGACAGGCTGAGGAGCTCCTCTCGCTGCTGGAGTTCGCCGGCGTGATCACGGCGCCCGAAGTCGAACGACGACTCTCCAAAGAGGGGATACCGGCACTGGGTCGGGAGCTGGCGCGATTTGTCACACTCGTACACGAAGTGCGGGCGGACGGATTCGAGAGCTCGACCATGGACGGAGCCGATCCCACGACGAAGACGTTCCGTAGCGAGCGGTTCCGACACGTGCTTGCGGCCGGCGAGTCGCTCGTGGCCACGGAGCTCGACTCGACGGACGTGGTCGTCGTCGGGTCGTTTCGCACCCTGTCGCCGGTAGAGCGCGACGTCGTCGATCTCCTCGCCACCACGTTCGATGCCGGCGTCGTGTTGTCGAGGGTGACCGACGCCACAGCCGAAAGAGACGGTAAGGAACCGTTGGGGGGCACCCCAAGCGGTGCAGACGACGCGATACGCCGGATCCACGAGTGGTACGCCAAACTGGGGTTCACGTCGGCAACTCCGGAATCGTCTTCGGATCCTACCCCTCGGGAGAATGCCGCGGCGTCCCTCTACCGGTATCGCGGAGCGACTGGTGGGGATGGTGTGACTGTCGAAGATGGGGGAATCAATGAAGATGGTGGGACTGACGAGGCAGATGGGGCTCACGAGATGGACGGAGCCGAATGCTCCCTCCTGTCGAGTTCCGACATCTCTGTGGAGATACATCCGACGGTCCAGGGGGAGGTGCGAGCAACTGCGCGGGAGGTTCGGTCGCTGATCGGTACCGGCGTGGCACCCGAGGCCATCGTCGTTGCGCCCTTCGACGAGGGAACGTACGGCGAGCGTCTCGCCGACGCGCTCCGGGAGGCGGATGTGCCAGTGTCGGTCTCGTCATCGAGGTCGTTCTTTGCGACGACGACGGGCAAACTGTTCGAGGCGGCGATCGACCTCGGCACGGAACCGGACCGAACGGCGTCGCTGGTTCGACTGCTGTCGAATCCGCTCGTATGCCCCGAACGGAAGGAGACCAAACAAGCAGTGGTCAGACGCGCCGAACTGCTGGAGTCGACACGCGTGTCCACACTCACAGAGCTCGTTGCGGGTGCGGAGAACGGCGGTGAACGTGCGGGGAACGGTGGTGAACGTACAGAGAACGCCGGCAGATGTGTGGACCAGATCGACGGCGCTGGCGACGAACCGGCGGATGTGGAGTCACTCATCCGAGAGCTTATCACTTCGTGTGAGCGGTTCGTCAACGCCAGCGACCTCGACGCCGCCCGCCGGGAGCTGTTCGACGCGCTCGGCACCCCGATTGCGGACGACGGGATCACTCTCACGAACGCGGTCGGGTTCTCTCGGCCCGTTCGCGAACGCGAGCGAAACGCCCTCGACCGTGTCGCCGAGGTGTGTGGGTCGCTGAGCGCGCTTCGGCCGGAGAGTCGCCGCCGAGCGGCCAATGACGAAACCGAAACCCCCGATGTGGAGGACCTGCGCCGCGCACTCGAGCAGGTCTCGGTCGACGTCACGCGTGGACGCGAATCGAACAGCGTCCGGGTGTGCTCGCCGGCGGAGGCGGCAGCGAATCCGGCCGCGCACGTGTACGTCCCGGGACTGACGACGGAGCACACGCCGTCTCCGCCCCGCCGACTGGCGTTCGCGCGACCGCTCAACGAGGCGCATCCGGAGTTCGAGGCGGCAGATCCGGTGGCGGGGACACGATACGCGTTCGCCCAACTGCTCGCTTCCGAGGCGGCCGTGACACTCTCCGCACCGCAGCGGAATCCGGACGGTGACCCGTACGTGCTCGCCGACCCGCTAGTGGAGCTCGAACGAGTGACGGGAGTGACGGTGGCTGGTGACGATGGTGACGATGGCGATTTGGGTTCCGCCGCGGGACCGGCGACGGTCACCGACGTCCATCGGTCGCTCGCGGCCGCCATCGACTCGGACGCCACCGCCCCCGACACAGTCGCGACGAACACCGATGCGTACGACGTGGCCGTCCCGGGTGCAAACGCCCGGGCACGGCTCGCGAGTGGCGTGCGCCTCGCTGCCGCGAGAGCGGCTGACGCCGTCGGCGAGTACGACGGCCACGTAGCGCCCGCGGTGGTCGAGGACCTACGGAGCCATGCTCACGCGTACAGTCCGAGTCGACTGGAGACGTACGCCGACTGTGGCTTCAAGTATCACCTTCAGTACCTGCTCGACATCAAGCCGGAGGAGGAGGTTACCCTCGAAATGAACGCACTGGAGTCCGGCACGTACGTTCACGACGTGCTCGAGCGCTTCTATCGGTCGTGGCACGCGGATGGACATGACGGGGTCACGGAGACCACGCTCGATGACGCGGAGGTGGCGCTGTACGCCGTCGCGGACGAACGACTCGCGGAGATGGACGCACACGACACCGTCTTTCACGACGCGTGGATCACGACGCTGTTCGACGGGCTGGACGTTCCGGAGAACGAGTACGGCGATCCGGACGCAGCAGCCGGCCTGTTCAAGCGGTTCCTCCGTGCGGAAGTCGCACTCGCATCGCGAGCCGCGACGCCGACGTACTTCGAGGCGCACGTCGGGCTCAGACTTGATGCGTCCGGCAGCAACGCGTGTAGCCCCCAGGTGCTCGACGACGACCCAGTCCCGGTCCCAGGAACCGATGCAACGCTCCGCGGGAAGATAGACCGGATCGACGTCACAGACGACGGCGGGCTCGTCGGGATGGACTATAAGACCGGAAACACGCCGAGCGAGCGCGACACGATCGACGGGCACGCCTTCCAACTCCCCGCATACCTCCTGATGGCTGAGGACGCACTCGGCGGGGATCCGATCGGCGCGTCGTACTACCAAGTGAAGCCGACCAGCTCGATCTCGCCCCACGCCGGCACTATCGGCGGCGACGAGGACGCCGCTCACGCATACTGGGGCACGGATGACCCCGGGCCGTTGCGACGATATCAGTCGCTGACGTTCGACACGCGTGACGAGTTCCACGCGTTCCTGCACGAAACCGTTCCGGACCGGATCGGACGGATCGCGGCCGCCGTCGACGGCGGGTCGTTCCACCCCACCGTACTGGATCCCGGAACGGCAGGGTGTGGGCACTGTCCGTATCGCGACGCGTGTGACGTTCGACACCACCGAAGACACGCCGTTCACGAATCGTTGACCGAGGCGAACACGCCACAGTATGCGCCCGGGCTTGACACGGAGGGCCCCCAATGAACGACGATCGCCATGACGATCGCCACGACGATCACCGCGACGATC
>PWGU01000116.1 GCA_003554605.1 Halorubrum sp.
TCTAGATTGTGCAAGTGTTTCAGTATTTTCTTGTGCATTACCCAGAGTTTTCGGAAACACTATTTGTAAATTATTTCCTGAACCGCCCGAACCAAAGATACTGCCCAAACTGAAATTACCTGTTGCAAGATCGTCCGAGACCTGTGTAGCCAGGAAGCCCGATGCCCGAGTGGCTATGTTAATCCCTTCTTCTATTAGGCCTTCTGCTGAGTCTTCAAACTCATCAGCAATGTTATCAGCAGTTTGGAGCACATTTGCTGCTGCAATGGTGGTACTCGCCCATCCTCCAGTTCTGCGTCCAAAAATGTCGCCGACACCACCCACAACTTCTCTCAACCCGCCAACATCGCCGCCCAGAGTAGATATCGGACTGGGGATTTTGTCGTATTTTTCCTGGCCAAATGTTGTAGGCGATCCGTTTGAGCCTGTTTCTACATCACCTCTTTCATATACCACAGTGTCATAATTCACTGTAATTGAATTTGCCATTGGTGTACTTGTATCGCTAGCATCCACAGAATCGTGATTCCAGGAAGAAAGTATTGGTCGGATTAGCCTGAATGTGGTAAACCTACGCCTTTGCATCTGAGTGATTTCAATCTTGTCAAAAAAGGGAACAGGTGGTACACGATTGTCCAAACCAAACGCATGGTTATTGGCCTCTGCATCTTTATATAGCGTGTCGCCATTTGCAGTGCCGTAAGGACCCTGGCCTGTTTCACCTGCTGTATTTGCATCAGCATAGTAATAGCGATAATATGCTTCCATTAAGGCAGTAATCAAACCAAAGTTATCATCATAGAATTCAATGGATATTGGTTCATACTCGATATTTGTTTGAATATTTTTCTTACGATTGTATTTGTTCTTGGTTTCAAGATTTACAGAAAAACCAGGCAAATCTGCAGTTCTTACCAGCATGCCTACTACATTTTCATAAGGTTTAAAAATATTTCCTGTAAACCTTTGAGCAGCCGGTGTTAGAAAAAATCCCACATGATATAGAAATTTTGAGTGAGGAGCATACTGAAAATTGTTGTCTACAAACAGTCTGCTAGCATGCCTCCAATCACCAAGATTTCCTTTGGGGTTGGTAAGGCCTCGAAATGCTTGATCAAAAAAACCGTCGAATTTTGCCATATGAGTATTTAGTTTCCAAAATTAACCGAGCAGTTAATAAAAAAGGGGCACAGGGCCCCTTTTTACATGACAGGAGTTGTAGAAATATTACAAGCCGCCGCCTGTAATCAAGCTGCCTGCTGTTCTGCCAACAGTTGTGCCAATGCCAGTATTTTCTGGTGTTTGGACAGCATTATCATAACGAATTGACAGTTCAACTGTGACCGGTTCGCTGTTAGAATAGTCTAGTTCGTTATAATTTGCATTTTGCACAAAACAACCATAAAGCTCAAATGTTTCTAACACATTAGGAGTGTTGCCGCCGTTGCCACCGTCTAGTATTTCAATTCTTGTGGTAAATTTATAGTCAATACCACTTGCTGCAGAACTCTGTTCGAAAAAGTCGAACTGCTTCTGTAGCTGCTCGCCTACAAGCTTCTGCACCCTGTTGTTTACGTCTTCTCTTAGAGTGATTGTTACAGGCTGCCATGCATGTTTGCCAGCAAGATAAGCACGAGTGTTGTAGGTATGAATTTCCATCTCTTCAAATTCTACCTGCGGACGACTTGCACTTACTACCTGTTTTGTTAATTCTGTAGTCGGTGTGGACACACCAAAGTTTTCTAGTGAAACTCTGAAACGATACTGCAGCTTGGGCATTAAGAGGCCCTGGTTAGATGCAGAATCCTGTGTATTTAGAGGTACCGAGATTCTTGATAGTGTTGAGATTGCCATATGTGTAACTCCTTGTCAAGAGTATTTATCATTTTTTGCTATATTTTTTTGACCCATAAAAAAGTGCATGATTTTTATAGTTTGCATAAATAGACTTAACAGAATTAATAAGGATGTCTACATATGATTGTTTGCCAGATCTGTCAAGAAAAATTTCAGAATATGATTACTTGGAAACATCTCAAAAAACATAACACAACTGTGAAAGAATACAAAGAAAAATACGGCGACGTAGTAACACCGGAATACAGGCAACTAAAGCAACAACAAAATGCTGGTAAAAATAATCCCAATTATGGCAATCACTTAACACAAGAATCAAAAGACAGAATTTCCAAATCAAACAAAGGAAAAACTCCTCACAACAAAAATAAAAAAATGTCACAAGATCAAAAGACAATCTTATCGAAGAAAGCAAAAGAGAGAAATGCATTCTGGCAAGAAAATAACAATCACCCTCTTTTAGGCCGCAACCATTCTCAAGAAACAAAAGAAAAAATAAAACAAAAAAGAGTAAATCAAATTATTACAAAAGAACAAGTGCAAAAAGCACTAGAAACAAAACGCTCAAGAGGTTATGATCTTGCATTTTTTAGAGGAAAATCTCATTCAGACGAAACTAAAAAGAAAATTTCACAATCTTCCATAAACGCAAACCGAGCAAGAACACAACAAAGCATCACAGAAGCAGAATCAAGGCTAGAAGAATTTGGGTATAATTTACATAGCACAAACGACAACTTGTTTTCTATTGAGTGTACAACGTGCGGTACTAGATTCACAAGAAGTAGACAGTATGCAACTGCAAGCAAAATTACAGCCAAAATGTGTCCAACTTGCTACCCTCCTTTAAAAGGAACCAGTATTTACGAAGCAGAGATTTATGATTTTTTAAAAGATTACACTGTTGTTGAAACAAATAATAGATCTGTAATTGCTCCAAAAGAAATAGATCTGTTATTGCCTAACAAAAAAATAGGAGTTGAATTTAACGGGCTATATTGGCATAGTGACAAATATAAAAATTCAGATTATCATATTGAAAAAAAGAAAGCCGCAAATGCCAATAATATAGATTTAATACATATTTTTGAGGACGAATGGGTTAATCAAAAAGAACTAGTAAAATCAAGATTATTATCTTGGATTAATTGTTCTCCAGAAGTTGTTTATGCTAGAAAATGTCAAATAAAAGAAATTGATTCTAAAACTGCAAATCAATTTCTACGAGAAAATCATATACAAGGATCAGGAAGGTCCAATATCAGACTAGGCTTATATTACAACGAAAATCTTGTGTCTGTAATGACCTTTTTGAATAACGATATTTCAAAAAATATTAAAGGTTGGGAATTAAATAGATTTTGCTCTAGAAAATTTACTCAGGTAGTAGGATCGGCATCCAAGCTGTTTAAACATTTTTTAAATAGCCACAATCCTCAGTGTATTACTAGTTTTTGCGATTTGCGGTGGAATAGAAAAGAAACAGTTTATGAAAAATTAGGATTTGAATTTATACACAATTCGCCTCCGAACTATTGGTATTTTTTACCTGCTGAAGGAATACGACATCATCGTTATTCGTTGCGTAAGCCCAGTGATTGCTCAGTTACAGAACGAGAGCTTCGCGAATCGCAGGGTTATTTGCGTATATACGACTGCGGAAGTTCTAAATGGGTTTGGACGAGATAAAAAAAGGGTAGCAAAAACTACCCTTTTTCGCTTTACTCTATCGATATTATAGAGCTGCTATTTCGCCTGTATTTTTCAAACGCAACGGAATAAAGATAAATTCTGCAGCTTTAACAGGCTCGATGGCTACATCTACGTATAGTTCACTTCGGTCTATTCTGGCAGGTGTGTTATTGCTCTCATCACAAACCACAATAAAGTCACCTACAGCTCTTTGACCAACAAGTTCTAGCAATAGACTTTCAACTGCTTGTTTGATTTCGTCTCTTGTGATCTTGTCGTTTTGCTCAAAGATGTAGGGTTTAGCAAGAACATCAAGCTGCTGTCTCAGGAAAATCACCAATCTAGCAACGTTGATTCTGTCAAGTGCACTAGCACCTCTTGCTCTGGTTTTCTGACCAAAGTTTACAAGGCCAGCACCACTTATGAATGCAAGAGGGTTAACATTGTTTTCGTACAATGTGTCTCTCTGACCTTCATTAAGCGATATGCTTACAAAGCCGCCTTCGTCGTCAACAAAGCCGATAGAAGTTGCATTTGTAATGCCGCCGCGTCTAATTCCAGCAGGTGCAAACCAGGGGAACGATACCTGATCGCTTAGAATCATTGTTCTCAGCATCATATGACTTGGCGGAACAACAACGTTTCTGCCCAAGTTGTCTGAAGTAAATCCCCAGGGATAAAACACCGCCATGTACTCATCTCTGCTTACCAGACCCTCAAGTCCGTCTTCTGGTGCTTGAGCTTCGTTTGTTGCCCAATTATTCAAGCTTGTTGCATCAGGGCGAAGTCTTGCAGGAGCATCTCCTACTACAAAAGCAGTAAGACCTCTGTCAAAGTTGAGCGAAATCATTTCAGCAATTACTTCGGTATACCCCGGCGTTGCCATTAGATTGAATGCTCTGCCTTCTGTGTCTCTGATGTCGTCGTTGGAATTAAGCATTGCCTGGATAGCCTGAATAATCACTTTTCTCTGTGCTTTTCTTCCAAAGCTTCCGGCACCGTCTGGTTGATTTCCGCTTTCTGTTACCCAGCGATGTGGATAATACTCGTCCATGGACTCTCCGCCAAATCTCAAATTGTCTTGATTTTGGTTAATATAATTTCTTACAAAACGCTTTACATTGAAACCTGATCTGCGAAGATTCCAAAGCAGCATGCCTCTCGGGTACAATGCAGGATCAGGTGCATCAGGATCGAGGTAATCGCTTACAAGAAGTTCTGAAATATCAGCAGATTCTTGTCTTTCACCACTCGTGCTCCATCTTGCATCAGCAAATACAATACCATTTTCTGAGGTCTGATCTGATGTATCAACAGGAATCCAGCGATTTTCAATTGGTGTGTTTTCCAGCTCTGCATTGAATTTGTAAATTAGCGGATAATTCTCAATATCTGATGTGTCAATCCAGATGTCTCCAGTTACAAGTTCATCTCCGTTGCTTTGGTTAGTAGGCGTGCTTGCACTTACTATAGGACCTGCTGGATCTGTACCTGGGAATTCGTTGAGATAGCCAACCCAGGTATCACCATCGTGTACCATTAGATCAACTTCGTCCACAATTGAATTGTACCATAGTCTACCGTCTGTGGTCAATGCAGTAACTTCAGATGCCGAAGCTGTGTAGAATGCTTCGTCTGTACCAGGTGTAGTTGCAGTCCAAAGACTTGCCTGTAATTGTAAAGGAACAGTGTTGTCTGTTGTGCCAGAAACAAAAGAAACACCAGCAGTGGATTCTGAAAATCCTAGGCCGCTTAGTGTGGGATTGGTGCCATCGTCTGTAAATCTAATGTCGCCGCCTGTGGCGTGCTCAAGAGTAATTCTGTTCTGAGAATCTACTGTAGCACTTAGACCAGTTATGCCCAAGCTGTTTACAGCATCTGCAAATCTTTCTGCATCTTCTTCGTCACCTTGTGGTGTAAAAGTTGCAGGCACAGCAGTAGTAAATCCTGATGTACCAGGTTGTGTTACAGAAAACTCTATGCTTCTGTCTCCGTTTGATGTGATACCAGTTACCGGTGTGCCGGTTACCTGAGTAGGAAACACACCGTTTCTGCGATATGCTTTGAAGGTAGCCAGCTGAGGTTCATCTGCTGCTACATTGTAATTCACATACACAGCACCATTGGGTATTGAAATGCCGCCCTGTGTTCTGTCTAGCTGAAACAGTGCTTCTGCATTATCTGCAAACAGAGGAGCATCAATTTCTTCAAATTGCTGAGTAGCATTGTTGAACACTCTCATTCTCCAACGAGCACCTCCGCCGGGTTCAGTGGTCTTGATCCACACAGAACCTGTGGGTCTGCTTTTTGGATCTGCAGTTTTGAATCTAGGTACCTGTGTGTGAGGCGAAATTTGCAGAGCAGGGGGAAAGTAAGTTCCTTCCGAAATTCCTAGCTCTTCTAAAACTCCGCCTGTCGGATTTTCGATTCTAATTTCTCCAGTTACACTAGAATCATCTGCTGAGAGACTGCTACCATCCGAGAACAGTGTTAGTCTATTTCTTACAACAGCAGCTCTTATGCCTGTAATCTCAGCACTGTTAATTGTGTCTCTTACAAGTGCTACTGTGTCTGTGTCGGCAATGCTAATAACAGTATCATTTAGTTCAAACTGTCCACCGTCTGCAAAGCTAGGATTAGGCGCAGTGCCTTGCACGGTTGGCCAACTGTCGATCCATTTATCGCTGCCTACCAGAACCCAAATACCTTCTGATGTTCTGTAAAACACTTTGATTAGATTGGATTCTGCAAACACAATTGCGTAGGAACCTACACTACCTACAGAGCCTTTTGGAACA
>PWGU01000022.1 GCA_003554605.1 Halorubrum sp.
GAGTATGTTATGCCTTCTTCTAACATAAGGAAAAGGCAGTTATTGAAGATGGATGACGAGCAGCAACAGCTTTATGATGTTGTTTACAAATAAATGGGTGTCCCAATTCGGAAGTCAGGAATTGTACGCAAACTTAGCTCAAACTTTTTAAAATATGATTTAACAGGCGTAAAAAATACTTTGAAGTTGCCTGATACTGCACTAAATCGGAACCGTATTCGAAAATGAAATAATAAAATTAATGGGGATTAAGTTACAACTATATTTTTAGATTGTTTTTATTTTTTATCCAGTTTTACTTCGCCACTACAACCGAACCATACTTATACCCTTCCTCGGTCTTTATCCGGTAAATATATAGCCCCGACTCCAGAGATATGATCCCATTCCTTGACGGGTTCCACACTATATAATTCGAGCTTCCTCTTTTATCCTTAAACACCTCATTGCCTCTCACATCGCTAATCAGCACTTCTTCTACCTCAGAACCGAATATTAATTCGGGATTGTTCGGTGTTATAAAACCCTGCTCGGGCAAATCTTTACTACTCCTCACCTGTACCCATGTTGTCGTTGAGGTGTTAAATGCGTCGCTTGCAGTTATGTAGTACTCAAAGCCTTCTGATGATATATAAAAATCATCTATTTCAGCCATTCCTTCATAGTTCGGAGAACCTTCTTCCGGCTCCTCAACAAACTCAAGCTCGGGATAGTGTTCAGAATCGCTCCCGAGACTTCTATATCCTCCCCCAACTTCATACACCTGCCTGTCATCTGTAACACTTACTTTGATCTTTTTTCTTCCAAGTACCCTCGTACGGGCAGTTAAGTCTTCAATTACGGGAGGAGTAACATCAGGGGTAAGTTTAACCTCGTTAGAATAAGTGCTTGTACTGTCTACTATGTTTACAGCGGTAACAGTGAAATAATATTTATCATGTTCGTCAAAGTAGCTTTCTTCATCATTTAGAGATATATCATACTTTGTTTTTGTGCCAGGTACAGTTGCAGTCGTTTTGCTTTTAGTATAGTATCCGCTCTTAGTTGACCTATGTATTCCATACTTTTTAAGTACTGAAGAAGAACTCTCGTCCCATAAAAGATGCGCC
Source organism: Halorubrum sp. (assembly GCA_003554605.1). GTDB lineage: Archaea > Halobacteriota > Halobacteria > Halobacteriales > Haloferacaceae > Halorubrum. Next base: position 1,110 of record PWGU01000022.1, read on the forward strand.
TCCATGCCTATATATTTAATTCTTAGCCTGGAGGGCGGCCCGGGGTCTGCATCTCCGGAAACAGCACTGGCAGGATTTCCCATGGAAAGATTTATATCAATATCACTCTGTTCTTCATTGGCATTATATACGCGCACACCAAAAAAGAACGTTGTTCCGGGGAACAGCCCATCCACAATCCTTTCTTCGGTTTCACCTGCATTTTGGGGATTTTCTAATCTTTCTTTTCCCGAGTAGTAGCTAACAGTATTTGTTGATATGCTGTACCACCACTCCAAAGGCTTTTCTCCTACCGAATAAGTGGCATAACGGACCTCGTAATATCCGCCTGTGTTGTTTTCTTTGTTTCTGTTTAAACCCGGAGCTACCCATGTAAGAAGAACCTCGCCGTCTTTTTCAGACTTGGTCTCTGCCTCTAAGTTCTCAACTTCTCCGGGCGGGTTAATCACTGTAAGACCTCCCAACTCCAAAGCCCCTATGTCAGGAGACTTACCATGAATACGCCTGCGGCCTCTGAAGTCTTCATATAATCCCGGAACTGCTGTACCTCCGGTGACTGCCGGGCTTTCCGGCTGAAGGTTAAGGTCAAAGGTGGGCTCCGGAGCCGGCACAGTATGAACAAGATTATCTTCCGTGCCCAGATCCAGATCCGAAGGCACACCCTCAAACGGAATTGGAGAGGTATCACCTGTATCAACAAACAGAGGATATCCGTCGATACTGTTAAGGTCAAGGCCGTATTCGGACTGCCATTGCTCCAGCGGATACAGAGTGTACTGGGTTAAGTATTCGGACACGAAATGTTCTATATCGGGAGCGTAAAGCATATTGTGGTCACTGCTGAGAATTCCTCCGGGAGCGTTTGGCTCTTCAGGGTTGTTATACCAATGAACAATTCCCGCCCGGCGGCCTCTGGGGGCTTCGGCATACGGAGCGTAGTGAATGTTGTTGTAGAATCTTATGTCCTGAAGTATCTCCGATGAACCTGAACGCATATGGAGCATTGTAGCCGTGCGCCCCGCCTCTTCATTTAGATCAATGAAAGTGTTGTTATAAATCCAGAGAGGTACTTCCCTTATGTGTTCCAGCTCTTCTATCAGTTCCGGATTGCCTACACTGATCGCATAAGTAGGGCTGTGCCAGGGATGAAACTCCGATCCCTGGTTTGGTTTATAGAAGATATTGTTGCGAATAATCCTGCCCGGACGCCCGGTACCAACTAAACCGGAGGCCCCTGAGGTTCCAGCGGTAATGCGGTTGCGTTCGAATATAATCCGTTCATCTGCTCTAAAACTATCCCTTTGACGAGATGTAGCTAAGCTAACAACAGAAAAACCTCCCTCCAGTAAATTTTCTGAAACAATAGTATATAATCCATAACTGTCTACCGCCAGTCTAATGTTAGGCTGAACCGCCTTAGCTGCGGAAGACCATCCGGCATTGTTGTACATATCATTATAGGAAATAACTACTTTCCGCGGAGTGCCTATTCTAATAGGGCCGTGAGCCGGGGATACGCGCTCTACAGACATATCATTTCTGTAAGTTCGACCGCCCGGCGCCCGCCATACGTTCTCTGCCTGTTTAATAGAGTTACCCAAATAAACTGATTTATTCAAACTGCCGAAGTGACCATAGTAAGACCAGTTGCTTATATGGTTGTCTACCGCAAAAAAATACTTAGGGCCGCGGCTTAGAAAATTCATACGTAAACCCGACATCGTATTTCTTAAAAATAAAGTATTATCACTTTGAACCTCAATCCCTCTAGGCCTGTTCCCTTCTCCCGTAGAGGCATCATAACCGCCATATAACTCCAATCCTGCAAAAGAAAATTCCCCCATATCCCTTACTACAAACATGGTTACTCCATGAACCACATTATCACCTGTCGGCTCACAGTGGTCACGCCTTAATAGCGGCTTGTCTCCACTACCGTAAGTGCCGACCTGCAACGGATTGAATCCATCCCCCTGCAAAACGATCGTTGAAGATGGCATCAGATACTCCTCTCCCCGGCGAATTAACAATCTTCTTGCTCCTTCGGAACCGTCAAACAACTCAGAGAAAGCTTCTTCTATATCCGTGTAACGATAATCCGGATTCTGCGTCGGGCAGTCAGTAAAGTTGCCTTCGGCTGACAGGTAGTAAGTTGAATCTGCAAAGACTTCATCAGGGTCTTTGACCGTTACCTGCTGTTCTTTTACAGTCCTAATGCCGTTTGGGTCGGTTATTGTCAAAGTTACTGTATATACTCCGGGGTTCTCATAGACGTGAGCAACGACAGCTCCTTTGGGATTATTGGGGTTTACATCCGGACGGTTAACAAAGGACGCTTCGGGATTACCGAAATCCCATTCATAGTATAATTCGTGAAATTCCTCGTCAGTTAAAGAGGAGGAGGTTCCGGTGGCGTCACCAAATACCGCCAGGGGAGCAGTGCCTTCGGTACGAGAGAGCTCCATGGAAGTCTGCGGAACTAAAGAAAAACTGCTCACTTCACTGATATGAGTTAATTGATTATCTGAAAATATCCCCTCGGCTTTAGCCCTATACTCATACACAGCCTCTTGATCCAAATTAGTTAACCGGTACTCAAATAAACCGGTGTTTTCAACTCCTGTCTTCGCTTCCACTTCCCTCCAGCTGTCTTCCCCCTTCTTTCGATACTGAAAATAAAGATCAACTTCTGAAAGATCTCCCATTTCTTCCAGATACCCTCTGAGGTTTGCAGAAGCGCCCTTGTAGAATATATCAGAAGTCCCAACAACAGTAACAGCGGGGTCACTTCCCAAACCAAACTCCACTGTAATATTTCTTTCTTTTTCCATTCTTTCAAAAACAATCTCTTCCAAAACCGGATCCCTTTCTCCGATATCTCCGGACCAGCTCTGAAAATGATGCCCTTCATCCGGAAGAGCCGTAAGGCTCACTTCCTCCCAGGCCAGATAATCCTCCTGCTCAGGATCAATCTCCACACTGCCGTTTCCAACAATTTCAATATTTAAGCTGTAGCGCGGTGGATCATATTCAAAACGAAAGCGTGGATAATCCACCTCTTCTTCAATAAACCATACTGTGGGATCATCCGGGTCAAACTCCTCAATAACTGAAATACTCCAGTCGCTTTCTATATCCTCATTTTCAAAGTGGTTAGTATAGGTATCAATATACTTAAGCTCTGCGGAGGTTTTGCCGGCATGAGAAAGAACTTCAGGTCGATTTCCTACCGCATCAGCCGATAACTTACTGCTGTCGTAAAAAGAATCGGTGACATAATCTACTTCTTCCGGCTCAGAGTAACCGATAAGGCCACCTATATTTGATTCTTCATCATCCGGAATGATCTTACCGGCGAAATAGGCTCGATAAGGCATACTGGATCCCTCATCAGAAACTCTCCCGATTATTCCTCCCAAATTACCGGTACCCCTAATAACAGCGTCGGAATATACGTCCCTGGTGGTCCTGGTTCTTTGAATTGCCGCCAAACCTCCAACATTGCCGTGGCCGGTTATTTCACCCGAGCTTTTACAGCGAATAAGAGAGTTTATAAAGTGCGGACCGAGCCTGGCTATACCTCCCGCATCACCGCCGGCAATAATCTCTCCTTTAAAACTGCAATCTGCCATTACGTCCCTTATAGCCCCGGAAAGACCAAAGGCATGTTCAGATGCTTCTATACGGCCTGTAATATGTACATTGGAAACCCGGCTGTTTATTCTTCCTGTTATCAAGCCGGAGGCGTTTCCGTCTTTTGATTTTATATCCACATCTTTTAAAATTAAATCTTTAATTTCATCTCCACTGCTACTGTCAATCAATGCTGCATTGCCTGTGTCGGGATGAATAAAAAGGTTAGAAACAACATGGTTTTGACCATCGATACCGCCGGTAAAAGAATCCAAAGGCACAAAGCCCTCTCCATCATTCCAGTTTTGAGTTTCCGAGCAGTCAATGTCATTAATTAACCTATAATAGGCAGAGGTATCTTCCCGCATATTCTGCAGCTGCTCACAAGTGCTTATCTGATAAGGATCTTCCTCAGTTCCGGAGCCTCCGGCAAAAAAAGAAGATTGCGCATTTATATCCTTAACTGAATTAATAAAAAGCATGCAGGTCAATAAAATACACACAGCTTTTATTTTAAAAATTCTATTAGCCATTTTTTACTCCTCTTATATCCATTTTATTTAGCTATAACCACACTTCCGTATTTATATTCCCCATCAGTCTTTACGCGATAAATGTATAATCCCGACTCCAGAGATATGGAACCATCCCTTGACGGGTTCCACACTATAAAACTTGAACCGCCTCTTTTTTCACTAAAGACCTCATTGCCCCTAACATCGGTAATCAATACTTCTTTTACTTCAGAGCCAAATATTAGCTCAGGATTGTTCGGTGTTATGAAACCCTGCTCTGGTAAATCTTTTGCACTTTTTACCTGAACCCATGTTGTCTTTGATGTGTTAAATGCGTCGCTTGCAGTTATGTAGTACTCAAACCCTTCGGGTGATATGTGAAAATCATCTATTTCTGCACTTCCTTCATAGGTTGGTGAACCTTCTTCCGGCTCCGGTAAAAACTCAAGCTCTTGATACTCTCCAGAGCCACTTCCCAGACTGCGGTATCCTCCCCCTACTTCATATACCTGCCTGTCATCAGTGACACTAACATTAATTTCCTTTCTTCCGAGTACTCTAGTATGCGGTGTCAGATCTTCGATAACTGGAGGGGTAAGATCAGGGGTGAGTTTTACCTCATTTGAATGAGTGCTTGTGCTTTCTACAATGTTTACAGCGGTTACCGTAAAGTAATACTTATCGTAGTCTGCAAAATAGCTTTCTTCTTTTAGGCATATATCATACTCTGTTTCTGCGCCGCATACGGTTTTTGTACTTTTAACAGAACCTTCGCTTAATGTTGATTTGTGTACGATATACTTTTTTAATACAAAAGAAGGGCTCTTGTCCCATACAAGACGAGCATTCGTTCCTATATAGTTAAATCTTAACCTTGAAGGAGGTTTGGGATTTGCATTACCCGAGACCGCACTTGCAGGATTGCCTCCTGAAAGATTTTTGTCAAATCCGCTTTTTTCTAACTCTGAGTTATATGCCCTTATACCGAAATAGA
>PWGU01000229.1 GCA_003554605.1 Halorubrum sp.
ATGCAGGTCGGACCCGCAGATGCACGACGTCGTGATGTCGACGATCACGTCGTTCGGGTGTTTGAGTTCCGGGTCCTCGACCTCCTCGACGGCCACCTCGTATGGCCCTTGGTAGACAACTCCTTTCATGATGTGATCCGTTTGGGTGATCACACGGCCCATAGGTAAGTCTATCTACATGACAATTAAACTTAATAAATTCAGCATAGGTAATGTTAATCAATTATATACCCTTGCGGGGTGAGAGAGGGTTTCGAAAGCGCCCCTGCGGTCAATTCACCGAGAAACCCCGGACCGGCCGTTCCTATCATATCAATATTGACTCATACATATTTGCCGGTTCGGGTGAGACGGATCGACGCCCCGGAGACCAGCCGTACCCTACGATGCTGGCCGGTGGCCCAACCTTCTATACCGGCCTCTGAGAAGAATCGATATTCATGACGACGTTTTATAAATGGGGATCGGGAACGAACCCCGACGCCCCACGGATCGAGCACGCGCACGACGAGTTCCTCATCACAGCGGAGGGCGAGCGGATCATCGACGCCGCTTCGGGGGCGCTCGTCGTCAACCTCGGGCATTCGGTCCCGGACGTTTCCGAGCGGATGCGCGATCAGAGCGAGGACGTCGCGTACGTCTCGACGTCCTACTTCCGCAACGAACCGGCCGATCGGCTCTCCGAACGGCTCGCCGACCTGACGCCCGACCCGCTCTCGGCGTCCTTCTTCGTCGGATCGGGAAGCGAGGCGAACGAGGCGGCGATCAAACTCGCGCGCGCCTACCACCTCGCCCGCGGAAACGAACGAAAGGAGACCGTCATCTGTCGACACGGGAGCTACCACGGGGCGACGCTCGGTGCGCTCTCGTTGAGCGGAAAGCCCACCCGGACCGCGCCGTTCGTCCCGCTTCTCGATCGGGGACCGCGGATCCCCGCCGCGTATCCGTACCGGTGGTCCTACGAAGGCACACCGGAGGAACAGGCGATCGCCGCGGCGCGGGAGTTGGATCGGGCCATCACCCGCGAGGGCCCCGAAACCGTCGCGGCCTTTATCGCCGAACCGGTCTCCGGTTCGACGCTGGGTGCCGCCCATCCACATCCCGCCTACTATCGGGAGGTCCGCCGTATCTGTGACCGCCACGACGTCTGTTTCATCGCCGACGAGGTGATGACCGGCTTCGGGCGGACCGGCGAGTTCTTCGCCGTCGATCATGCCGGCGTCACCCCGGACATCCTCACGGTCGGCAAGGGAATTTCCGGCGGATACGCCCCCATCGCCGCGGCCATCGTCTCCAAGGACATCGCCGAGACGTTCGATGCCGACTCGGACCACAGCTTCGCACACGGACACACGTTCAGCGCCAACCCGCTTTCGACGGCCATCGCGGATCACGTCGTTGGGCGCTACGACGAGGACGTCCTCGCCGACGTTCGCGAGCGCGGGTCGGCGCTCAGGACGGCGCTCTCCCCGCTGGAGGGTCATCCAAACGTCGGTGAGATCCGCGGCCTCGGGCTCATGCAAGGGATCGAACTCGTCGCGAACGCCGAGACGAAACACCCCTTCGACCCGGAAAAAACGGTGAGCAAGCGGCTCTTCGAGCGGTGCCTCTCGGAGGGCGTCTACGTCTATCCCGGGAGCGGTTCGGTAGACGGGCGAGCGGGCGACCACCTGTTGCTCGGTCCGCCGTTCATCACGTCACCGGACTCCATCGAGACGATAGCCGAGACGGTTATCGAGGCGATCGAATCGGTTACGGGGAATCCCGTCTCCAGCGGGTCGGTCGCTGATAATCCGGTATAAATATCGCTCCCGACGTAAAGTGTGTGCAATGATAGCAATCACCGATGGGTTGATACCCGCCGATGCCTTCCCATGTATATCGAACGCAGGTTCGGTGACTCACGATGGTGACTTACAGACGCGGGGGCTACATCCAGCACGCGGATGACGCGGTCGAGCGGAGCTGTGAGCACTGTAACTGGCATGGTGTCGCCGACTCCTACCCGGCGTTGATACGGGCGTATCAGGCCCATCTCAAACGCGAACACCCCCGTGCGTGGCTTCGGACATAGTACGGAGCGCTGCGGGTTTCACGGCGACTCCGTCCCCCCCGAAACCCGCCAGATCGTCATGTAGAGTTCACGAAGGGTGCAGTTCAGGGCGTCCGCGAGCCGTCGCGAGGATTCGAGGTAGTCGTCGTACTCCTTGACGGAAGGTGGGTCGGGATACCGGCGTGGGAGGTCCGACTGCGACGAGACCACTTCCCACTCGCGGTCGCCGACCACGATGAACACATCCGGCTGTGAGAACGCGAGGAAGGCGGAGGCGACGGGAAGATTTGCTCCGGGCAGGTCGGCGAGCGCGTCGATCGCCGCCTCATACTCGTCGGGACTCGCCTCGGCGGCGAGCGCGATCGCCTCCCGGACCTCCTCGAAGTCGGCCGCGGCGAACCGCGACTCGATCGTCCGCCGTTCATCGTCGGGGAATGCCCCGAGATACCGACGATAGTACCACCTGACGACCCATTGTGCGTCGCGTCGGCCGTACTCCCCGGTCCTGAACGCCCGTGGGAGCGACTCCACCGATTCCTGTTCGACGGGATACAGCGGCTCGTGTTCACGATACGCGTCGACATAACGCTCCACGGCCCGGGCGGTAAGTTCCATGCCCGCCGTTCGGGACGCGAGCGGCAAAACCGTTCGCGCATCGTCCACCATGGATCGACCCCACCGACACACTCAAGCCGTGTCCGGAGGAATCATGACATATGAGCGCACAATGCGTGGGTGAGATCCATGTCAACTGAAGGGGGGGAGCCGGTCAAAACCATCTGTCCATACTGTGGGGTGGGCTGTGGTATCCAAGTCAAACCGGGAGATGACGACCCGGGCGATATGCGGTTTATGCCCTGGGGTGATGCGCCGGTGAACGAAGGACGAGTCTGTATCAAAGGCGGCGCGGCGACACAGGTCGTGGGCCACGAGGACAGGCTGACGGACCCGCTTATCAAGGAGGACGGCGAGTTCCGTGAGGCGACCTGGGAGGAGGCGTACGACCGGATCGTCTCGGAGATGGAACGGATTCGCGAGGAGTACGGCCCCGACGGAATGGGCTTTTTCGGCTCCTCGAAGACGTTCAACGAGGAGAACTACCTGCTCCAGAAGATCGCCCGCCGGTTCGGAACCAATCAGATCGACAACTGTACGCGGATGTGTCACGCTTCCACGGTGTGGGCGCTTCGCACCAGCCTCGGACAGGGCGCGATGACCAACAGCATGGCCGACCTCGAGGAGGCGGCCGACGTGCTCTGGATCCAAGGCGCGAACCCCGGTGAACAGCATCCGATCGCCAACAGCCAGTACTTCCGGCAGGCAGTCCTGGAGGGCGCAACGGTCATCCAGGTCGACCCGCACAAGAACAAGACCACCCGGTCGTTCAAGATCGACGAGACGGAGCGCCACCAGCACCTCCAGTTGAACCCGGGAACGGACATCCCGCTTCTCAACATCGTCATCAAGACCATCCTGGAGCGCCACGAGGAGGAACCCGAGAAGGGATGGATCGACGAGGCGTTCATCGAGGAGCGCACCGAGGGGTTCGAGCACCTCAAAGAGACCTTAGCGGAGTTCGACAAGGAGGCGGCCGCCGAGGAGTGCGGCGTCCCCCTCGAGGAGATCGAACTCGCCGCCGAGAAGTACGCGATGGCGAACAACGCCGCCATCTTCACCGGGATGGGAATGTCCCAACATGCCTGTGGGGTCGACAACGTCCAGAACGAGATCAACCTCGCACTGATCACGGGGAACCTCGGCCGCCCCGGCACGGGCGTCAACCCGTTGCGCGGGCAGAACAACGTGCAGGGGACGTGTGACGTCGGCGCGATGCCGAACGTGCTGCCGGGCTACCAGCTCGTCGACGACGATGAGGCCCGCGAATCCGTTGAGGAGGTCTGGGGCTTCGAGATCCCCGACGAACCGGGGTTGACGAACGTCGAGATATCCCACGCCATCAGCGATTCGGTCTACGGGCTCTACGTCATGGGCGAGAACCCACTCATGAGCGAGCCGGACGGGAACGCCGCGGAGCGACGGTTCAGGGAGGACCTCGAGTTCCTCTGCGTACAGGACATCTTCATGACGGAAACCGCCAAGTTCGCCGACGTGATCCTTCCGGCGACGACGTGGGCGGAACGGGGTGGCACCGTCACGAACACCGACCGGCGAGTCCAGCGGATGCGCGGCGTCGAGAAGGTCCACGACAACACGAAACACGACCTCGAGATCTTGATGGAGGTCGGCAGCCGGCTCTTCGGCGAGGACGGCTTCCGGTTCGAGGACGAGGAGGCGGTCTTCGAGGAGCTTCGACAGGTGTGCCCGAGCTACTACGGGATGACGTATGACGCGCTGGGCGAGGAGGGGATCCAGTGGCCCTGTTATGAACCCGGCGACGAGGGCGACCAGTACCTCTACGCGGAGTCGTTCGACACCGAAAACGGCCTCGGCAGGATCGAGGGCGTCCGTCACCAGCCGCCCGCGGAGGTTCCCGACGAGGACTACCCGCTCATCCTCACGACGGCCCGGCTGGAGGAGCACTACAACACGGGAACGATGAGCCGACGGTCCCCGACGCTCAACCGCCAACATCCGGAGAACTTCGTCGACGTTCACCCGAACGATGCCGCAGACTACGGCATCGAGGACGGTGATCGGGTGACGCTTTCATCCCGGCGTGGGGAGATCGACGTCGTGGCGAACGTCACCGAGGACACGAAGGAGGGCGTTGTCTGGACGACCCCCCACTTCGCGGCCGCCTCGGCCAACCGGCTCACGAACGACGTGCTCGATGAGCGCGCAAAGATCCCGGAATACAAGGCAGCGGCCGCAGAGATCGCGGTCAACGTGGACGCCTCGGAGGCGGAGCCCGCCGACGACTGAGCCGTCGGGCCCGCGATCCGTGGCGGTGGCCGGTAACCTTTTTAAACGATCTCGATCGCGCCGAGCATTCCGACGCCGATGTGGGGCGTACAGACGTAGAGGGCGTTCCCTTCCTCGGCGAACTCGAACTCGAAGGTCTCCCCGTCGTCATCGACGGCCTCACCGCTCGAGAACTCGATATCGGAGGCCTCGTCGGACTCGACGTTGTGTGCGCCGCCGGCGCCGGTCCACTCCCAGCGGACGGTCGTCCCGGCGTCGATCCGGATCGCCGGCGGGTCGAACGCCAGCCCGTCGTCCCCGCCGCCGACGGCGACTTCGACCTGATCCTCGCCGGTGTGATCGGCGATCGTTCCGTCGTACAGTCGGCCATCCGCGAGGAATTCGTCGATCTCGGCGGGTGCTTCCTCGGCGTCGTCGTCCGGCTCGCCGGCGTCGTCGTCGCCCGTACAGCCGGCCAGCGCGCCGAGCGTCATGACCGCCCCGGTTCCGGCTACATACCGCCGTCTCGACAGTCTTCGGGACATCACCAGAGGTAGGTGCTGAAGCCTTACAAACCCCTCGATCGGATCACTTGCTATCATGGTTTTCAGGCCCGCTATTGGCGGAACTTTCATAATTATATGTCCCATAGTTTGTCGTCGAAAATCGGCGGAGAGATGACATCGTTCGGGAGTAATCACAGATTCCTGACTATTCAGTAGGCGTGTCCCACCCGGTGCTCGGATTCCGCGCCGTGGTATTTAAGCGCCGGCGGCTCCCCCAGTCGACCGATGCGGGAGGACGAACTGGCGATACACGTACTCGACCACTACGCGGCCACCTATGAGGACGCCGAGGTCGACCTGGAGGAGCCGTACGACGCGGACGGCCGTCGCGGCCTCGTCGACGTCTACGCCCGGCTCCGAACGCCCGAGCGGGTCGATCACGTCATCGAACTCAAGGGTGACGCGGCTGTTCGGCGCGCGACCGGCGCGAACGAGGTACTCAGGCAGTTTCGTCGGGCCGAACGATACTTCTACGGCGACCCCCGACACGCGGTCCGTCCGAAGCTCTCCCGGGTCGGCCCGGCCGTTCACTTCCTCCTGCTTTTTGCGCCCACGCCGACGTGTGTCCATCACGTCGCCACCCACGCTCGGCTGTACGAATCCGTCGGGGTACACGCCCGGATAGATAACGTCCCGGCCGTCCGGAAGGTCGCGTTTCTCACCGGGTTCGACGGCGACCCGGCCGACCTCCGCTTCGTGTCGATCAACGATGAGGCCTCATTCGGCTCACCCGCCTTTCGTGCGGCAGTTCCGGAGCAGTCACGGCTCGCCGAAAGCCTGCGTGGGGTCGATGACGACCTGATCCGCTTCGAGTGAGCCCTCCGGTCGGCCCGCCGATCGGCCGGACCCGTCGGCCACTCACTCCGGGGTCGTACCGTTCAACAGGGCGGTCAACACGTCCGCCGTCCCGTCCATGAAGCCCCGCTGAAGGACGACATCGGCCGCTTCACGGGCCGCATCGTCCGCGTTCGCGACCGCATAGGAGTCGCCCGCGACGGCGAACGTGGAGACGTCGTTCTCACTGTCGCCGACCGCGACGAAATCCTCCGGGGAGACGCCGAGCGACGGGGCGAGCCGTTCGAGCGCACGCCCTTTGCTGATCCCGGTCGGTTTGACGTGATAGGCGTAGCCGGTGTCGACCACCTCGACGGCCCCGTCGGCATCGGCGGCGGCGGCCCGCAACAGCGACTCGTCCGCATCGAGCGGGAGCGCGAACTCGGTTTCACGCCACCGGTTTACCGTCCCGTCGGCGGGCCATCCCACCTCCCCGCCGCGTTCGGCGTAGGTCTCGATGACGGCACGGGGAAGCGCCGGGTCGCCGAGAACCGTCGTCGCTTCGCCGTCGTGTATCACGCCGCCGTTCTCGGCGATGACGACCTCGGGTCGGCCGAGAAAGTGCGCGAGCGCGACGGGATACGGGAACGCCTTGCCCGTCGCGAGGACGACCGGCGCTTCCCAGTCGGGCAACAGCTCGAAGATACGGGGGTCGATCCGATGCTCCGGGGTGGTCAACGTCCCGTCGATGTCGAGCGCAAGCGGTGGAACCATCTATCGGATCGTAGCGTCGCCGACTCAACGCTCTTTCGTCTGCCAAGCGACGGGGAGCCAGGTCGGTCACTGCTGACCGAACAACTCCCTGAACAACAGGGTTGGGAACCGCGGAACGAGTCGGCTCGGCGGGCGGCCCTTCCCTTTCGAGCGTGGCGCAGTCACCCGGTCGAGAAGGCCAACGTCCGCGAGCTCGTAGAGGATCCGCCGGACCGTCGACGGGGAGAGGTCGACGGCGGGTGCCGCCGCGATCGATTCGGTCGCCGCGTTCACCGAGGCCCTATCGGGCTCAGAAAGGCTCACGAGTTCATACAGGAGCCGCTGACGGCTCTCCGAGAGCGCCAGCACTCGACCCAACGAGACGCAGGGTTTCGGGACGCCCTCGATACCGATGTCGAGGTCGGCAGTCGAGATGGTGGGTGCATCGCTCTGCTCCGCGTGTAACGCGGCACCCATAATCGCCGCGAGCGCGTCGTGGGCGTCGCCTTCCGCCCATTCGGAGACCTCACGGACCTGATCGTGGGTGATGGCGTGCTGGGTGAGCCCCGAGGAGACGCGGGTCGTCAGCAGTTCCACCAGGACGTGATGTCGATAGCGATCGAACTCGATGGACACCTCGGGATCCCAGTTTATCGACGTGGGTGGTTCCCGACCCAGACAGACGGGGACGATCCGCGTGTTGACCGCCGAAAGCCACTCGATGGCCGTCGACACCGACGGCGACGCCGGCTCGGCCGTGTGATCGAGCGCCACGACGACATCCATCCGCCCGCTGACGGTATCGGCGAGCTCCTCGGCAAGTTCCTCGGTGCCAATGCCGTGATCGGGAACCGGCTCATCGCTGATCGCGGACAGCACGTCATGATAGAGCCGAAACCGGGTGTGGGCGTGTCTGAGGTCGACGTATGCGAACTCCGGGAGGACCGGGTCGACCGCACGCGTCGACGTCTGGATCGACTGTTTTTGCCCGCCATGTGCGGCCAACCGGGCGAAGAGTGCCGTCACGACCGCCGACTTTCCACTGCCCTTCGGTCCGTGAATGTACATGCTCGGCGGCAGCGATCCGGTAAACGCGGGGTCCAGCGCGTCGAGGAGCCGTTCGAGGTCCGGGCCACGCCCGACGGGCGAGCTCCGGTGGCTGACCGGCGAGAGCGCGTCCGCATCGACGACGACGCCGGTGGTCGTCCCGTAGCCGAGGCGTCGTTCGATACGCTCGTCGATGTTCACGATCTCCCCTCCGTGTCCGACCGATAAGACGCGTTTGGCATACAGGACAGGAACCACCTCATGGAACCGCCACTGGACGACTCCATCGACCCAGTATGCGAGACGGTCACGTCGGCGGCGATTACCAGTGATCCGGTTTGAACCGCCTGATCAGGATCGTCGTGATCACGAAGACGACTCCGCTTACCGCGCCCATGATCATCCCGGCGATCAGTCGAGCGACGATCGGCGCGTCGATGAAGATCGCCATCACGGCCGTCATGATCGCCGCGACCACGAGGAGGTTCCGTCCGTCCCGTCGCTTGAATCCGAAACGCGCCATCATTCCGGATGGTGACCTGCCGGGATAGTAAACCCATCTCTCCTGGGATCCCTCCCCGTCTACCGTGTCGGGTCTTCGCGTGTTTCGCATCCTTAATCATGGGTGGCACCTACGTGAGGGATATGTCGGACCCGGAGTTCCACGAGTCGGTCATCGTCGCGAACCGGCGGAGCAAGGTGCTCGCGCTGGTGGTCGCCATCGCGGTCTTTTTGCCCGTAACCACGGCGGCGGGCGACATTCAGTTCGCGTCGATCGTCGCGGCGGCCGCGGCGATCGGCGCGCGGTTTTATTGGCCGTATCGAGCCAGTATGCGGGTCCCCGAAGCGGATCGAACCCCACTGAGTGCACACCCGACTGCCGGGAACTATCACCACGGGGCGGCGGGTATCGCGCTCATGGCGGCCTCGCTCGTCGCCATCGTCGTCTTTCTGCTCGCTCATATGTTCCTCACGGCCATCGCGATCGGGGGCGTTCTCGGGGTCGGTTCGTATTTCATGCTCAGGTCTCAGCTACCCGCCTGATAAAGGGGTGAACCGCTGGTTACTGAATCGCGCCGGGCGCGTTTAGACGGCGCCCGGGACCCACACGGCCGTCCCCAGGATCCCGAGGATCGAGAGGATGCCGATGATCGTGTGGGTGATCGCGATGGACGCCGCCGGCGGGTCGACGTGCGTGTCACCGTGCGCGTAGAAGACGCGCTGGAACGCCTCACCGATGAGCGCACCGAGGATACCGAAGACCCCGGCGACGAGTATCGCCACGGTGGGGCCGAATCCGGTCCCTTCCGTCGCGAGGTACGCCGTTGCGGCCGGAAGCGTCATGTGGTGAGTCACCGGGACGCGTTCGACGCCGAGGTTCAAGAAGATCAGCGACGCCGCGCTGATACCGAACCCAAGGAACGCGTTCCCCGTCTGGATGGCCGCGTACGCGCCGGCGAGACCGGCGACAAGACCGATCGACGCGACGTGAGACCACTTGTACATGTTCGGCAGCCACGGCTCGACGGCGAGACGCTCCTCGCCGTCCATTTCACCGTCACCGGGTACTTCGCCGGCTGCACGCTTCTCCTCCCGCTCGAACGGCCCCATGTCCATGTAGCCGCTGGCCTGGCTGCTCACCACGCCGATGATCGAGTAGCCGAAGACGGCCCGGTGGAGCAGCGCGCTGGCGACGACGGTGAACGCGATCGGGTCGGTCGGGATCGCGAGGTTCCGAAGCACCTGTTCGAGCGCGATACCGAACACACCGAAGGCCGCACCGACGGCGAGGATGTCGGGTTTACTCCCAAGCGCGAAGCCGATGTCCTTCGCGTTGTGGTAGCCGAAGCCCGACTCCATGTAGCCCTTCTTTGCCGCGTACGCGGCAGCCGCCGCACCGCCGGCGAAGGAGATGTGTGGGCCGAACACCGGACCGAACCCGACGTCAACGCCGACACCCTGAGCAGCATCCGGACCGCCCCAGACACCCGCAATGACGAGGAAGCCGGTGAAGACGAACGCTGGAAGCGCACCGATAGCCGCACCGAACGCACCACCGGCGGCCGCACCGAGCCAGATCGTCGGATCGCTGAGGACATCGATGACCACGTCGATGGACCCCGCGTCCCAACCCTGTGCGAGCACGCCCGCGAGGGCGAACTCAGCCGAGGCAAGCGACGTCATTCGTCGTCCTCGTCACGGGCCCAGTCCTTCGAGCGCTCGACGGCGTCCGCCCAGCGTTCATACTGCGCGTCGACCTTCGCGGGTTCGGCCTCCGGCTCGAACTCGCGGTCGATCTGCCAGTTGTCGCGAAGCTCGTCGATCGTCTCCCAGTAGCCGACGGCGAGGCCGGCGGCGTACGCGGAGCCGAGCGCCGTGGTCTCGTCGACCTCCGGGCGCACGATTTCCGTCTGGAGGATGTCGGACTGAAGCTGACAGAGGAAGTTGTTCTTTACCGCACCACCGTCCACGCGCAGACTGGTGAGTTCGACGCCGGAGTCGGCCTCCATCGCCTCCCCGATGTCGCGGGTCTGGTAGGCGATGCTCTCCAGCGTCGCCCGGACGAGGTGTTCTTTGCCCGTTCCCCGGGTCATCCCGACGATAGTGCCGCGGGCGCGGCCGTCCCAGTGCGGCGCGCCGAGGCCGGTGAATGCCGGGACCATGTAGACGCCGTCGGTGGAGTCGACGGACTTCGCCAACTCCGCGGTCTGTGCCGCGTTGTTGATGAGGTCGACGTCCTCCAACCACTCGATGGCGGCACCGGTGATGAAGATGGAGCCCTCAAGCGCGTACTGGACGGGCTCGCCGGACATCTGGAACCCGATGGTGGTGAGCAGGCCGGTCTCCGAGGAGACCGCCTCCTCGCCCGTGTTCATCAGGTAGAAGGAACCGGTCCCGTAGGTGTTCTTCGCGTCGCCGGCGTCGAAACAGGTCTGCCCGAACAGCGCGGCCTGCTGGTCGCCGAGCGCGCCCGCGACGGGTACCTCCGCGCCGAGGAAGCCGTCAGGGTCGGTGTGTCCGTAGTAGTCCTCATCGGAGGAGGGTCGAACCTCGGGAACCATCTCCTTGGGCACGCCGAACTCCTCTAAGAGCTCGTCGTCCCACTCCAGTTCCCGGATGTTATACAGCATCGTCCGGGAGGCGTTCGTCACGTCCGTGATGTGGTTGCCCGTCAGGTTGTAGATGAGCCAGGTGTCGATGGTGCCCATCAACAACTCGCCGTCACGCGCCCGCGCACGAAGGTCGCGTCCGCGCGA
Organism: Halorubrum sp.; assembly: GCA_003554605.1. Classification (GTDB taxonomy): domain Archaea; phylum Halobacteriota; class Halobacteria; order Halobacteriales; family Haloferacaceae; genus Halorubrum. The sequence continues at coordinate 11,313 of PWGU01000229.1, forward strand.
GGACGACATCTTGAGCGGTTCCGCGTTGTCGAGGATCCACTCGGTCTTCGTCGCCGAGAAGTACGCGTCACACTCCAACCCGGTCTTTTCGCGGATCTCCTCGACCTTGCCGGCCTCCTGGATCTCCTCGACCCGGTCAGTCGTTCGGCGGTCCTGCCAGACGAGCGCGTTGTGAACCGGTCGGCCGGTGTCTTTGTCCCAGACGACGGTCGTCTCACGCTGGTTCGTCACACCCAGGGCGGCGAGCTGCTCGGGGTCGACGTCCGCCTGCGAGAGCGCCTCCTGGATGACGCTTTGGGTGTTCTCCCAGATCTCGATGGCGTCGTGCTCTACCCATCCGGGTTTCGGGTAGATCTGTTCGTGCTTCTCATAGGCGTTCGCGACCACCTGCCCGCTGTGGTCGAAAACCATGAATCGCGTGCCTGTTGTGCCTTGGTCGATCGCACCGACGTATTGTGTCATGTCTCTTGTCCCTCCTGCGGCGCTTTCCCGGCCGCAACGGTGCGTCCCGGCCCGCTATCGGGCCCGTCACGGCCTCTATCGGCCGTGAATCGCCGTCTTTGGACGGACGGATCGGACGCCACGGCATATCTTTACGGATACTACCGTGCCGTTCGTGAACATAATGGATAAGCATTTTAATCTTACTGTTCAATCCGCCGACTTCCGGCTGAGTAATACCTTTGAGCCCGAAACTCACCCGATATCCGGCGTCGTCCGTTCTAAACGATATACATAGTTACGAATAACCCCCCCTAAGGGGGTAAAGTAAAGTGGACCCACCGCAAACATCGATTGTCATGAGCGAACAGGCGGACGTCATCGTCGTCGGTGGGGGTTCAACCGGCTGCGGGGTCGTCAGGGACTTAGCGAGACGGGGGCTCGACACCGTGCTCGTCGAGAAGGGGAACCTCACGCATGGGACCACGGGGCGGATGCACGGGTTGCTCCACAGCGGCGGCCGCTACGCGGTGTCGGACCGGAAAAGCGCCCGCGAGTGCATCGAGGAGAACCTCATTCTTCGCGATATCGCGGGCCACTGCGTCGAGGAGACGGGCGGGATGTTCGTGAAACGTCCCGAGGACTCCGAGGAGTACTTTCAGGAGAAACTTGAGGGGTGTCGCGCGTGCGATATCCCCGTAGAGGTGATAGACGGCGAGGAGGCACGGCGACGGGAGCCGTATCTCGCCAGGGACGTGGAGAAGGCGCTCGTCGTCCCCGACGGCGCGGTCGATCCGTTCCGGCTCTGTGTCGCGAACGCGGCCGATGCACGCGAGCACGGCGCGCGGATCGAGACCCACGCGGAGGTGACCGACGTCCTCATCGAGGACGGCCAGGTCGTCGGCGTCGAGGTCGAACACGACACCGGCCCCGGAAAACGGGTTCACCGTGAACCGGGAACGACCGAGGAGATCCGGGCTCGATACGTCGTGAACGCGACCGGCGCGTGGGCCGGTCAGCTCGGCGAGATGGCAGGCGTCGACGTCGAGGTACGCCCCTCGAAGGGCGTGATGACGGTGATGAACGTCCGGCAGGTCGACACCGTCATCAACCGCTGCCGGCCGAAGGGCGACGCGGACATCGTCGTCCCGCACGAGACCGCCTGCATTCTCGGCACGACCGACGAGGAGGTCGAGGACCCCGAGGACTATCCGGAGGAGGAGTGGGAGGTCGATTTAATGATCGAGACGCTCGCGGAGCTGGTTCCCGCGTTGAAAGACGCCCGAACGCTCCGGTCCTTCTGGGGCGTTCGACCGCTGTATGAGCCGCCGGGAACCGGCACCGACGATCCCACGGACATCACCCGCGATTACTTCCTTCTCGATCACGACGAGCGCGACGACCTCCCCGGAATGACCAGCATCGTCGGCGGCAAGCTCACCACCTATCGGATGATGGCCGAGTCCATCTCCGATCACGTCTGTGAGAAGTTGGATCACGAAGCCGAGTGTGACACCGCCGACGTGCCGCTTCCCGGATCGGAGGATTTCAGCGTCCTCAGGGAGTACATGGACGAATTCGGGCTCCGCTCGCCCGTGGGCCGGCGGTCGGCCCAACGGCTGGGCTCGAAGACCGACGACGTGTTAAAAAGCGTCTCGCCGAATCCCGTCGTCTGTGAGTGTGAGGGCGTCACCCGGGCGGAGGTCCGCCATGCGATCGGCGAGGCCGGATCCGACCTCAACGCCGTCCGCCTGCGCACGCGCGCGTCGATGGGCAACTGTCAGGGCGGCTTCTGTACACACCGCATCGCCGCCGAGTTGACCCAGGAGTACCCCGAGCCGGTCGTTCGCGATGCCGAGGACGAGTTGTATCAGGAGCGCTGGAAAGGACAGCGACACGCGCTCTGGGGGAGACAGCTCTCGCAGGCGATGTTGAACCATCTGTTACACGCAACGACGATGAACCGCGACGGCGATCCCGCGGGGCTCAACGCGAGCGTCGACTTCGCGGCGTTCGACGCCGGGCCCGATACCGCCGACGACCCCACCGGCGGCGACGCCGGTGCCGACTCGGGTACGGCTGCCGCGGACGGCGGTCGACCGCGCGCCGAGGGGGGTGTCGATGGCGATCGATAGCGACGTTCTCGTCGCCGGCGGCGGCCTCGCGGGCATCACCGCCGCGGTCGCGGCCGCGCGAGAGGGGGCGGACGTCCGCCTGGTTTCGTACAAAGCGAGCACGCTCCGGCAGGCCTCCGGGCTTATCGACGCGCTCGGATACCTGCCACCGACGGAGCCGGCGAAGCCGCTCCGTGACGGTCCGCCGACCGCTGGCCGGGGGGTCGATCCCGACGAGTGGGACGATCCCGAGGGACCGCTGATCGACCCGTTCGAGGCAATCGACCGACTCCCTGAGGATCACCCCTATCGGATCCTCGGTGCGGACGCGCTCCGCGACGGGCTCGCGCTCTTCGACGACCTCGTCGGCGACGCGTATCTGGGGAGCCACACGGAGCGAAACGCCCTCCTCCCCACCTTCGGGGGATCGGTAAAACCGACCGCACGCTACCCACGCGCGGCCGCGGCGGGGATAGCCAGCGACGACGCGTCGACGCTGATCGTCGGGTTCCGCTCGCTGACGGAGTTCGACGCCCGCACGTTCGCCGATCGACTCACCGCCGCTGGGGTCCCGTTCCCCGTCGCCGGTGCGGAGGTCGAGTTCGCAGAGGCGTTCCGAGCCGACGCGAAGATCACCCGGTTTGCGGGCGCATTGGACCTCGATCAGCCGATCGACGGGACGCCGGCGCGAGAGGCGTTGGCGAAGGCCGTCGCCCCACACCTCCACGACATCGTCGACGCCGACGGCGGCGTCGAGCGTGTCGACCGGATCGGCTTCCCGGCGTTCCTCGGCGATGAACACGCCGACGAGGTGCGCGCGGAACTCGCGGACCGGTTGGGCGCGGACGTTTTCGAGATCCCGATGGGGCCGCCGAGCCTCCCGGGGCTCCGGCTGGAGGACCGACTTTATAAAGCACTGGACGCCGAGGGCGTCCGTTTCGAGACCGGCAATCCCGTCGTGGGGGTCGAAACCGATGACGCGGGTCGGGTCGAGCACGTCCTCGTGGACCGGAAGGGACGTGAGATCCCCTATTCGGCGGAGACCTTTGTGCTCGCGACCGGCGGCCTCGTCGGCAAGGGGCTCGACTCCGACCGGACGGGGGTGCGTGAACCCGCCTTCGACCTGCACGTTCCACAGCCGGCAAACCGATACGAGTGGTTCGTCGACGACGTCTTCGGCGAGCAGCCCTACGCGCGGTTCGGCGTCCGGCCGAACGCCAGGGGCCAGCCGCTCGATGCGGACGGCGAGGTGCAGTATATAAACGTCTTCGCGGCCGGCTCGGTCGTCGGCGGGGCGGACGTGGCGCGGGAGAAATCCGCGAGCGGCGTCTCGCTCGCGACCGGGCACGTTGCGGGAACGGAGGCGGCAGCGGCGGCGATCGAGGGGACCACGGAGCCAGCACAATGACAGCTCACGACGAACACACCGAACACGAAACGACGGGCAATGCAGGCGGGAACGACGACGAGGAGCATGATGAGGTCGGTCACGACGCCCAACCGGGCGTGCCGACGCTCGGGCGGGAGGAACAACCGTCCATCTTCGTTCCGGATGACGGGGAACCCGCGACTGCCGAGCGACGCGATGCCCAACCTGCGGCGACCGACGGCGGCGTAAAGAGCGCGACGGGCGGAAGCGACTCGACGGAGCTCGATCCGGGCACCTACGACCCGGTCGACGTCTTCCCGGGGGGCGACCTCGACCTCCGTGATGGTGCCGACTCCTGTTATAAATGCACCTCATGTGACACCTCCTGTCCGGTGGCGGCGGTCGATGACGAATTCCCGGGGCCGAAGTTCCAGGGGCCCGAACAGTGGCGCTTGAAACGGAAGGACGACCACGACATCGACGACTCGATCACCTCGTGTTCGAACTGCATGCGCTGTGATGACGCCTGTCCCTCCTCGGTGCCGCTCTCACAGATGCACAACGAGGCACGGGGACAGTTCGTCGAACGCCAGATGGAGAAACTCTCTCGGGAGTACGTCCGCAATCGGATCCTCTCGAACTATCGGTTCTTCGCGTCCATCGCGAGCAAGGTTCCACGGTTGGCGAACTTCGCGACGAGCCTCCCAGGTGCGATGTGGCTCGCCGAGAAGACGCTCGGCGTGACCGGCGAACGGGAGTTCCCGCCGTTTGCGACCCAGACGTTCCGGTCGTGGTGGCGCGAGCGTGGCGGCGCACAGGTCGAAAACCCCGACAAGCGCGTGGCCTACTTCCACGGCTGTTATTCGAACTACAACACGCCGGAGGTCGGCAAGGCGATGGTCCGCGTCTTCGAACACTTCGGCTACGAGGTGCTCGTGCCGCCTCAGAAGTGTTCGGGGACGCCGATGTTCGCGAACGGGATGTTGAAAGACGCCCGGCGGCACGCGGAGACGAACGTCGAGGAACTGGTCGCCGCGATCGGCGAGGGTGCCGACATCATCGCCTCCTGTACCTCTTGTTCGATGTCGTTGAGGCAGGAGTACCCCGAACTGTTCGACATCCACGGGATCGAGGACGTCTCGAATCACACCTTCGAGGCGCTCGAATACCTCCGGATCTACGAGGACCTGGAGGAGGCACTCGCCGACGCCGGGCTTGATCGCGAGCGCGCGTTTGCCTACCACGCGCCGTGTCATGCACGAAACCAGGGGCTTGAGCGACAGGCCGTGGAGACGTTCCGCGACGTCGACGGCGTGGTCATCGAGGACGTCGGTGACTCCTGTTCCGGGATCTCCGGGACCTACGGCTGGAAGGCGGAGAAGTACGAGACGTCGATGAAGATCGGCGAGGAGATGTTCGAGCACATGGAACACGCGGAGGGAGAAGTCGGGATGACGGAGTGTCCGACGTGTGCGATGCAGATGGAACACGGCACGGGCTATGAGATCGAACATCCGCTCCAGCTGTTGGAGGACGCACTCCCCATCTCGGGATAGCAGATCCACCTCCGAACACGCATTTTCGACGCCCGTCACTTCGGGGGCCGGGGCGGCCGGTTCTCAGGGATGGTAACGGCCAGGAAATCCTTATGAATCCCTCGGTGGTGAAAAGGTACAACGTGAGTCTCGTGGATATGATCGACCGGTTCGATGGCGTCGAGCGGTCGCTGGCCGTGGTCAATCGAACCGAACCGGATCCGGTGCAAAATATGCTCGTCGAGACGTTCGCCGGGGACCACGTCGACGTCAGCGAGGTCCGATCGGTCGGTGCAAACCCCTCGGGAGACGTCATCGATGCGCTCATCGGCGACGGCGGAACCGCGGTCGAAGCGTGCTTCTCCGCGTCGCATATGCGGGATTCCGCAACCTTGAGCGGGACGGATCTCAGCACGGTAGAAAACCTGGTACTCTTGATCGAAGAGGAGGAGATCATCGCCGCGTCACCGCTCGATGAGCTGATAGATACCATCCTCCTCGTCAACTCCGATCTGTATATCACGGGAACGAGACAGCTCGAAGACGTCGATCTCCCGGCGGTCGTCAGCGGGCTCGATGAGACGCTTTTTACCCTCCGTGGATATCCCGAATCGAACCGACAGAAGCTGCTGTTGATAACCATCTCCCGATTCATCGAGCGGGTGGCCTGGCGGGCCGGATCGGGGACGTTGCGCTCGTCGTTTCAGCGGCTCTCGCGGCTCGATGACGAGGTCGGGACCCGTCGGGTATATAAGGGGGTGTCCTCGACCGGCGTCGACACCCACGTCTACGGCGTCGCCGACACGCTCCCGGATGGGTTGGACGTGACGGTCCACGCGGGCACCAAACCGGATTTCACCGACACGTGGTTCGTCGTCTATCGGCCCGCCGGCGGGCCACGGGTCGCCTCAGGGGCCGATAGCGACTTCGAACGTGGGATGAAAGGCGGGGTGGCGCTGCTCGCCGTCGAGACCGAACCCCGACTCTGGCAGGGCTACTGGACCTTCGATCCGGGACGTCTGGAAACGATCGACCGATATATCCGAACCACGCTCTGAAACGTCGCGTACACCCCTCCTCTCGCCGTTTTGAATCCTTCATGGCCTCTCGGTCCTCACGGACACACCAAAGAGCACGCCCACGCCAACCCATGCGTTCTTATCCACCGGGCGGTGATGATGGGGCATGTTTCGGGATCGGTCCGACCTGCTCGCGGACACGGAGCCCATGCGCGGCTATGGGGTCTCGGTGACGCCGGGGCGTAATGGACCCATCCTCTTTGTTGCCGGCTACGGCGAGTCCAACCGGCTTTATGTCCGGGAGGACGACGGATCGAAACCGGCGTTCGTCGACACCGCCTGCGGGATCGTCGCCGACGGGAATCGACACGCGATGGGCGTCTGTGCTGCCGATATCGATGGCGACGGATGTGAGGAGATCTACGTTCACAACTGTGCGAGCTACGCGGGGACGACCGCCGAACCGGACCTCCTCTTGGACCGCCTGGAGTCCGAACGGTACCGTTGGACCGACGTGTTCACGTTGCCGGTAAACGCCGACCGGCTCAACTTTCGGGCTGGACGGTCGGTCGCGGCGATCGATCGGCTCGGGACCGGCCGCTACGGCGTCGCCGTCGCGAGCTACGGTGCCCCCCTCGCGTTCTACGAGTTGGGCGATGACGGGGAGGTCTCGGATATGGCGCCGACGATCGGACTGGACGTTGAGGGGGGCTGCCGGTCACTGCTACCGGGACCGCTCTGCTCCGCGGCAGGTGTCGACCTCCTCGTCGGGGTCGAACGGGGTCCGAACCGTCTCTTCGAGAACCGGGACGGTCATTACGCCGAAGTAACGGCGTCTGATGACCTCGCCGATCCGGCGGGCGATGCCCGCGGTGTCGCGCTCGTCGATGAGGGGGAGTCGTTCGCGCTCGTCATCGGTAACTGGGAGGGCGAAAGTCGTCTCTGCCGACGGCCGAGCGGCTCCGACCGCTTCGTCGATGCGGCACCGCCGGCGCTCGCCTCCGCCGGGGGCGTTCGGTCCGTCGTCGCCGCCGACTTCGATAACGACGGGCGCCAGGAGATCCTCTGTAACTCGCTCGGGGAGCCGAATCGGCTGTTCGTGCGTGCCGATGGAAACGGCCGCCCGAAAGGCGGCGGGACCGTCCGGGATGCGAGCGGGTCGGCCGCCGCTCCGGAGTGGCAACACGTCGATGCGGGATCCGCGACGGAGCGGGACGACTTGGGTACCGGGGCGATCGCCGCGGATATCGACGGCGATGGCGTTCTGGAGTTGGTGGTCGTCCACGGGGAGATCGGGACTCAACCGATAACCGTACACGCCGTGCCTGGCGCCGCGGAGAACGGCTGGCTGCGCATCCGTCCGACGACGGTTCAGGGCGCGCCGGCACGTGGTGCGCTTGTGACGCTAACGACGGAGGCCGGACGACAGCAACGGGTCATCGATGCGGGGAGTGGCTATCTCTGTCAGACCGAGCCCGTCGCCCACTTCGGGTTGGGTGGGTCGACCCCACAGCGGGTGCGGGTGCGATGGCCGGACGGGCGGGAGCGGACGCTCGCCCACCCCGAGCCGAACACCGAGCAGACGGTTCCCCATCCGACCGCCGCGGAACCGGAGTGTCGCAGCTGAGTCCCCCCCAGCCCGTGTGTTCGCCCGGCCAAACCTGCCGCCCCTCACGGGTTCAAGTGCTCGGCGGTCGGAACGGACTGTATGGTAGACCCGACATCGGACCTCGAAGAGGATGTAAACGAGGAGTCCGCTCCACGGTGTGGAGCCTGTGGTGCCCCAGTGTTGGGCTTCGGCCGGCGAACGGTCACCTGGGTCGCCGACGACGGTATCGAGCATCGACATTTCTGTAACGACGAGTGTCGGCGCGACTGGAACGACGAACGGCCGGCGGCGAGGTGACACGCGGGCGGGTACGTGCTCCGGTCCGGTGCGGGTGGGTTTTTGAACCCGGAGGTGGTACCATCAGGCATGATATCACTTGAAGAGGCCGTGACGGCCAGGTTGGAGTCACATGGCGAACGGTTCGAGGTGCTCATCGACCCCGACGCCGCGCTGGCGATGAAACGCGGGGAGTTCGATGGCGAACTCGAGGACGTGATCGCCGCCGAGGACGTCTTCGAGAACGCCTCCCGCGGCGACCGTCCCGCAGAGGAGGCACTGGAGACGGTCTTCGAGACGACGGACCCGATGGAGATCATTCCACGGATCGTCCGCGACGGGGAGATACAGATCACCGCCGAGCAGCGCGAGGAGATGCTCGAACAGAAGCACAACCGCCTCGTCACGATCATCGCTCGCAACGCCGTGAACCCACAGATGGACGACTCGCCACATCCACCGGAGCGCATCGAGCGTGCGCTAGAGGAGGCTGGCTTCACGGTCGATCCGATGGAGCCTGCGGAAAACCAAGTCGATGACGCCCTCGAAGCGCTCCGACCGGTGATCCCGATCCGCTTCGAGGAGGTGACGATGGCGGTTCGGCTCCCCGCGGACTACGCCGGACCCGGACAGGCTCGTGTCAGGGAGTTCGGCGACCTCGAACGTGAGGAGTGGCAGAACGATGGCTCATGGGTCGGGGTCCTCACCTTCCCGGCCGGCCTCCAAAACGACCTCTATGACCTCGTCAACGAGATCACCTCGGGCGAGGGCGACGTTCGGGTTATCAAGGATAAAGACGAGATCCGGACGCGGTAAGCGCCCCCTCGGTACTCCCACTTTCTGAGGATTTAGGAGCCGTTCGTACCCTCGCCGCCGCTTTCGACGCCCATCGCGGCGAAGAGTTTCCGCCTGACCGCCTCCTCGGTGAGCGACAGGAGCGTCCCGCGGTTTTCCTCGCTCGTTTCGATCCCGGTGAAGATACCGAGCGGGATCTCTACCGATCCCTGTGTCGAGTGGCCGGCCGTCTCGCCCATCTCGGAGAACGCCTCCTGTAACACATTGCCGATGTCCAGACGGATATCCTTCGAGCGGGCGGCTAAGAAGATGCGGTCGTCGGCGATCCCGAACACCGCGGTCGTCGTGATCCCCTCCAGATTGAGGAGGTGTTGGGCGGCCTGTGTTAATGCTTCACGATCGCGAATGAACCCGGCGGTCGAAAAGAGGTGGCTCCCCTGCACCTGCCGGTTCTGGATCGCCTCCGCGAGCACGTCGAGTGTCTCAGGCGACATCGAGGGCGATTCGACCTGCTCTAAGGTGTCGTGGTTTGCAAAGGGATGCAGATACGCGGCGGCGGTAAGGTCGGCGGGTGTGGTGTCGCGTTTAAAATCGAGCGTCTCCGCGCGGATCCCATACAGGAGGGCGGTCGCGACTGCCTCCGAGGGCGAGAGGTCGAACTCCTGGAGGTACTTCGTCAGGATCGTCGACGTCGAGGAGACGTTCGTACGCACGTCGACGAAGCGGGCGTCGATCTCCGTATCGGAGGCCGCGTGGTCGATATAGACGTCGAGTTCGACGCCGAGTTCGAGCGCGTCACCGGCCTTCGCGAGGTCGACGGCGGCGACCGTGTCGTACTCGTCGAGTGCCGTGGCGTCCCCGCGGGCGAGCAGGTCGATCCCGAGGAGGTTGACGAACGCCCGATTCTCCTGATGGCCGACGTCGCCCGCGTAGATGATGTCCGCGTCGACCTCAAGGGTGTTCGCGATGGCCTGTAAGGCCGTTGCGGAGGCGATCGAGTCGGGCTCCGGGTTGTCGTGGGTGAGGATGGCCATCCGGCCGTCGGTACCCTCGATGATCTCCGCGAGTTGGCGGGCCATGTACTCCAATTCGCCCGTTTCGAGCGACTGAAAGGCACTGTCGGCGATGACCGTCGAAGGGTTGATGACGACGTCGGCACCGCGGTCGCGAAGTTCGTCCTCGCTGACCGGATCGGAGGCGCGGACGACGATGTAGTGGTCGCCGCCGACATCGCGGACCGCCGAGACGGCCGCCTTGTTCGCCTCGACGTCCGACGCGAGGATCAGGATGATATCGCGGTCCTCCAAGGCCTCGACCACCGCGGGGTCGGCGATGTCCTGTATCCGGGCGTTGAGGTCCTGATCGCGCAATGCCTCGACCCGACTTTCGTCGCGGTCGAGGATGAGCACGTCCTTGCCCCGATCCGTGAGTTCCTCGGCGACGGCATGGCCGACGCTCCCACAGCCGAGGATCGCGTACCGCGTCCGTGCCGATCCGCGCATCCCGCTACTCATAAGGCGATTTTTGTCCCGGACGTTACTTAACGAGTGTGTTCTCCACGGACGCGAGGACGCCGGACCGCAGGTGCCCCCTTTCTCCTCGACTGTACAGGCGTCTGCCCGCGAGCGACGGTCCCCCGCAGGGGAGATCAGGCAGCGGCCTCCGTAGTGTCCTCCGCGGGCCCGTCCGGGGTATCGGACGGTGTCGCCGCCCGCCGCCGGTTGCGGATCAGCGCGACGACGAGCATGACGGCACCCACCCCCCGAAGCAGGAGGTCGTTGGCGAGCGTGTCCACCGTCACGGTCACTCCGGCGACCCCGAGCGTCCCGGAGATGGTGAGAAGCACCATCGCCGGCACCGAGAGGAACACCGCGGCGACGACGAGCCACGCCCGTTGACCCCGTGGAACGTACGTCCTGTAGTATCCGATGATCGCCACGCCGAGCGCGTAGACGCCCGCAAAGGTACCGAGGATCGGTGCGACGACCTCGGGGAGGAAGAACCCGAGATCCGCGATGTCGGTCCAGGTGAGAACCGAAGCACCGTTATCGCCCGACCGCAAGAGCAGGATACCCGGCGCGAAGACGAACGCGAACGGGACGAGGATCTTGTTGAGCGACAGCAGGAACGCCTTCTTCCCCGTCTCGAAGGGGTCGGATTTCGCGATCCCGGCCGCGGCGTATGCCGCCACCATCACGGGTGGGGTGACGTCGGCCATCAGGCCCAAATAGAGGACGAACAGGTGTACCGCGAGGATCGCGATCCCGAACTCCGGGAGGACGGGCCCCAACAGCACGACGATGATGATGTACATCACGGTCGTGGGCATCCCCATCCCGACGATCACCGAGGCGATCCCGGCGAGGATGAGGAGGATCACGAGCGAGCCGCCGCTCACCTCCAGGATCAACGCCCGGAGGCTGCCGCCGAGCCCGGTAATGCCGATGACGCCCGGGATCACGCCCGCGGCCGCGACCGCGATGACGACGATCGTCGCCGTGCGGGCTCCGCTGTCCATCGATTTCAATATGAACGTGGCGAACATTCCGGCACGCGAGCGAGCCACCTCGCGGTCGAGCCGCTCGTCGACCGCGTCCGCAGAGGCGGTGACCGTCGGATCGAGGTCGAGAAGCGGTGCCTCCCCACGCGGCTGGACGAGCAGGAACAGGGCGCTGACGGCGATGACGACGCTCGGGAGCGAGGGGATGCCCTCACGGACCGCCTCGAGCGCCGTGAGCGGCTCCGCGGCCTCCCCGTAGAGGATCCCGACCGGGGTGGCCCCGGTGTAGTACAGCGAGACGACGGACAGCGTGAAGCCGGCGGCGATCCCACCCAGCAGGTACGGGCCGGTTCGCTCGTTGTAGGCGGCCACCATGGCGACGAGCGCGACGGTCGCGATGATGGTGAGCCACCCCGCGCGGCCGACCGAGAGCCTGGCGATCACGAGGTAGTATAACAGGAGCCCGAGCGGCACGAGGTAGAACCAACCGCGGCGCATATGTGGGCCGATCTGCAGGAGTTCGCTCCGTTCGAGCCCGCCGATTCCCTCCTTTACGGCCTCGAAATGAACCATCACCCACATCCCGAAGAAGAACGCGATGGCGGGAAGCGTCGCCGCGATGACGACCTCACGGAAAGGGGTCGCGGTGTACTCGATGATGAGGAACGCCGCCGCCCCCATCACCGGCGGGAGGATCTGTCCGCCGGAGGAGGCGGACGACTCCACGGCCCCGGCGAACTCCGGGGAGTAGCCCGATCGCTTCATGAGCGGGATCGTGAGCGCGCCCGTGGTCACCGTGTTCGCGACCGACGAGCCGGAGAGCATCCCCATGAAGCCGGAGGAAACGACGCTCGCCTTCGCCGGGCC
>PWGU01000196.1 GCA_003554605.1 Halorubrum sp.
GACCTTCCCCTGTATTGCTACAGCATTCTATACGATCCGAAGAGGTGGAACTCATCGGTTGTGATCCCCCTTCCAGCGGGATCAAATGCCGGGGTTTCGGCCCGCACGAATGGCGAACAAACAACTGCCAACTCCGATACCATCCATGAGTACCTCCACGGACGAGATAACGAAGGCTGCCTACGAGTGCTTCAAGCGACTCGATGGGGTGATCCACCGCGAGGCGAGCGATGATGGTGGCTCCTGGGTAGATCCGTCGGTGTATGAAAACCAGACCGCCGAGACGGACCCGCTCGAACGTGTGCTTGATGCTGAGAGTTATCCCGGTGAAGCGTTCGACCTGCTCGTCGATCCTGACCTCAAGACGTTTATTCCGGCCTTCGCCGCCAAAGTTGACATACAGCCCGACGATATCGTGGGAGTCGCGGCACCGAGCAATCAACTATACGATGAGTTCTTTTTCACGTTGTACTCCGAGATCGCGAACGGGGGCGCGGTGTTGACGACGAAGTATCCGAGTGCTGCACTCCGCTCACGTCTGTCACCGGTCGATCCGGTTATCATCGACTGTACGCCGGGCGCTCGTACCGATGGGGGAGTCGACTCATCACAGATCGATCCGCGTCCGGTTCAGTGCGGCGATCTGACTTCGGTTGGGGTCGCTGCCGAACGAGCGACGACGCGAGTCGCCGGCGATGAAGGGACAGCTACCTTCGGGATCGCGACGGCGACGCAGTTGCTGGCTCATCACGATACGCAGCTGCTGAACCGGTTCCTTCACGAGCTCGTCGGCCAATGGCGCAATCAAGCCGTTGGCGGCCTCATCCACGTGCCACCGCAGCATACTGGATTCGACGGTGCCGGATGGTTCGGATCGGAACATTTCGATTACGTCATCCAGGTTAGAACGGAGGACGGCCGAATCGAGGCACGAGTCAACGGAAAGCACGGAATCGCTCCCGTATGGCTACCGATCGGGGTTTCCGGACGGAGGGATGAGCGATCAACTCGGATGACTGCCAGCGAGGTCGGCCAATTGGACGTCAAGTAACATGATCGACGGATCGGATCAAGAATATAATGACCGGCAGCAACTCGAGCTCTTCCAACAAGCGGTCGAACAGGCGGCCGACGGTGTCGCTATTCTGGAAAATGAAACGTATGTCTATATCGACCAGACCCACGTCGATATGTACGGTTTCGAGAACAAGGACCAACTGCTCGGCTCATCGTGGCGACGGTTGTACGATGATGCGGAAGTCGAACGGATCGAAGCCGAAGCGTTCCCGAAACTCGCTCAAACCGGCCATTGGCGCGGTAAAGTAACCGGGTCTCGACCGGACGGATCGACGTTTCCCGCCGAACTCTCCCTGAGCGTCGTTGACGACGGACGCCTCGTATGTACCGTCCGTGATCAGACCGAGACGGAAGCACGAAAACGGGAGCTCGAACTGAAAGAACGAGCCATCAACGAGGCGACCGTCGGTATCCAGATCACGGACCCGACACAGGCACACAACCCGCTCACTTACGTGAACAGCGGGTTCGAGCAGATAACTGGCTATACGAAAGAGGAGGCGATCGGTCGCAATCCGCGATTCCTCAACGGGAAGGACACCGATCCGGGCAACCTTACGGAGATCCGGGAGGCCATCGAAAACGAGCGGTCGATATCACTCGAACTGCAGAACTATCGCAAGGACGGAACGCCGTACTGGAACCGTCTGTCGGTCACGCCAGTGACGGACGGGAGCGGGACGGTGACGAATTTTATCGGTATCCAACAGGACGTGACCGAACGCCGGGAGCGCAGCCAGTGGTTAGAGGAGTTCCTCAATAGCGGGCCGTTGATGTTCGCGAAAACACGGGAGGTGGATGGAGCCGCGATCATCGAGTCCTGTAACGACGGGCTGATCGATCGGCTCGGCTACGACCAGGAGGACCTCATCGGAACGGATCTGAGGCACATCTACAGCGAGGAGTCCGCTTCGGAACTGCAGGAAAGGGGATATATACGCGCGCTTGAAGGGGGGTTCGAGACGACTGAACGCTGTCTTGTGACGGCTGCAAACGAACAGGTTGACACGCTTTTGCGTGCCGTCCCGCGTCGGGACGGAACGATCGGAACGAATGCCCTGTTCATCGACATCACCGAGTCTAAAACCCGTGAAAGGAAGATCAAAAAGTACGTGGCCCTTCTTGAGCGGATCCACGAGGTGACCACCAACACGGATATTTCCTTTGAGGAGAAGATTACCGAACTGCTTGAGGCGGGTAGTGAGTATCTCTCGCTCCCACATGGATTTTTAACCCACGTCGAAATGGAGCGTGAATCCTCGTTCGGTACGCAGACGATCGTTGAAGCCGCCGGTTCCCACGAGTTCTTGAAACCCGGGACGTCGCATGCACTCTCCCGATCGTACTGTCGACGGACTATCGACAAGGGGGAGCCGCTGTTGATATCGGACGCATCGACCGTCGATCAGCGGAAGACCGATCCCGAATACGATTCCTACGGATTCGAGACGTACATCGGCGGTACCGTCATCGCCGGTGAAGGGACCTATGGGACGCTCTATTTCGCCGCGAATGAGCCCCGGGAGGTCCCGTTCGACGTCTTCGAGGAGTCCTTTATCAGCGTGCTTAGCCGCTGGGTCGGCTACGAGATCCACCGTCGGGAGACGGGCGTGAAGCTTCGTCATCGGCAGGATCAGATCAGGGAACAACGGCAGATTAACCGCGCCGTAACGGATGTAAGTTTTGATCTACACTTTCGGATAGACCTCAACGGCCGGCTTAGCTATATCAGCCCGGCAGCAGCGCAGGTCCTCGATCGTCCCATCGCGAACTACGCCGATCGGCCGATCGACATATTCTCCCATAGTGAAACCACCGAGGACGTACAAAAGGCGTATGAACGGGTACTAACCGGTGAAACCGTCGAACTCACCGCCCTTCCAATCGAGCGCGGGACTGCCGGCCGTGTCTTCGTGGATCTCCGTCTCACGCCGATCTATGACCACGACACGGTGGACGACGATCGATCCCCTGAGAACATTATCGGGGCACAGGGTGTTGCCCGGGACGTGTCCGGTCGCCACCGGAGAGAGCAGATGATACGCGTACTCAATCGGGTTCTGAGGCACAACCTCCGGAACGAAATAAACGTTATTGATGGGTACTTGAAGCTCCTACAACCCCAACTGACCGGAGAAAACGCCGTCTATGCGAGACGCATCACCGACGCGACGGATCGGCTCGCGAGTCTGGGTGAGACCGCGCGTAAACTCGAATCGGATCTGGACATGACTCAAGCATTCGAGCCCGAGGACGTCGTCGGGATGGTGACCCGCGTGGCCGAACAAGTCGTCGAACGACACCAGAACGTCCTCGTGTTCGTGGATACCACGGATCCGATATCGGCGCAGTGTGACTCGCGTCTCGAGCCTGCCCTGTGGGAGCTCCTGGATAACGCCGCCAGATATGGAGGTGACGAGCCGACGATCAGGGTGAAAATTAGCTCCGTTGATGGGTGTGTGAACATTCGAATATTGGATGACGGTCCGGGGTTACCGGACGAGGAACGAAGGATCCTCTCGATGAATCACGAGACGCCGCTTGAACACAGCGATGGATTTGGACTGTGGCTCGTTCAGTGGATCGTCGAGAGCCTCGGTGGGGAACTAAACGTCCTCGAAAACAGGCCCGGTGCATGTCTCGAAATTCGGTTGCAGCGGCCGGAAGCTGACGGTTGATACGACATGGTCGTGTACGGCTCTCGACGCAAGACTCTTAGATGCCGTAAGTCCGCACCATCCCGTAGCACGGTCGGTAAGGGATGATAATAGCGGGTAGTGGATCTGCGCACGCGCGGTTCCCGATCAGAGTGTGGATAACGGCTTCGTACCCGACAGAACCGGTCATCATTTGGGTTCGACTCGCAGCAACAGTCCGCTCTCCCCGATTTGAACTCGCCGAGACGTTCCTGCTCGCTTCGCTGCGCGGGCGTGCGACTCGTCTGCTCAAATCGGTCCGTGGACTGTTGGCTGCTCACGTTGTTCGCAGCAACAGTCCGCTCTCCCCGATTTGAACGGGGGACAAGCCGATCTACAGTCGGCTGCTCTACCAGGCTGAGCTAAGAGCGGTCATAGTACCGTAGTCGACGGATCCGTCTTAAGGGTTCTCTTTCGGCGGCGATCCGTGCCGGGGTGACACGGCCTCATCGACCGCCCGCACGCGGACGCTTTTAAGTCACAGCCGGGGTGAACGGACGTATGAGCGACGACCGACAGGCGACGTTCGGGGCCGACGGCAGCCTCGAAACCGACACGCCGCCGGAGGCGACCGGCGAGAACGACTTCGGCGAGCCCAAAGAGCCGAACGAGACCGACGGCGGATACAGCCGGTATGCCGTCTCCAGCCTGCTTCAAAAGGCCGTCCGCCGCTCCGACGAGGAGGTCGCCGCGTGGGCCGCCTGGGAGCTCGCCCGCTCCGGCTACGCCTGGAACCTCTGGGACCGACTGAATCTCTACGTCGTCGAGGACCTCCGTGCGGGCGACCCGGTGGCCATGACCATCGCGCGCTACGAGGAGCTCGCCACCGAACGCTACGAACCCGACGAGTGGCGTGGCCGACTCTGTGCGATCCACGCCGCGCTCGCGGCCGCCCGCGCCCGATCGACCCGCGAGGCCGCCAACGCCGACGAGTACTTCCGCCGGGTCGCGGACCACAGAGCGGAGGCCATCGCGAGCGGGGAGCAACCCACCCACGACTTCCCCGTCGGCGCGCTCGACCCCGGCGGCCGGTTCGACGCGATCTTCGACGGACACACCGGCGAGGGGTCGAAACGCGGCCGCGGGACGCGCTTTTTCAAAACCCACGGCGCACGGGTCGGGCCGGAGGGCGAGGACGAACAAAGCGCCCGCTGGCAGCGGCTCGCCATGCTGCTCGACCCCGACCGCGACTACGCCGCCGACGAACTCGACCGCGCCGTCGAGCCGGTCGACCCGGCCGATCCGTGGGCACGCGACGACGATGGACGGTCGAGGGACGGCACCGAGGGCGATCGCGGCTCCGGGAGCCTGTCCGACTTCTCGTGATCGACTGACTGTTCTCGACCGTCGCCGTCGCCGCCGGTACTCTCTTATATACGCCGTGCCCGCCCGACCGCAACGAGCGAGCCGATGGCGAGCGCGACGAGTACGAGCGCGCCGCCGAAGCCCGGCGTGTCGTCGTCCAGGTCGTTCGACGTCGTGTCGACGTCAGGCTCGTCCGATGTGTCGTCCGGTGGCGGCGGCGGTGCGGCCGTAAGCGCGGCGTCGACCGCGGCGGGGGCATCGACGACCCCGTGGCCGT
This sequence comes from Halorubrum sp., assembly GCA_003554605.1. Classification (GTDB taxonomy): domain Archaea; phylum Halobacteriota; class Halobacteria; order Halobacteriales; family Haloferacaceae; genus Halorubrum. Next base: position 5,356 of record PWGU01000196.1, read on the forward strand.
GGCGGTCGTCCGGTTCAGTCGCATTCTCCGGGTGAACGGCCGTGTCGATCAGCGCCGCCTGCAGATCGTCGCCGTCGATCCGGCCGTCAGTCGCGGAGACCGCGAGCGCCGCGACCCCGGCGACGTGGGGGGCGGCCATGCTCGTCCCCTGTTGTTCGACGTAGCCGTCGGTCGTGCCCGCCTCCGCGCTGAGGACGCCGACCCCTGGCGCGGTGACGTCGGGGACGACGTAGCGATCGGGCCACTCCTCGGGGGGCTCGCGGAACGCGGCGGTCTTGTTGACCGTCTCGCCGGCGGAGAACGTCGCGACCGTTCGATCGTCACGGACCGCGCCCACCGCGAGTGAGTCGTACACGTTCGCGGGCGCGGAGGAGGTCTCATGACCCGAGTTTCCGGCCGCCGCGACGACGATCGTTCCGGCCGCACGGGCGTTACGCACCGGCGCGATGAAGCCGTCGAACGTCCCGTCGGCGCCGAGGCTCATCTGGATGATGTCCACGTCGTCGGCGGCGGTCGCCCGCTGCATCGCCGCGAGGACGCTCGCGAACGTGGCGGTTCCCTCGTCGCCGAAGGCGTCCATGCCGTACAGCGAGGCGTCGGGGGCGACCCCGATGTGCGTCCCCGAGGCGTTCCCTCCGGCGATGGTTCCGGCGACGTGGGTCCCGTGGCCGTCCGGGTCGGCGGCGTCCTCCAGGCGGTCGCTCACGAGCGTCCCGTTCTCGTCGAACTCGGCCCAGCCGACGAGGTCGAGGTCCTGATGGGTTGGGTCGACGCC
>PWGU01000135.1 GCA_003554605.1 Halorubrum sp.
CCCGGGCGCGTGCTTCGAGTTGTGCGGCGATGGCGGCCATCCCGTCCCGTGGCACCGCGATCGACCCGCGGCCCATCGCGCGGAAGGTGTACTCGAAGACGTGTTTCGAGGTCGAAAGCGACCGGTCGAGCGTAATTCCGCCATAGAACGGCTTGACGAAGTGTTCGATGTAGGAGTCGGCAAAGCCCCAGTCGCGGAGGTACTCGCGGATCGAGGTATCACGTCCGGTGAAGAACTCGTCCTCCTCGCGTTTCGAGAGGTCGTGCCGGAGCGCGAGGGTGCGCAGTTTGTCCGAGAACGACACCTCGTGGTTGAGCGCCGACTCGACGGCCCGACGCGGGTCGCGAAGCGGGTCCGAAAGGACCGCCCGCGAACCGGGTCGGCAGATCGTCGCCCCGGGCGAGAACCGCCGGAGGTCGAGCTCGTCGATGTCCAACTCGTCTGCGACCGCGGGGTAGCTCGTAAACAGCACCTGAAAGCCGCGGTCGAGGGTGAACCCGTCGACCTCCCGGCTTCGAACCCGCCCGCCGACGGTCGGTCGACGCTCGAAGAGAGTCACGTTCGCGCCCGCCTCCGCGAGGTGTGTCGCGGCCACGAGCCCCGCGAGGCCGCCGCCGACGACGTTGACGTCTCCGTTCATACATCCACCTTCGGCCGGGGCGCTTATAAGCGGCGGCGGGACACGTTCCGTGCGCGTAAGCGAGCCCGGGAAGCGAAGCGATTAGTCGCCGCCGCGATAATGGTCGATATGGAGACGACGGAGACCTTTCGCGGGCTGGAAAGCCGGTCGTCGGGACGGGTTCACGGGACGGCCGACCACCTCGATACCCCGGATTCGGGAGCCCAGCTCGATCCAACGTATACCTACGACGCGGTCGACCCGGAGGCCCTCTTCGGGACCGAGGGCGTCCCGGTGGGGATGGGCCAGTGGCGCTTCGAGTCGCTGTTGCCGTTCCCGGCGCACGTCGCGATCGCCGCCGGCGAGGGGGCGACGCCCCTCGTGCGGACGGAGCGGTTGGCCGACGAGCTGGACGTCGAGGCCGTCTACGTAAAGGACGAGGGGCGTAACCCGACCGGAAGCGTCCTCGACCGGGGGCTCTCGCTTGCCGTGACTGCGGTCACCCAGCGGATCGCGGCGGCCGAAGCGCGTGGTGATGACCCCGCCGACGTCGAACCGCTCGTCTGTGCGAGCCCGGGCAACGCGGGGACCTCGATGGCCGCCTACGCGGGCCGGGCGGACCTCCGTTCGTACTCGTTCGTCCCCTCGCGCACGGCGTTCGCGAACAAGTCCATGACCAACGTCCACGGCGGGAAGATGCGCGTTGTCGGCGGCCGGTACCCACAGGCTGCCGCGGCCGTCGACGAGCAGCTCGCCACGGACTACACCGACCTCAATGAGTTCGCTACACCCTATCGCCACGAGGGGATCAAGACGCTCGCGTTCGAGTTGGTCGCGGACCTCGGGGATGCGCCCGACGCCGTCGTCGTTCCGACCGCCACCGGCGAGGTCCTCGCAGGGATTTATAAGGGGTTCGTCGAACTCGACCGGATCGGCGCTATCGACGACGTGCCGCGGCTGGTCGCCGCCCAACCGGAGGGGTGCGCGCCGATCGCGACCGCGCTCGAACGGGGGCTCACGGAGCCGGAGCCGTGGGCGACGCCCGACACGATCTGTGGGGAACTCGAGGTTCCGAACCCCGCCGGCGGCGCGCGGGCGGTGGCAGCGGTCGAGGAAAGCGACGGGGTCGCCGTCGCGGTTCCCGACGAGGACATCCTCGCGAGCGCCGTCGCGGTCGCACAGAACGAGGTGTTGGAGATGGGAGCCGCAGGGGGGGCCGCGCCGGCAGGCGCGTGGGCGGCCACCGAGGACGACTTCTTCGCGGGCGACGAGACGGTCGTGCTCGTGAACGTCGAGAGCGGCCTCAAGACCCCCGACGTGCTCAGGAGCCACCTGATGGCACAGGGGATATAAACGTAGTCCGCAGCCCAGCCTATCGCGCGTACAACTTCGTCCCCATCAGGGCTGCAAGCGACGTACCGTCGTTGGGCGTGACGGCGACGTAGGGTTGCTCGACCGGGCCGAAGACGTCGACGACGCGGCCCACGGACGAGAGCGACTCGTCGACGACGCCGCGGCCGATCGGCGGGGGCTCCTCACCGGAGTCCGCGCGGGCGATGGCGAGCCCCTGTGCCGTGCGAACGACGGTCCCTACCCGTTGCATCGTCACTCCCGCAGGACGCCGAGATAGGCGGCGATCGCCTGCACGAGGTCGTTTTTTGCCGTGTCCTCAGTTCCCTGCACGACGACCGCCCCGCGGGGTTCGAACTCGCGGGAGTAGGTCTTCTCGCGTTCGATCACCGCATCGTAGCCGACCTGCTGGACCGCCTTCGCGATCTCATCGACCGTGGGATCGGGGACGGCGAGGTCCGCCGGGACACGACGACCCTCCGACCGTGAGCGGTCCGCGTCGAAGTACGCGGGGTAGACGACGTTCTCGACCATACCGGAGAGGCGAGCGCGCGGCCTAAGGTCGTTTCGACTGCGAACGCCCCGGCGGATGGATTAGGAGAGGTGTGCGGTGACGTCGGTGGAGGAGACCATCCCGACGTAGTCGCCCTCGACGACCGGGAGGTGTTTCACGCCGTACATCGTCATCATCGCGGCGACCTCCTCCATGAGCAGATCGGGTGTAACCGTCTCGACGTCCTCGGTCATCACCTCGGAAACGACGGTCGTGGTCACGTCCTCGCCGTCGGCGACCGCGCCGATCACGTCGCTCTGGGTGATGATCGACCGCGGCCCGGTCGTCACCACGAGCGCGCTGATCCCCGCATCACGCATCCGTTGTGCGGCCTCCTGTACCGACGCGTCAGGGTCGATAGTTTCGAGCGGCGTCGACATGACCTCGGACACACGTGTTCGACTGTTCGGATCCATGGCTGTCCGATGCGATCGAGGCACATGGTCCTTTCGGCGGTCCGAAGCGTTGCCGGTGCGAAAAGGACGGCCGACCGTGCGGTCGCGAACCGATCAGAGGCCGGCGAGGTAGGCGGTGAGGTCCGTCGTCGAGAGCATCCCGACCACCTCGCCGTCGGTGGTCGTGACCGGATAGTGGGTGTAGCCATGGGTCAAAAACAGGTCCGCGACGTCCGCGAGCGTATCCTGCGGGTCGACGGTCACCACGTCCGTGGTCATCGTCTCGCCGATGGGGGTCTCGTCTTCAGGGTCGTTCTCGTGGACCAACCGCACGAAATCCGTTGCGGTGAGCAGCCCCCGGAGTCGACCCGCCTCGTCGACCACGAGCACCGATCCGACGTTCGCATCGAGCATCCGCTGGGCCGCGGCGGCGACGAGCACGTCGTCGTCGACGGTGTGTATTTCATTCGACATGATCCGGGCGACGAAGACGTCATCCATGTTCCGTGATAGCGCGCCACAATATATTACCTTGGGGGTCGATCAGCCTCGGGAGTGCGGGTGGGGAAGGGGCTTTTCAGGCGAGGAGTTCCTCGGGCGCGCCGGCGAGCCCCGCGAGCGCGTCCGCCTCGATGTGGTGGAGTTCGCCGGGGATCACGAGTAGATGAAGGGGATCGCCGAACGACCGGGTCGCGAGCGCCGAGAGCCGGTCGGCGGCGACGAGCGGCTCGGGCGAGCCGGCACGGGCGACGACGACGGCGAGGGCATCCTCCCAACCGGCCGCGAGCAACTCGGCCGCGTAGTCGGCGGTCATGTACTCCTCGTGATCGGGGTCCAGTCCCTTCGGCCCGGTGCCGACCTTGATGTCGAGGTAGACGACCGTGTGGAGGCCACGCTCGCGGTTGGCGTCGATCGTCTCGACCACGCTCGCCGGCACGTCGTCCCCGCCGTGGGCGTACGGAAACGGGAGCGTTACCGCCTTTCCGAACCGGTAGTTTTGTAGGCCGGTCAATCCGGCCGCGGCGGTCTGGGCGGTGACGCCGTGGATCACGCGTGTTTCGATCCCGCGGTCCTCCGCGCGCATCCGAAGGTCCGTGTGGGTCGTCGAAATCATCGTATCGCCGGCGGTGAGAAACGCCGCATCGCCGGCCTCCGCAGCTGAGAGGATCGCCTCCGGGTCGCGCTCGACGCCCTCGCGCGGACGCACCTCGATCCGCACGTCGTGATGCCGCTCAAGGTCGGTGACGTCGGCACCGATCAATCGGCTGGTGTAGAACTCCGCGAAGACCGCATCAGCCGCTCGGAGCGCCTCGCGGCCCTCCACGGTGATCGATCGTTCATCATACAACCCGAGTCCGATGAAGGTGAGCATACGTTCGATGGGTCCGCCGGAAAAATAAAACACGTCGGGATCGACGCGACAGTCGCGCGGTCGGCGGATCCTCATGATCGTTCCTTGTGAATCCATAGCAAGCCCTAAGAGGTAACCATCACAACTTCCATCCACTAGGCCTGTACAGGGCCCAGACCCATACTATGACTGACGAAGAACTCATCTGGCGGATCTCGGGAGGATCCGGGGACGGGATCGCCTCTACGAGCCAGAACTTCGCGAAGGCCCTGATGCGTTCGGGGCTGGACGTATTCACGCATCGGCACTATCCGTCGCGGATCCGCGGCGGCCACACGTACACGGAGATCCGAGCGGCCTCGGAGCCGGTCAAGTCGCGCGGCGACGGATACAACTTCCTGCTCGCGCTCGGCGACTCCTTCGCACGCAACCCACAGGAGGAGGCGCTGTACGGGAACGAGGAGATCAAGCCGCTCTCGGAGAACCTCGATGAGCTCCGCGAGGGCGGGGTCATCGTCTACGACGAGGGGCTGCTCGACGCCTCCGAGATTCCCGACTTCGACGAGCGCGCCGAGGAGAACGGCTGGCACGTCTACCCGCTCGACCTGCGTGGGCTCGCCCGCGAACAGGGCCGCGAGGTCATGCGGAACACCGCGGGGGTCGGCGCAACCTGCGCGCTCATCGGCATGGAGCTCTCCTACGTCGAGGACCTCATGCGCGATGCGATGCCGGAGAAGATCCTCGAACCGAACCTCGAGATCCTCAACATCGCCTACGAACAGGTGCTCGACGAGCACGACGTCGACGCACACGACGTAAAGATCCCCACGGGCGAACACGAGGAGGAACAGCTGCTCATGTCCGGCTCCGACGCCATCGCCTACGGTGCCATCGACGAGGGGTGTCGGTTCATCTCCGGCTACCCGATGACGCCGTGGACGGAGGTCTTCACCATCATGTGCCAGAACCTGCCAAAACTGGGCGGGATCTCAGAGCAGGTCGAAGACGAGATCGCCGCCGCGGCGCTCGCCGTCGGCGCGTCCCACGCGGGCGTAAAGGCGATGTCGGGCTCCTCCGGCGGTGGGTTCGCGCTCATGTCCGAGCCGCTCGGACTCGCCGAGATGACCGAGACGCCGGTCGTCCTGCTCGAAGCCATGCGCGCCGGCCCCTCGACTGGGATGCCGACGAAGCCGGAGCAGTCTGACCTCGAACACGTGCTCTACACCTCACAGGGTGACTCCCAGCGCGTCGTCCTCGCGCCGGGCACCGTCGAGGAGGCCTACGAGCAGTCCCGGCTCGCGTTCCGGATCGCCTACGAATACCAGATCCCGGTCGTCCTGCTGTACGACCAGAAGCTCGGCGGCGAGCTGATGAACGTACCGCGTGCAGCCTTCGATCAGGATCCGAACCCCGATCTCTACCACACCCTCACCGAGGAGGAGCTGGCCGACCAGCCCCACTCGCCGGACGGGAAGTTCCACCGGTTCCAACACGACGTCGAAAACGGCGTCACCCCGCGGTCGCTGCCCGGTCAGAAGGGCGGACGGTACCTCGCCTCGGGTAACGAACACGACCCGACGGGCCACATCAGCGAATCGCCGGACAACCGGGTCGCACAGATCGACCGCCGCGCCCAGAAGCTCGCGGCGATCCGTGCGGACCTCGACACCGAGTCCACACAGTCGCACCACGGCCCCGAGGACGCCGACTACGGCATCATGACCTTCGGCAGCCAGCAGGGGACCGTCGAGGAGGCCGTCGACGTGCTCAACGACGCCGGCCACTCCGTGAAGTCGCTCGGCGTCTCGGACATGCTGCCGTTCCCGAGCGAGGAAGTCGAGGCGTTCATCGAGAGCGTCGACGAGGTGCTCGTCGTCGAGATGACCGCCTCCGGACAGTTCCGCGGGCTCGTCCAGAAGAACCTGGGCCGGCACGGCGAGAAGCTGTCGAGTCTCCTCAAGTACAACGGGAACCCGTTCGAACCCGCCGAGATCGTCGACGGCTTCGAGGCCGTGATCATCGAGGACGGCATGGACGACCCCGCACATCAGACCACCTTCGTCCCAGCAGCAGGTGATTAACCATGAGCGCATTTTCAGCAATCAACGAAGAACGCGAGATCGACCGAGACGAGTACCCCCCCGGCGTCGAGCCGCAGCCCACATGGTGTCCCGGCTGTGGTGACTTCAGCGTCCTGAAGGCGTTGAAACAGGCGCTCCCGGAAGTGGGCCGAACGCCCGAGGAGACCCTGTTGTGTACGGGGATCGGCTGTTCCGGCAAGCTGAACAGCTACCTCGACACCTACGGGTTCCACACGCTTCACGGCCGTTCGCTGCCCGTCGCCCGGGCGGCGAAGCTGGCGAACCCCGGCCTCGAAGTCATCGCCGCCGGCGGTGACGGGGACGGCTACGGCATCGGTGCCGGCCACTTCATCCACAGCGCCCGGGAGAACCACGACATGACCTACATCGTCTTCAACAACGAGATCTTCGGGCTGACGAAGGGGCAGACCTCGCCCACCAGCCCGAAGGGTCACAAATCGAAGACGCAGCCGTCCGGCAGCGCCAAGCAGCCGCTCAAGCCGCTCTCGCTGGCGCTGAAGGCGGGTGCCTCCTACGTCGCCCGCACGGCCGCGGTCAACCCCAACCAGGCGAAGGAGATCCTCATCGAGGCGATCGAACACGACGGCTTCGCACACGTCGACTTCCTCACGCAGTGCCCGACGTGGAACAAGGACGCACGCCAATACGTCCCGTACATCGACGTCAACGACTCCGACGAGTACGACTTCGATAAGACCGACAGCGTCGAGGCCGCACAGATGATGCACGAGACCGAGGAGGCGCTCCACGAGGGGAAGGTCCTGACCGGCCGCTACTACGTCGATGAGGACCGCCCATCCTACGGACAGGAGAAGCGCGCGCTGGGCGAGATGCCCGAGGAGCCGCTGGCGGAGCGCTACTGGGACGACGACTACGAGTGGGAGCGCTCGCACGACCTGTTCCTCGACAAGCACGCCTAAACGCCGGCGTCGCGAGGACGGTCGGTCGTCACGCGCGACCATGTTTACGGTTTCGCAAGGTATTTTTTCTGTCCCGATAAGCTATAGCTATGAGTACGGTATCGACGGAGGAACGAATCCTCTCGGTGTTAGAGGAGGACGCACAGGCCTCCTGTGGGGAGATCGCCGAGCGGGCCGATGTCTCGAAACCCACGGTCAGAAAATACGTGAGCAAACTCGAATCGGAGGGCGTGATCGTGGGATATTCCGCCGATATCGACCCGAAGAAGCTCTCCTCGCAGTCCATTGCGATGGTCGGCATGGACGTCGATTCCGGGCGATACGTCGAGGCGACCCGGGCGATCAAATCGCTTCCGGAGGTCGAGACCCTTTATACGTCCTCGGGGGACCATATGTTGATGGCGGAGGTGCGCGCGGCCGACGGCGACGAGCTCGGCGACGTCATCTCCGAAAAGCTCCTCGCGATCGACGGCGTCACCGCCGCACACCCCTCGTTCCTGCAGGAACGACTGAAGTGAGCCGTTCCGCGTAAGAAGGCGACTTACTCCTCGAACCGCGAGAGCGACGATTGGGTCGCATCCGGTCCCGGCTCACGCGATTCCCCAGCTCCTTCCCGCGTCCGTCGCCCGCGCCGTGAGAGCGACGCGCGTCGTCGGACCTCCGGTTCCGCGAGCGCCCGCTTCGCTGCCAGCTCGACCGCGTCGAACGCCCGCATCGCCCGGTCACGGGCCGCCTCGTACTCGACGATCGGATACGGATAGTCCTCACCGATGGTCACGTCACAGGTTTCCTGCACGTGGATCGGGGTACGTTCCGGCCGGGCGAGGTGGGTCGTCGGGAGCGGGGCGAGCTCCGGGACCCACGTCCGGATGAAGGTTCCATCCGGATCGTTCTCGCGGACCTGCTTGCGGGGATTGTAGACCCGCCGCATGTTGACCCCGACCATCCCAGCCTGTGTCTGGAACTGGCTGTAGTTGATCGCCGGGTCCGCGTCGATGAGGTGATAGTAGAACCAGTCGGCACCGACGCGCCACGGCTGGCCGAGGAGGTCACAGAGGAAGGAGGCACACATCGCCCGCATTCGGAAGTTGAGCCAGCCGGTCCCGGCGAGACACCGCATCGACGCGTCGACCATCGGATAGCCGGTCTCCCCGTGTTTCCACGCGTCGATGAGCGTGTGATCCTGCTCGTCACCCCGAAACCCCTCCATTGCCGGGTTGACCGCGGTGTCCATCCAGCCCGACCAGTCCGCGAGTTTCTGCGTGTAGTGCCGGTTCCAGTAGAGCCGTGAGATGAACGCCTCGCGACCGCGGCAGGAGGGACCTTCCTCCCGAACGTACTGATACACCTCACGGACGGAGAGACAGCCGAATCGGAGATGCGGGGAGAGCCGGCTCGTCCCCGCCCACGCGTCGGTCGGCGAGGAGACGTTGCCGAGGTACTCGGGGAGGCGATCGATGAACGCGTGGAGGCGTTCCAAGCCGACGCGCCGTCCCCCGGTGGGAACGCTCTGTTTCGTCGGTTCGATGCCGTGGCGCTCCTCCACCCCGGCGATCGAGACGTCGGTGTCGATGTCGGTGACCCCGATCTCGTCCGGCTCCACCCGTCGGGGGTCCCGCTCGAACCACGCCTCGACGGTGTCGCTCCACCCGTCACGGGTGTCCGCGGCGTCGCGAACGATCCCGTCGTCGGCGATATATCGCACGTCAAGTTGCTCGGCGGCCGCGTCGTCCCGACGCAGCCCGTAGCGTCCGGTGGGCTCCGCGCCGGCGACGATGTCCCAGCCCTGCCGGTCGAAGCGCGACAGGACCGCAAGCGGTGGTCCCGAAAGAAGCGTCAGCGAGCCGCCGTACGTCGAGTATGCCCGATCGAGGTCCGCGAGTGATTCATGAAGGAACCGACAGCGGGCGTCACAGGCGAGGCCGTTCGCGCCGTAGAACCGGGGGTCGAAGACGAACACCGGACAGACGGTCTCATACCGTTCGGCGGCGAACGCCAGCGCCGGCGAATCGACCGTCCGGAGGTCGCGACGGTGCCAGACGACACAGCCGTCTTCGACATCGGCGACATCAGTGACATCATCGACATCGGCGGCCCCGTCGATCCACGACGCGTCGTCGCTCACGGACGGAATTTTGGGCGATCCACACTTGAAGCCGTCGCCGGGATATCCGAGCGGCTTGAGCACCTATCGAGTTTATCCCCTCCGGGCGCGTCCATGCCTTTATGACCGAGGATATCAAGCTCTCGCGACTGGAGACCGTGCTGGAAGCGCCGACCTACCCGGCACGCCGGGAGGACCTCGCCGCGGAATACGCCGGCACGACCGTGTTGTATGCGGACGGCGAGGAGGACCTCGGCGCGCTCATCGAACGGACCACACAGGCGTCCTTCGAGGACGCCGAGGACTGCTTCCTCGCGATCCAGAACGCCCTCCCGATCGAGGCCGTCGGCGAGCCGGGCCAGTCCGAAGGCGACGCATAGGCGTCTTCCGGTGTACCGACCCGTGGAAGCGGATCCCGCCGTTTATATGCGATCCGTGGTTGGTTCCGCCATGAAGTTCTGCGATGAGTGCGGTTCGATGATGAAATCCGGCGAGGGTGCAGATCACTGGGTCTGTGGCTCCTGCGGCCATGAGGTCGGCAGGGAGGCCGACGAGGGCGAGGACGCATGGATCACCGACGCACAGGAGGAGTCGGAGGTCATCGACGTGAGCGTCGTGGAGGATACGGGGCTCCCCACGACCGATGCGCACTGCCCGACCTGTGAGAACGACCGTGCCTACTGGTATATGCAACAGATCCGGTCGGCAGACGAGTCCGAGACGCGCTTTTTTGTCTGTACGGCCTGTGAACACAAGTGGCGTGAGGACGACCACTGACCCTCGGCGGCTGTTTTTAAGTGCGAACCGGGAGAATTGAACCGTATGGATCCCTCCCCACCCCTGGTGAAAACTGAACGCCTGGAGGGGTGGAAGCCCGTCTCTGAAACCGTCGAGCGGGCGTTTTCGGCCGGTCCAGTGTCCGTTACGGCCGGGACAGTGCGGTATGAACCGGCGGACCGCACCGACCCGAAGCCGTTCGTGTTCGCGAGTCGCCTCGCCATTCGCCCGAAGACTAACCCGAATCCGATGTTGACCCGGCTCGTCGAGCGTGGCGCACGCGACGGGTTCCGGGGTCGGCTGGCGGAAAACGACATCGGGGACGTCGAACACCGACACACCCGAGAGTTTCCGATCGACGAACCGCCGGACACGGTGGCGACCGCCCACACGTTTCACGGCCGCTGTGTCGTCGACGGCGAGTCGGTCCCGATCGAGGCGTTCCTCGCGGTGTGGGAGGCCGGGGAGTACCTCCTCGCCGGCGGGGCATATCCACTCGTCGGCGACGTGGACGGCACGCGCCGACGGATTCGTGCGATCATCCGGGGTGTTCGCCCCGAGTAACGACCCGGGATTTAATATGGCGACCGGGGATCCGGGAGACGTATGCATCCACGGGCGGCGGAGTTTGCAGAACGGGCGGCGGAACGATACGGGATCACGGTGGACGTCTCGGAGTTCGACGAGGGAACGAAGACGGCCGCGGCGGCGGCGAACGCCGTCGGCTGTGAGACGGCCGCGATCGCCTCGACTATCGTGGTGTCACTCGCCGGCGGCGAGCGCGACGGCGAACTCGTCGCCGGGATCACGAGCGGCGCGAACCGACTCGATCTCGACGCCATCGCGGCACACTTCGATGCTGAAGCGGCCGAGATGGGGTCCCCGGAGCGGATCCGGGGGACTGTCGGGTGGAGCATCGGCGGCGTCCCGCCGCTCTGTCACGACACCGCGATACCCACGGTCTTCGACCCGACGCTCATGGCGTACGACGTGGTCTACGGCGCGGCGGGAACCCCCAGCGCCCTCTTCGCTATCGAACCCGAGACCCTTGCAGACCTCGCCGGGGCGACGGTCGTCGACGTGACCGAGGGGAGCTGATCGAGTCTCCCCGGAGCGGGTGAGGACCCAGACGGCTCACGCGAACGGATCGGCCCCCTGTTCGGCGAGCCAGCCGCGTATCGCGTCGTTGACCGCCGCCGACGCTTCGACCCACACGAGATGGCCGGCATCGGCTATTGAGTGGAAACGTCCACGAGGGAGCCCGGAGGCGAGCCACTTACCCGCCTCGACCGGATAGACCGTGTCCTCCTCACCGTGAATCACGAGCGTCGGCGTCGTGATCTCAAACAGTGCATCGGCGCGGTCGAACCCACGAACCGCGTCCCGCTGAGCCGCGAAGACGCCCTCACGTGCGTCCTCGGCGAGTCGCCAGTCGACGATCCGCTCGATGACCTCCGGTCGGTCGGCACGGAATGACGGCGAGAGCAACCCCGTCGTCGACGCACGGACCGACTCCCGGTCGGACGAGTCGCGCCGAAGCGAGGCTGGGTCGAACGCCTCCCCGGTCGCGGCACTCCCGATGATAGTCAGGCTGTCGGCCCGGTTGAACCGCCAGGCATACGTGAGCGCGACCATCCCCCCGAGCCCGTAGCCGATGAGGTGGGCACGAGGAACACCGGCGTCGGAGAGGACCGCTTCGAGGTCGCCGGCGAGCGCCTCGACCGTGTACGGCCCCGGCGGTGCACCGGAGCGGCCGATCCCACGAGCTTCCGGTGTGATAACCGTGAACGGGCCGGCGAGCGCCCCGTACTGCCACCCGAACGACCAGGGGCCGAAGCCGATGTCGCCACAGAACACGACGACCTTCCCGTCATCGACCTCCCCGTCATCGATCTCATACCGGATCGACACGCCGTCGTTGTCCGCGACGGGCACGGTTGGACGGGTCAGGCCTCCAACAGCCGCCGCAGCACGTCCGGTGCTGCCGCCAGCGCGTCGTCGAGCCGATCGACGTCGGGGCCGCCACCCTGTGCGAAGTCCGGTGGGCCACCGCCGCCGCCGCCCACGCGGGCGGCGAGGTCGGAGACGACCGCCCCGGCGTTTATCGCGACCTCGGGTGGAACGCCCACGACGAAGCTCGCTGACCCGTCGGCCCCGCTCCCGACGACCGCCACCGACCCGTCCGCGACGTGTGCATTGGCGGTTGCCCGGAGCTCGTCGGCATCGCCATCGAGCCGCTGGATCACGGCGGTGGTGCCGCCGAGTTCGACCTCCTCGGCGTCCGCGGCTCCCGCGGCTCGTGCCTCCGCCAGCTGTTCTTTCAGCGAGTCGATCTCCTTTCCGCGTGCCTTCCACTCCTCGAAGAAGCGTTCGGCCGCTTGGGGCACGTCCAGGGGGTCGACGTCGAGTTCGGCGGCCGCATCGAAGAGCGCGTCCTCCGTCCGCTGGGTGGCCTCGATCGCCGCGTCGGCGGCGGCAAAGACGATCCGTTCGACCCCGTCCTGCACCGGTTCGGTTTTTAAGATCTTGATCGCCCCGATATCGCCGGTTCGGTCGACGTGCGTCCCGGCACACGCCTGTACGTCGGCGTCGCCGATGTGTATCAGTCGAACGTTCGTTCCCGGGGGGACACCCCCCTGATAGAGGTCGAAGCCGTGCTCGGCCTCCGCCTCGTGCCGATGCGGCCACTCCTGTTTGACCGTCACGTTCCGGCGCACGAGTTCGTTCGCGACACGCTCTATCGCCCGTGCGTCCTCACGGGAGATCCGCTCGTAGTGTCTGACGTCCAGCCGGGAGGAGTCGAGCCCCTTCTGTGCGCCCGCCTGCCGGACGTGGTCCCCGAGCACCTCGCGGGCGGCGTGCCCGATGAGATGTGTCGCGGTGTGGTGGGCCCGAAGCCGCTCGCGACGATCCCCGTCCACGCGCCCGCGAACGAACTCGCCCTTGCCGGGGTCAGCGTCGGTGTGGTGCAGCACCACGCCGTCCAGCTCCACGACGTCGAGGACCTCGACCGCCGTCTCGCCGGCCGAGAGCTGGCCCCGATCGGCGGGCTGGCCGCCCCCCTCCGGATAGAACATCGTCTGATCGAGGACGACCGCATAGCCCTCCTCGCGCTCGAAGACGTCGAGAACCACCGCCTCGAACTCCGTTCGACCCTGATCGTCGTAATAGAGCGTTTCCGTCTCCGGAAGGTCTGACAGTCGCTCGTCGCGGTCGGGTTCCCCATCGTCCTCACCGGTGACGCGTTCGTGACGGTCCGCAACGAGCGCATAGAAGTCGTCGGGGACGTCGACGGTGGCGCCACGATCGGCGGCGATCTCCGCGACCATATCCGGTTGGATCCCATGGGAGTCGTACAGCTCAATGAGCTCATCGGTGGGGATCGCCTCGCCGGTGCCGGCGTACTCGTCGGCCAACTGTTCGACCTTCCGCGCGCCGCGCTCCAGCGTCTTGCGGTACTTCCGCTCCTCGGTTCTGACGATCTCGCGGATCGTATCGCGGTTCTCATACCCCAACCGCTCGGCCTGCATGTCCACGAGCTCGTCGAGCGGGGCGTCGACGCCGACGTCGTCCACGAGCCGTTTGGTCCGCCGGAGGACCATCCGGGCGAGATAGCCGGTCGCGACGTTGGAGGGGACGATCCCGTCGCCGAACATATACGCGAGGGTGCGGGAGTGGTCGGCGATGGCGTAGATGGTCTCGAGCGGCTCCACCAGCTCCCGAAGGCGGTTTACGTCGACGCCGAGTTTGTCCGCGACCTCGCCGCGGGCGTCCTCGACGTCGTCGACGTCATCGATGTCCAGCCGGCCGGAGAGCTTCGCGGCCCGGTGGATCAGCTCGCGCTCCTCGTCAGTGTGTTCGATCCCGGCGTTTTCCTTTAAAAAGTCGATCGCATCGGGGTAGATCGCCTCATAGACCGTCGCCGTCCCCTGGCTCATCCACGTCCATCGCTCCAGCCCGTAGCCGGTGTCGACGATGTAGGTATCCATAAACGAGTACGTGTTGCCGTCTTTCATCTCGTACTCGCCGTCGGGGTCCTGCTCCATACACATGAAAACGAGCGTGGCAAGCTCGGCCCCTTTATATATGACCTCGATGGCGGGCCCGGCGTTGCCGCCGCCGACCCACGGGTCCTCCAGATAGGTGATCTCCTCGATGTCCGCCCCCATCGACTCGAAGAACTCGTCACAGTAGGCGACGGTTTGATCTTTCCAATAGACCTCCCCCTCGTAGGCGTACTCCGCCTCGGCGTCCTCACGCGTGTTGAACGCGTGGTGGGCCATCATCTCGAAGGCCATCGTGTGTCGACCCGTCTTGCCGACGTTGTCGATGTCCTGCATTCGGATGCAGGGCTGTGAGATGGTGAGCGGATTCGCCGGCGGCGGGGTCTCACCGGAGGTGACCAGCGGCTGGAAGTCGTAAATTGACGCCTGCGTTAAGAGAACGTCGTCGCGCCAGCGGTTCGCGGCCACCGGGTATGGTTCGATCCGCTCGTGATCGTGCTCCTCGAAAAACGAGAGGAACGCCTCGCGCATCTCGATGAGGCTGTACGGCTCCGGGAAGCCCGGGTCATCGATGAAGCTGTAATCCTCACACGGCGGTTCACCACACAGGTCGCGCTCGTGGTCACGCGTCCAAAAATGTACCCCACAGGAGGGACACTCGCGCCGCACGAACCCCTCCTCCTCGAAGTAGTCGAGGCGGTACTCCGCTTCGAGATCGCTCATTACCGATACTTGACCCGTGTTCACGCAAAAGGGTTCCGGGGTGGTCCGTCGCCGGCTATCACCCCGTGCGCCCGGTATCATATGGCCCCGATGAAACCACAGGTGAACTGAGCCCCCATGAATAGAGATATACCCCTCAGGGACGATCCAGTTGACAGGCGTGGACAGCGATCGACTCGACGGCCGGAACGTCGTTGCGCTCGGGGACGAGGCCACCGTGGCCGGGAGCGACGACCTCCCCTTCGAGGTGGTTTCAGCGTCCACAACTTCGGTCGACGATCGCGTACTCTCGGACGCGGGTCTCCTGATAATCGGTGATCAGGCGGGACTCGACCGGATCAAGGGATCGTACGCGGCGACCCCGACCGTGGCGTTCGTGACCGATCCGACCGGCCCGATCGCGACCGACCCGATCGTCGATGCGGTGGCGACGACGCCCACGGAACTGACCGCCCGGATACGGTGGTTGTTTGCCCGGAAAGATCGCGCACACCTCCATGATGAACGGGCGGACGGACCGTCGCGTATGGAACGACTTCAAGCCGGTGCCGCTCGGCTCGCGACGGCCCGATCGCCGGAGGACGCCTACCGGATCGCCGTCGTCATCGCTGAGGGGATCCTCCCGGTCGAACACAGCATCGCGGGGGTCGCCCGCGACGATTGGATAGAGCCCGTCGCCGTCTCGACAGGGGAGGACCCGGACGACCGGAACCGGGTCCGGGTCGGTGAGGGTATCGCCGGGAAGACCGTCGCGGAGGGGGAACCAACCCTCGACGGGACGGTCGATCATGACCGCTATGGTTCGGCACTCACGGTTCCGGTCGGCGAGGAGGGGGTATTACAGATGGCCGCCGCGGATTCGGACGCCTTCGACCGACGGGATCTCCAGCTCGCCGAGCTGCTCGCGTCCCATTTGGAGGAAACGCTGAGTCGGCTCCGGGCCGACGAGGCGCTCCGTGCCGAACGCGATCGTCTCTTCGCGCTCTTCGAGAACATCCCCGACGCGGCCGTCATCTATGACTACGTGGATGACGTGCTCCTCGTCGATCGGGTGAACCCGGCGTTCGAGGAGACGTTCGGCTACAGCGCCGAGGAGATCGTCGGTGAACCGATCGACGAATACATTCTCCCGGCCGATGACGAGGCGGTCATCGGGGAGGCACAGGAGCTGAACGCCCGGTTACGCCGCGGCCAGAACCTCCGCTGTGAGGTGACCCGTCGGACGACGAGCGGGGACCGACACTTCATCCTGCACGTCGTGCCGATCCGTCTCGGCGCCGAGAACGCCTCCGGCTACGCCATCTACACCGACGTGACGGAGCGTCGGGAACGCGAGGCGACGTTACAGCGGCAGAACGAGCGACTCGACGCGTTCACCTCCATCGTCACCCACGACCTTCGAAACCCCCTTTCGATCGCGAAGGGTCACCTCGATCTGGCACGAACGCTGGAGGAGCCGGAGCGTCTCGAGCGCGTCGAGGCCGCACTGGACCGGATGGACGAGTTGATCACGGAACTGCTGTCGCTGTCGCGCGATGGTCGCGTCGTGGGGGCGATCGAGGAACTCAGCCTCGAAACGGTCGCACGGGAGGCGTGGTCACACGTCGAAACGGCCGACTCGGGGCTCGTCGTCGACGAGGACCTGCGGTTCGAGGCCGACCGAACCCGGGTTCGAGAGCTGTTCGAGAACCTGTTTAGAAACAGCATCGAACACGGAACGGGCGGGGAGCAGGCGGGAACGGACACAGGTACGACACCGCTCACGGTCGAGGTTGGACCGCTCGGCGCGGACGGAGACCCCGACGGGGAGCGGTTCCATGACGGGCCGACGGGGCTGTACGTCGAGGACGACGGGAGCGGATTCGACGGCGACCCAGGTCGCGTCTTCGAAAGCGGATATACGACCGAGGACAACGGAACGGGGCTCGGGCTGGCGATCACCGAACACGTCGCCGAGGCCCACGGCTGGAGCATCGAAGCGGTCCCGGTGGAGCCGACGGGCGCGCGTTTCGAGTTCCGGTTCGATAGCTCGGAGTAAGCGGGTTTCTGATAAACGAGGCAGGGGAGTTACTCGGGCGTTCGGAACGCCGGTCGGGCGTGTGAGTCGATCAGGTGATCGAGTACGTCGACGCCGCCATGAGCAGCAGGACGAGCGCCAGCGAGAGCACCATCAGGTAGGTGAGCGATTTGTTCTCCCACCGGAGGTGCTGGAAGTATGCGACGATGAGGAACGACTTGATGGCCGCGGCGACCATCGTTCCGGCGAACGCCTGCTGGTACGTGAAGAACTGGTCAAACTCGAAGAAGATGAACTTCGACAGCGCAAGGACCAACAGCGCGATGTAGATGGCCGTGTACAGTTTCACCGAATCGGACGCCATTATTAGTGAGTCACTTGGGGTGCGTGCTTAAAGTCTTAACCATCCGCCCGACTTCAGGGTGCCTCCCGCCTCGATTCCGGCCCCTTATGCCCTCCCCACCGGCGGTAGAGGTAGTAGGCGACGAGAAACGGCACGGACCAGACCGCGACGCCGATAAAGCCGTACCAGAGCCCCCAGAGGAGCTGTTCGGTTGGGAACGCGCTCATCGAAGATAATCGGTCGGTACGACGTATAAACGCTCCGTCCGAGCGAAACGGCGGCGCTCAGGCGACGACCGCACCCCAGAGGGGCGCGACGAGGAAGAACAGCGCGTAGTAGGCGGCATAGAAGGTCACGAGCGCCGAGGCGACGATGGCGCTCTTCGGCGCCTCGATCGTCATGTCGTTCCGTGCCTCGACGTTCCGGGCCTCGAACTCGAAGAGGTCCGCCATGAGCATTGTCACGACGAGGATGGCGAGCACGGTCCCGCCGGTCGGCGCGTCGAGCGCGAAGAGGAAACTCAGGACGATGAGTCCGATGTTCGTGAACGCGTGCGGGGTGTACTGTTCGACCTGGTCGCCGTCGGTTCCCTGTTCGATATGCCGGCGATGCGCGAGATGTCGCGTCGCGAGATTCGCGAACGCCATGACGAGGATCGCGAACGGCAGTATCGGCCCGACGACCGCCAACCAGTCGAGCGGAATGAGGAACTGCAGTGGGTCCATACGGGTCATTCCGTGGACGACTCATTAGAGTTTTTCCAATCTGACGCGCCGTTGCCGGAGACCGCCGACGGTGAGATCACCGCAAAGGAATCGTCGGCGATGATCCGAACCGGCTCGTGCGGCAACACCTCGCCCTGTACGACCCCATCGGCGGCCACCGCGACCGGTTCCTCCTCCCGTTCGACAGAGAGCGTCACCCCCTCGGGAGTGATCCACCGTCGCCGTCCGATCCGGAACGGCGCGACGGGAACGACTGCGAGGCCCGTCCCGGGTTCGAGTGCGGGTGCGCCCGCCGCACGGGCGTAGCCGTCGCTGCCGAGGGGGGTGGCGACGACGACGCCGTCGCCGCGAAACGACTCGCGTCGGTCGCTCGATAGCGAGACGGCGTACTCCGAGATACGCGCGCTCTTGACGGTCATGAGCGACACCGTGAGCGCTGCGCGGGTACGGATCCGCTCCTCTGGGCCGACGATGACGGAGAGGAGGGGGTGTGACCACACGTGCCAGTCGCCCCCGAGGAGCGCCTCGATGGCGTCCGAGGTGTTCGGTCGGGCGACACCGAGCCGACCGATGCCCACCGGAAGCATCGGGATGGAACGGTCGGCGGCCACCCTCGCGGCGGCGGCGACCGCTCGCTCGCCGACGGTGACGACCGCGTCGGCTTCCTCAACTCCCGTGAGTGTCGCACCTGCTGCCTCCACGGCCGCGGCGATCCCTTCGTCCGCCGCTTCCATGAGAGCCGTCGCATCCGACTCGGCCGCCGCCGCATCGTCACCCCCGGTGGGGATCGCATCTTCGCCCGTGGACGAATCGTCGCCCTCACCCACGACCGCGACGCGGTCCACCGACTGAGTCATACCCAGATTTGGGTACGGCGTCGGCAAAAAGCATCGGTTCACGCGGTCGTCAGGCGAACGGGAACACCGGCAACAGCGTCGCGGCCGCCGCCTCGAACGTCGAGTCGTAGACGTGGTTCAAAAGCAGGTAGGCGATGACCCCGAGGACAAGCGAGAGGAGCCACGAGGCGGCGGCGATCCGGCCGACCGTCGCGTGACGCGTCTCGTGACGAAGTTCGCGTTCGCTGTGGGTCAGCCCGAGGATGACCGCATAGAGGACGACCGGGACCGCGAGCACCGAGAGCGCGATGTGGATCGCGAGCATGATCAGGTAGATGATGTTCGCGAGGTCGGGCCCCACGAAGTACTTCGTACCGCCGCCGGCGACGCGGGGGAGGTACATCCCTAAAAAGACGATGATGAGCGCGAACGACGTCGTCATCGCCGCCGCGTGCTTTTTGACCTCGCCGCGCCGGATCCAGTAAATTCCGAGCGAGAGCGTCACGATGGTGACGGTGTTGACGGCGGCGATGGCGTGTGTGAGGATATCCACGGTGGCCCGGCTTAATTCGGGGAACAACGCCTGAAACTGTGGGACCAAAAAGACGCCGAGGACCGCCGCGTAGCCGACGACCGAAAGCAGGAGGGTGAGTGCTCCGGGGCGTTCCTTGGCGCCCGCTCGCACGCTGGCAACTGACATAACCCACGGTTGGGTTGGGCGGGTAATCCCTCTTCGGATCTTCGCTCTCCGTGAGAACACCTCGCCCGGGGCTGACGAACTAGATCACGCCCGTCTTCGAGGCGACCTCCACGGCCGCCTCCTCGCTGATTCCACCCTGCAGGATGGTGTAGCGGTCGCGGATCTCGTGGGCACCGGTGAACGCCTCGATCAGTTCCGTCTCAGTGATCCCGAGCCCCGTCGCGGTAGTCGGCGCGTCGAGTGACTCCAGCGCGTTGCGGATCGCCCGCCATTGGCCGTCCTCGCCGTCGTGAAGGTACTCGGTCATGATCGAGGCGACGCCGACCTGGTGACCGTGGAGCGCCTTGCCGGGCGCGATGCGGTCGAGCTGATGGGAGATGAGGTGCTCGGCACCGGAGGCAGGTCGCGAGGAGCCGGCGATGGACATCGCTACGCCGGAGGAGACGAGCGCCTTGACGACGATCCACGAGGACTCCTCCAGGCCGGGTTTGATCATGTCCGCGCTCTGGACGAGCAGCTCAGCGGTCATCTCCGCGAGCGCGCCCGCGTATTCGCTGTATTCGACGTTGCGAAGCCGCTGGGCCAGCCGCCAGTCCTTCACGGCCGTGTAGTTGGAGATGATGTCCGCACAGCCCGCGGTGGTCAACCGCCACGGCGCGTTCGCGAGCAACTCGGTGTCAGCGACGACCGCAAGCGGCGGGTCGGCGGCCACCGAGTGACGCGTGTCGCCCTCGGGGATGGAGGACCGTCCGGAGACGATACCGTCGTGGGAGGCGACCGTGGGGACGGAGACGAAGCCGACGCCGAGGTGGTCGGCGGCCATCTTCGCCGTGTCGATCGGCTTCCCGCCGCCGAGCGCGATGAGATATCCCGGTTCGACGGCTTCTGCGGTCTCGATCAGCGTTTCGACCGCATCGAAGGAGGCCGACTCCACGACCGCGGTCGCCGGATCGTCGAACTGTGCGCGAACGCGGTCGCCGGCGATCTCGTCCGGCGTCGGGCTCGACACGATGAGCGGGCGTCCGGAGAGGTAGAGTTCGGAAACCGCCTCGCCGAGCTCGTCGACGACGCCGTGTCCCACGAGGACGCTTCGGGGGAGCTTGATCCATTTGGCTTTCTCGAACATACTGAATCGCTCTCGGCCGATCGTGAAAGCCGTTGTCCATCAACGGAACGGGCTGGAAGGGGTCAGCGCCACCCGAGCACCGTCGAGACCGCATCGGCGAGGAAGACGACCCCGAACCCACCGAGGACGAACGCGGAGCCGAAGGCGACGACCGGGCCGAACGTCTCCACCCGTCGTTCGGCGACGACGAGGAGCGCCGGGAAACAGAGCACCCAGCCGAAGATCCCGAGGAAGAACCCGCCCAGGATCGCCGGCGAGCCGGTCGTCACGACGACGGTTCCCGCGAGCGACTCCCCTAACACCGGGATCGGCGCGAGCACGTCGAGCCGACCGGGGCGCAACAATCCGACGCCGACGGTCACCCAGAAGAGCACCTGAAAGGGGTTGCTCAGCGCCAACGCCAGCGCTTTATAAAAGCCCTTTCCGGCCTCGATCGACGGCTCCGCCCCCCTCGTCGGTCGAAACATCGCCCGCGCGTTTCGCGCCGCCCCGATCGCGAAGTAACACATGAGGAGGCCGCCGCCGCCGATCATCGCCGTCTGGAGCCGCGGTGCGGACTCGATGAAGGCGGCGACGCCGACGAACGCGAGGATGAAAAAGAGCACGTCGGCGGTCGCCGCGCCGAGCCCGGCGATCGCGCCGGCACGCCACCCACGAAGCACCGCCTCCTCGGCGATGATCGCGTTCATCGGGCCCGGCGGGGCCGCGAGCGCCAGCCCGAAGACCGTCCCCATGAAGACGGTGACGGAGAGGTCGATGAGCGTCACGCCCGTACCCACGCCCGATGTCGTGAAAAATCCGGCTGCCACGTCCGGGACGCTGTCTGCCATCCGAGCGCTATTCGTCGTCCCCGTTCAAGCGTTGCTTACCGTCCCCGTTCGAGCGTTGCTTACCGTCCCCGTCCCGACGCTATGTCGCGTCGGCGTTCGGGGTCCGATCCCCGTCCGAGCCGTTCCCCCAGTCGTCCTTCGGCGCGGGCTCCACGCGGATCGATCCGGCGATCTCCTCGGGAAGCCCCTGCTCGCCCGCCGGGGTTCGGACCGTCACCAGTCCGAAGGGGGCGATATCGACGACCTCGATAGCCGTACCGGGGGTCACACCGGCGTCGGCGAGGTATTCAAGCTCCTCGTCGTCGCGGTCGGAGACGCGGGTCACGACCAGTCGATCGCCCACCTCGTGATCGACGAGACGCGATCCACCAGTTTCCTCTATCGGTTCGAGGTCCGCACTCGGGATCGGATCGCCGTGGGGGTCGACCTCGGGGTCGCCCAACACGGCCGCCATCCGTCGTTCGAGCTCCTCGGAGATGTGATGTTCGAGCGCGTCGGCCTCGTCGTGCACCTCGCTCCAGTCGTAATCAAGCTGTTCGGCGAGGAACGCCTCAAGCAAGCGGTGGTGTCTGACGACCTCCAGCGCGACGGCCTCCCCCTCCGGGGTAAGTTCGACCCCCTTGTACGGCTCGCGGTCGACGAGCCCCCGGTCGGCGAGCTTGCCGAGCATATCGGTCACGGAGGGCGGGGTCTTCTCGAGGTACTCGGCGATAGCGGAGGTCGAGACCGGCGGTCCCTCCTCCGATTGGAGGACGTAGATGGCCTTCACGTAGTCCTCCATGACGTCGCTGAGCATGTTTTTCGGTCACGGGCGGGGCCCCAAATACCTACCGGGCCGGCTCGGTCGCATGGGTGGGCCGGGGTGATCAGTCCTGTAGTTCCGCCTCCTGAAGCGCCTCGTTGAGGTCGGCACGGACGCGCTCGCCGCTTTCGCGGTCCATCGCGGTCGTGACGATCCGATTTTCCTGCACGCTGGAGCCGTCCCGAAGCAGCAACCGGACGTTCCCGTTGGTTCCCGCGCGGGTCGCTTTCGCCCGAAGCCCGGTCCGCGAGCCCGTCCCGCCCGCGTCGATCGGCCCCGGCACGATCTTTTTAACGTGGGGGTGCTCCGCGACGGTGCTGATCGCCCGTCGGCCCTTTCGGCCGCCGATCAACGTCGAATGCGAGCCGCCGATCTTCTCCCTCGGCGGCGTCTCGACGACCTCCAGCGCGCGGGCGCCGCGGCGGTCGAGCACCCACCCGACGACGTCGCCGACGCCGTCTGTTCCCCCGTCGGGGACGCGGTAGAACTCGTGGTGGATCTGTGCGCGCGTCTCGCGCAACGGGCCGCGCTCGCCGGCGGCGTAGACCGTCTCGGGCCGTTTGCGACGGACCTCGTCGGCGACCCGTCCGGCGAAGTTGCGCAGTTGAACCGCCGAGAGCCGTTCGTCGCCCTCGGGGCGCGTCGTCACCGTCGTTCGGCCGACGACCGTCTCCTCGTCGAGGATCGTTAGCTCCGCACGGTCGGTCTTGAATTCGACCACGACGGCGTCCGCGTTGGCGGTGTTGCAGGTCAGACAGTAGTCCCCGGGCTTTTCGAGCGGGGTCCCACACCGCCGACAGGTCATAGGGGAGGTTGGTCCGGTCGGCGTATAAGGTCGTCCGTTCGGATCGGCGTCGCGCAGGA
>PWGU01000060.1 GCA_003554605.1 Halorubrum sp.
ACGGGCAGAGCGCACGCTCACAGTCGGTCATACACCCGGCCGAGCATCACGCCGAAGAGCCCGCCCGAGAGCCCGACCAACGCGCCGACGCCCAACAGCCCGGCCGCGCCGAAGCGCGTGACCACGGCATCGAACCCGAGACGCGGCCAGCCGAGGGACGGCAGCGCGACGGCGGCCTGCGCATCGATCCACTCGGGACGCACGACGGGGGAGATGCCGGCGCTCTGGTCGTACTCGCCGTTGGCGTCGCCATAGGTGATATAACCATCGTACGGGGCCGGACAGTGTCGAAGCGTCTCACAGTCCCCATCGATCAGGTCGGTGTCACCCCGATCGGTCCAGTCCTCACCGTCCTCTACGGCGAACGCCACGCGGTGGAGGATCGGCGGGCCCTCATGACCGGGCGGTGAAAAGACCACCACATCGCCCGATTCGGACGCCGACCCCGGTGTCGAGTCCCCATCGATCCCGCCCCACGGCATCCGGTCGACGGCCGTGACGACGACGAGGTCGCCACGTTCGACCGTCGGCTCCATGCTTCCGCTTTCGACGGCCACGAGCGGCGGCCACGCGCCGAGCGCGGCGGCACCCGCCACGAACAGCACGGCTCCCGCGAGGAGTACAAGCGCGAGGCCGGCGGGGGGATCGGGCCGGGAGACCACGTCGGTAGAACGGCGTGATGGCGCTTGAGGATGTCGCTCGGGTCGACGGCGGTTGCCGCGCGTCGCTCCTCTCGATCAGAGCTCGGTGGGGTGGGACAGGTAGGTCGTCTCGATCCCCCACTCCGTCGTGAGCGTCTCCAGCGCGCGGACGCCGAACGTCTCGGTCGCGTAGTGGCCGGCGAGGAACACCGAGATCCCGGCCTCGCGGGCGTCGTGATAGACCTGCTGTTTGCCCTCCCCGGTGATCAGCGCGTCCGCACCGGCGTCGACCGCCTCGTCCAGCCAGTCGACCCCGGAACCGGTCACGACGGCGACCCGTTCGATCCGATCCGGTCCGAACGGCAGGACCTGCGTCGACCGCCCGCGATCGTCGAACCCGTCGAGTCGCCCACGAAGCGTTTCGATAGAGAGCGGCTCCGGCGTCGCGGCGAGCCGGCCGATCGTGACCGGCCCGAGCGCGCCGAAGGCCCCCGAGTCCTCAAGATCGAGTGCATCGATGACCCCGGCAGCGTTGCCGAGGGTCGCGTGTCCGTCGAGCGGGAGATGGGAGACGTAGAGCGCCATATCGGCCTCCGCGAGCGCCGCGATCCGGTCGTAGGTCCGGCCGGTCACCCGCTCGATCCCGCCCCACGAGAGCCCGTGATGGGTGACCAACACGTCCGCGTCCACGTCGGCCGCCTCGGCGATCGTCGCGGCCGCGGCGTCGACCGCGAAGGCGACGTGATCGACCTCACCGTCGGCCGATCCGACCTGTAGCCCGTTTGCGCTGGCGTCGACATCGGCGTACGCGTCGGTCTCCAATCGCTCATCGAGACGGCTGACGTACTCGGTACGGTCCATGTCCGAAGACGAACGCGGCGGGGTAAAAACGGTGCGTCGTCGCCCGGGTGCCACGGCGGCCGGCCGTGATCAGTCGTCTGACTTCTCGGCCGCCGTCGCCGTCGCATCCGGCGGGCTGCTGGAGTCACGGGCGTCCCCAGCGGGCTCCGTTCGGGCCTCGAATTCGGGATCGAACAGCTCCAGTGCGGTCCGGATCGTCTCCCAATCGTCCTCGCCGGCCGCGTCGCGGAGCGACTTCGTCGGGGCGGCGAGGAGCTGTCCGACGAGCGCGTTCGCCATCGCCTCGACGGTTTTACGCTGTTCAGCTGTGACCCCGCCCTGTGCCTCGAGCTTCGAGAGCGCGGCCTCGACTTCGGCCGTCTTCATGTGGTCGGCCGACGCGTACATCGTCGAGATGGCGTCGTCCGCGCGCTTGCGCTTGTACGCGTCTAGGAGCCGGTCGAGTTCCTCGGCGATGATCGCCTCCACCGCCCGCGCCTCGTCCTCGCGCCGCTCCCGGGTTTCCCGAGTGACCTGTTCGAGCGCGTCGATATCGAAAAGCGCCACGTCGGGCCGTTCACCGAGCGCGGGGTCGACGTCCCGCGGTCGAGCGATGTCGATACAGACGAGATCGCCGACCGACGGGAGCGACTCAGCGGCGATGACCGGCTCGGGGCTACCCGTGGCGGTGATGACGAGGTCCGCGTCCGGGATCACCCGCGGGAGGTCGACGAGCGGGATCACGTCCCCGTCGGTGTCGACGTCCTCCGCGATGAACGCGGCGTGCGGGATGGTCCGGTTTGCGACGATGATCTCCGCGACCGGCGTGTCATCGAGCGCGCGGGCGGCGAGCGTACCCATCTCGCCCGCACCCACGACGACCGCCCGCGCACCCGCGAGGTCCGTCTCCTCGGCCGCCAGCGAGACGGCCGCCGAGCCGAGCGAGACGACCCCCTCGTTGATCGAGGTCTCGTTGCGGGCGCGCTCGCCGACGTGGATGGCCTTCGTCACCGCGTCCCGCAACACCGGCCCGACCCCGCCGGCCGAACGTGACTCCTCGTAGGCCTCACGGACCTGCCCGATTATCTGGTCCTCCCCGAGCACGAGCGATTCGAGTCCGGTGGCGACACGCATCAGGTGCTCAAGGCTCTCCTCGTGGCCGAACCGCCGGATCGCACCGTCGCGAACGTCGGGGGCGAACGATCGGAGGGCCGCCCCGGCGGTCGCCTGCCGGTCGGTCACGATGAACGCTGCCGAGCGGTTACAGGTCTGGATCGCGAACGCCTCGTCGACCCCCTCACGGGCGAGGAGGTCCGAGACGGTCGCCCGGACGCCGTCCCCGCCGGCGAGGTCGATCTCGTCGATGGACGCACGCGTATGGTCGACGCTCACGCCCGTGATCGCGCCCGGTTCCCTCATCCGTCTATCACCTCCTCGATCACCTTTGCTGCCTCTTTCCGGGCCTTGGATCTCCCCTCTTGTAAAGCCTTCCAAACCCGATCCGACCGCACGACGGCGCGGATGGCGGCCCGTCGCTCGTCCGGGTCAAGCGGCCGCTCGCGAAGCTCCGTTCTGAGCGATCCGGACAACTCGGCCATCGCACCAGCCCCCTCGATCTCCGCGCCGATCCGCTCGCGGAGGACGCGCGTGAGCGCCGGACTCGCGCCGCCCGTCGAGATGGCCACCCGCACCGGCCCGTCCTCGACGGTGCCGGGCACGACGACGCTGCCGGCCCGGCGACCGCCGGAGACGTCGGTGCGATTTATCAACACGCCCGCGCGCTCGGCGGCCGACTCGATCGCGTCGTTGACCTCCGAGTCGTCGGTGGCCGCCACGACCAGCGCCGGCGAAGCCCGGACGATCCACCCCTCGATCGCGGCCGGTGTGGGTGCCGCACGGACGAGGTTGAGTCGGTCCGCGGCGTCGCCGGCGGCGTGGGAATGAGCGGCGTTGTCGCCGTCGCCGCTCACAGCGTCGATCAACGACGCATCGAACGCCGGGCTGACGACGACGACGCGGGCCTCGGCGACGAACCGGCGGGCCTTCCTCGCGCCGACGCTGCCGCCGCCGAAGATAAGCACCGTCTCGTCGGTGAGATCGTGATAGAGCGGGATCATGGGTGGAGATGGTGCGGGATCATGGGTGGAGATGGTGCGGGATCATGGATGAGTGTCTCTTGGACGGATGATCGCGGAACGGTGCGGCCGGTCAGACCGTGTTGCTCTCGGCGCGCTCGGCCATCCTGATTCCGGTCTTTTTCAGGATACGCGTCGAAAACAGCGTGTCCCAGTCGTCCTCGCCGACGTCCCAGTACTCGTTCATCGTCTCTTTGACCTGCTGGACGCGGCGTTCGCTTTCCGCCTCCGTCCGCCCGTGGGTCATCGCGAAGAAGTTGTACTCCCAGACGCCCGCGTGTCGCGGGCGCTCATAACAGTGGGTGACGAACTCGAGCGACGCGACCGCGGGGCCGACCTCCGGGAGAACCTCCTCGGGGACGTCCCAGACGGTCATCCCGTTCTCCGTGTAGCCGAGCGCGTAATGGTTCGGGATGACGCCGACCCGGCGCACCTTGCCCTC
Source organism: Halorubrum sp. (assembly GCA_003554605.1). Classification (GTDB taxonomy): domain Archaea; phylum Halobacteriota; class Halobacteria; order Halobacteriales; family Haloferacaceae; genus Halorubrum. Next base: position 4,059 of record PWGU01000060.1, read on the forward strand.
CACGTTGAAGCGTTTGATCGTCTCCACCACCCACTCGACGTCGGCGTCGATGGCGGCCGCGACGTCCGCATACGGCGTCTCGGTGATCGGGAGCCCGCCCTGTATCTCGACGACGAGGTCGCGCTCCTCGGGCGTGAGCGTCGGTCGGCCGGACGCCTCGACGGCCGGGCCGAGATCCGAGAGGTCGATATCCCCCTCGGGGATCGGCCCGTCGACGAGGAACTTCGCGCCGACGTGGAACTCCTGTTGTTTCGGGAGGTTGTACGTCTCTTGGCCGGTCGCGGCCTCGATCTCGGCAAGCACCTCCTCCACGCGGTCGTCGCCGTCCTTGTCGGGGTCGGGATGGTCGGCGACGCTCACCACGAACCAGACGTTGAGGTGGGGGTGTTCCCGCTCGTAGTTGTGTGCGACCTCGCGGAACTCGTTCATCGTCTCGACGATCTCATCGAACCGGTCCTCGGGCGCGTGCATGGCCACGAGCGAGGCGGCCCCGCCGATCTCCTCGGCGTTGACGAGCGCGCCGAATCGAGAGAGGATCCCCTCCTCGTCCAGCGTGCGGATCCGATCACACAGCTCCGGGCCGGTCACGTCCACGCCACGTTCGCGGAGCGCGGCCGCTGCCGGCTCGAACGGGTTGGGGGTAACGGGGAACCCACCCTGGAACGCGTTAATGATCGCCCGGTCGAGCGTCGAAAGGTCCGCGTCGACCTGTTGCATGGCCCGCGGTACGGGACGCGGGAGAATAAGGTGCCCGCTTGGCGCCCGGCGGATTCCGGCAGCGGTCAGCCGTCCACGAACTCCGGAAGATCGATCAGCCGTCGAGCCCCTCCGCGATATCCGAGAGCGACGACCGCGGCCCGCGATGCACGTCGTAGATCACCCGCTCACCGGGGAGCCGGAGGCCATAGGACTCGCCGGGAACGAGCACGTCGAGCACGAGCGGGTCGCCCTCCTCCCGACCGTTTCGCGTGAGCCACTCGCCGAGCCGATCGACCCCCTCGCCGGGCGAGCGAGCCAGCCCGCGATGGTCGAACGCGCCGCGGATGAGCCGCCCACGGGAGTCGCCCTCGATCCGCGCGTGGCGCTCCTCGCCGTCGAACGTCACCCGGATCAGGTCGCCAGGGTCGACGTCGAGGCGGTCGAGATCGCCGCTTTCGAGGCGGTTTTCAGGGACCTCGGGGCCGGGGAGGCGGACGCAGAGCCGCCGGGTCCCGCCGCTGCGCGCGAGGGTGACGCGGACGGAAGCGAGGTGCTCGTCGTCGGAGGGAATACGCGGCATCGAAGGGGCCCTTACTCCTCGTCGGCGTCGCCCTCGCCGAGGGCGTCGGCCACGCTGCCGTCGCCGTCGACGACGGAGACGTTCACCTGCGCGATGTCGTCGTCGATCTCGCGGCCACGGACGGTGATCCGCTTGCGCTCGCCGGCACGGCTCGGCTTGAAGCCGACGCCGCCCTCTAAGAGCAGCTCTTTCAGGCGGGTGCCGGAGACGTCGGCGCGCATCGGTCGGCCCGTCTCGTCGGAGCCGCCCGTGATCTCGAGCGTGAAGCCGGCGAGACCGACGGCGTCGCCGTCGACCTCGTCGCCGAGCTCTCGACCGAGGAACCGGTTCGCGTCCTGTCCGTCGACCTCTCGCTGGAACGTCTCGCCGGTCTCGGGGTCGGCGACGACGATCTTGAATTCAGCCATGGACGAACCGAGTCACCCGCGAATAAAAAGCACGTCGAAACCGGGATGGGCGGTTGCGGGGCGGCAACGACGGACGAACGTCCGGGCTCACCGCGTCTCGGATATATAAAATACGGCCCGGACAGCACGGTAGTGTTCAGATAAGCTGATTCCATGCGAAAGCGAACGATCTGAGCCACTCGTCAGCAGTTTCTGCTTCGGCGTTGCTGAAACAGTTTGAGAAACAGATAGTTCGTCTTTTTACCTC
>PWGU01000239.1 GCA_003554605.1 Halorubrum sp.
AGGCGGGAACGTTTCATGACGCCGAGTGGATGCGTCGCTACCTGATCCACTTCGCGGAGTACTATCGCCGGGCGTTTCACGCGTTTCAGCGGGGGGCGTTCGAGGCGGTCCCGGACCCGTGGCTCGTCGCCTTCGGCGCGGCGGTACGCGGGGACACCCTTGTCGTACAGGACGCCTTCCTCGGGATCAACGCGCACATCCTCTATGACCTCGCGTTGACGCTCACGGACATCGGGATCGATCCGGACCGGACGGAGAAGTACACCGACCACCGGCGGATCGACGACATTCTCGAACGCCTGGTTGGCGTCCAGCGGGAGCTGCTCGCCGAGCGATACGCGCCCGGGCTCTCGGCGATAGGTACCGGGATGCGGGGACTCGATGAACGGTGGTCCGGTACGGGCCTGCGCCACGCCCGGGAGAAGGCGTGGCGGATCGCCGTGGTGCGGACGGATGCGCGGTTCGGGACCATCGAGACCGGAACCGAATGGGTGCTTCGCCGAAGTGCCGCCGGGAGCGCACATCTGTTGTTGCGGCCGAACGTGCACCCCTCGGCGATGGAGACGCTCCGGGACGTGGAGGCCGACCGGTTCGACCTCGGTTCGTACGTCCGCACCTTTCACGAGCGTGCGGCCGAGGGGACGGCGGGGAACGGCTGAAGGTGGCCGCCGTCTGCCACGTCGCCAGCGCCAACCCCGACCCGTCCGGTTCGGCCGCTCAGCGCCAGCCGCGATCCGTGCGATTCAGCCGCTCAGCGCCAGCCACGATCCGTGCGATTCAGCCGCTCAGCGCCGTCCTCGGTCACGACGATGAGGTCCTCGATCCGGCAGCCGAACCGTCCGGGAAGGTAGATCCCCGGTTCGACCGAGCAGACCATCCCCGGCTCCAGGGATCGGTCGTTGCCCGCAACGAGGTACGGCTCCTCGTGAACGTCGAGGCCGACCCCGTGGCCGGTCCGATGGACGAACGCGTCGCCGTAGCCCGCCTCCTCGATGACCTCGCGGGCGACCCGGTCGACCGCCCCGGCCTCGATCCCCGGCTCGATGGCGTCGACCGCGGCCGCCTGCGCCTCGCGGACGACCTCGTGGACGGTCGGATACCCCTCGGGTGGCTCGCCCGCGAGCACGAGCGTCCGGGTCTGATCGGAGGGGTACCCATCCACTCGGGTTCCGAAATCGAGGACGACCGGGTCGCCGGCGCGGATCTCCCGATCCCCGCTCCGGTGGTGTGGCTTCGCGCCGTTCGGGCCGGAGCCGACGACCGTCTCGAAGGAGACCCCGGAACCGCCGTGCGTCTCCAAGCGGCCGGCGATCCAGCTCGCGAGCGCACGCTCGGACTTCCCGACGTGCTCGTCGGCGGTCTCGCGGAGGTCGTCGATGACCGCGTCGGCGACCCGGGCCGCCTCGCGCAACGCCGCCAGTTCGGCCCCATCCTTTCGGATCCGGAGGTCGACGAGCGCCTCGCTCGCGAGGCCCCACGTCGCCGCCGGCGCAGCGGCTCGAAGGTCCTGGGTAAACCGCGCCCACATCCGGTCGTCGACGAGCAGGTGGCCCTCACGGAGGTTCCGATCGGCGAGCAGCGTACGGACGGCCGCAACGGGGTCCTCGCCGTCCTCCCACGTTCGGACCTCTGGAACGGTCGTCCCCTCGCGGATCTGTGTCTCATAGAGCGCCGGAACCAACAGCGCGGGGTCGCCCTCGGCCGGGAGCACGAGGAAGAGGTGGCGCTCGCCGGGTTCCTCGTGAAAGCCCGTGAGGTACTGCAGGTTCCGGCTCGGGAAACACAGGAGTCCGTCGGCACCGATCTCGCGGAGTCGATCGGCGGTGCGATCACATCGTTCAGAATACATTTTGGCGTCCATGTGCGGGGTCGGTCCCGGCCGAGTATATAAGGTAGGGTGACCGAACCGTCCATCAAGCGGCTCTTTACTAAGTCGGATCCGTCGAATAGTGAGCTATGGCGATCCAGGAATCCTCCACGTTCGAATGTCCGAGCTGTGATATGAAAGCGCCCTCGACGGCGGTGCCATACGATCCCCTCGGCTACGTGGTCTGTCCGGCCTGCACCTACAGCGGCGGCCCGGGCGAGTAGTCGCTCACGACGGACAAGGGAGGTCCTCACGCCGGGCGACCGCGCGTTTTATCCCCGCGTCACGTCGGGACCTCTATATGGAGACGGAGTGGACGGTGTCGCGCGAGGACGACACCATCACGGAGTGGAAGCGTTCGGACGGCTACGCGACCGTCAGGGTCCGCGAGCGCGGCGACGGCGGGTACGTCGTCAGGCTCGACGTGATGGAACAGGCCGTCGACGGGCGCGTGTATGAGCGCGAGCGATATCCGGATCGCGAGGCGGCGACCGACCGGGCGGCGGAGTGGCGGACGGAATATACATTGGCGGAGTGATCGGAAAGGACGCCGAGAACCTGGATTCCCAACGGCCGATCACCGGGAGAGAATGAGATGAGCGTCGTTAAACCTTAATTGTCGATAATTATATATTCCGATCGCATCGACATACGAAACGCTGCGAGCGTATCGTGGCGAGTGTAACTATGAAGGGAATACAGGACGGCGTGGCGATCGTGACCGGCGGTGGATCCGGGATCGGCCGACAGTCATCGATCCGGTTCGCCGAGGAGGGTGCAAAAGTCGTCGTGTCCGACATCGATGACGATGGGGGGAACGAGACGGTCGAGATGATCGAGGCGGACGGCGGCGAGGCGACCTTCGTCAGGACCGACGTCACCGATGTAGATGAGGTACATGAGCTGGTGCAGACGGCGATCGCGGAGTATGGCGGATTGGACTTCGCACACAACAACGCCGGGATCGCCGACGAGGGAACGCGGCTCGCCGAGTACGACGACGCACAGTGGGATCGAATGATCGACGTGAATTTGACCGGCGTCTGGCGCTGTATGAAAGCCGAGATCCTGGAGATGGTCGAGCGGGGCGGCGGCGCCATCGTCAACACCTCGTCGGTCGCCGGCGTGAGCGCGAACGGGAGCGCACACTACACCGCCAGCAAACACGGGGTCATCGGCTTGACCCGACGGGCGACGGTCGATTATGCGGACGACGGGATCCGATTCAACGCCGTCTGTCCCGGCGTCATCGACACGCCGATGGTTCAACAGGCGGGCGAGGACAACACCGAGGAGATGGACCGGATCACGGCGGGGATCCCCATCGGGCGGCTCGGTGACCCCCGGGAGATAGCCGATACGGTGGTCTGGCTGTGCTCCGAGGAGTCGTCGTACGTGATGGGACAGCCGATCGTCGTCGACGGCGGGTTGCTCGCGCAATAACGCTGATGTAAGTCGCCCGCTCAGTCGGTCGACCGGCGACCCGGCGACCACGACGCGTCCAACTCCCGGTGGGTGTATGGCTTCGCGTCCTCGCCGGCGTAGGTCGCGACGAGGTGGCCATCACCCTCCAGATAGTATTTATACGTCGTGAGCCCGGCGAGCCCGACCGGCCCGCGGGCGTGAATCTTGCCGGTCGAGATGCCGACCTCCGCGCCGAGCCCGTAACGGTAGCCGTCCGCAAAGCGCGTCGAGGCGTTGTGGAAGACGCTCGCGGAGTCGACGCCGGTCATGAACGTCTCCGCCGTCTCGCGATCCTCGGTCAGGATCGAGTCCGTGTGTTTCGAGCTGTTCGTGTTGATGTGATCGATCGCGGCGTATGCGTCGTCGACGACGGCGATGGAGAGTTCGAGGTCGCCGTACTCCGTCGTCCAGTCGTCCTCGGTCGCGGGGTCGATATCGACGACCTCGCGAACCCGCTCGTCGCCGCGGAGTTCGACGCCCGCCTCCTCGTACCGCTCGACCATCGGCGGGAGGAACTCGTCGGCGACCGCCTCGTGGACGAGCAGCGTCTCGACGGCGTTACACACCGCCGGGTACTGCACCTTCGCGTCGTAGGCGACCGCAAGCGCCTCGTCGAGGTCGGCGTCCGCGTCGACGTAGACGTGACAGACCCCCTCGGTGTGGCCCAACACCGGGATCTGGGTGTTGTCCTGGATATACGAGACGAACTCGGAGGAGCCCCGCGGCATCACGAGGTCGACCGTCTCGTCGCGCTCCAGCAGCCGGTCGACCGCCTCGTGTGCCTCGATCAGCTGTGCCCACCCCTCCGGGATCGGGAGGTCGGCGGTCGCCTCGCGGATGAGGTCGTACAGCAGGCGGTTCGACTCCTGCGCCTCGCTGCCGCCTTTTAATACGACCGCGTTGCCCGATTTGAGCGCGAGCGCCGCGATCTGGACGAGTGCGTCCGGCCGCGACTCGAAGACGGTCGCGACGACGCCGATGGGGACGGCGACGCGATAGAGCTCCAACCCCTCGTCCAACTCACGCGCCTCCTGGGTCGCGCCGAGCGGATCGTCGAGTTCGGCGACGGACTCGACCATTTCGGCGATGGACTCGACCTTCGTGGCGTCGAGTTTCAGTCGATCGACGAGCGCCTCGCTGTACTCGCCGCGGTCGAGCATCGCCTCCGCCTCGGCGACGTCCGTGGAATTCGCGTCGAGGATGTCCGCCTCGTTGTCTCGGAGCGTCTCCGCGACCGCGTAAAGCGCCTCGTTGCGCGTCGCCTCCTCGACGTTCGCGAGCCGGAGCGCGGCGTCCGCGGCGGTCGAGAGCTGTTCGTCCGTGTCGCGTTCGATCGCGACGCCGTCGGTGTGTGGATCGGGATCAGTCATCGGTCCCCTCGTTCGTTGGGACGAAAAGCGTCCCCGTCGGCTTGGCCGTTGCGATCCGTTCAAGTACGTCCGGTGTCGCCGAGCCCGCGATGATCGCCGGGATGCCGTGGATAGCAACGTCGTGTGCCCCCTCGACTTTGGTACGGATGCCGCCGAAGGCGTCACTCGTGCTCTCGTCGATGAGCCGCTGGATCGCGTCGTAGTTGTCGCCGACCGCCTCGATGAGCGTCGCGTCGGGGTCGTATTTTGGGTTCCCCGTGTAGACGCCGTCGACGTCGGTCAGCGTCACCAGCAGGTCGACGCCGATCCCCGTCGCGATCGACGCCGACAGCATATCGTTGTCGCCGATCTGTAACTCGTCGACGGCGACCGCGTCGTTCTCGTTGATGATCGGCACGACGTCCCACGTGAGCAGCGTCTCGATCGTGTTCTGGAAGTTCCGGAACCGCTCGGGCGTATCGAGGTCCTGGCCGGTGAGCAGGATCTGGGCGACCGCCTGGTCGAACCGCTCAAAGCTCTGGGTATAATGGCGCATGAGGTGGCTCTGCCCGACCGTCGAGAGCGCCTGACTCTTCGCGATCGGCTCGGCGTCGGTGTCGCGACGGTGTGAGTCGTCACCCTCCATGTCGTCGACCCCGATGACCTCCTCGCGCGTGCCGGTCTTCACCCCGTTCATCCGGTCAAGTCGACCGATCCCGGCACCAACGGCCCCCGAGGAGACGAGCACGACCTCCGTCCCGCGCTCGCGCAGGTCCATCACGTCGGCGACGAGCTTGTCGAGTTTGACCCGGTCGAGCCGGGAGTCCTCGTCGGTCAACGAGTTCGTGCCCGCCTTCACGAGGACGCGCTCGGCCGCGGCCGCACGCTCGCGGGCCGACTGGGCGAGTTCGGGGTCGACGCCGGTGAGGGATGCCTCCTGCTCATCCATCCTCGAACGCCTCCGCCAACTCCTTCGAGCGGCGCTCCGCGGCCTCGACGGCCCCGATCACGCCCGCATCGGCGTCGCTCTCGCGAAGCACCTTCATCCCCTCGATGGTCGTTCCCTTCGGCGAGCAGACCGCCTCTATCAGCTCGTCGACGGTTCGGTCGTCCCGGAGCACCGTCTCGGCGGCCCCTTTAAAGGTCTGAGCGGCGAGCCGCTCGGCCTGATCCGGCTCCAAGCCGCCGTCGATCCCGGCGGTCTTCATCGCGTCGATGAGATAGAACGCGAACGCCGGGCCGCTCCCGTTGACCGCCGTGGCGATGTCCATCAGCGACTCGTCGACCTCGGCGTACTCGCCGACCGCCCCGAGCAGGTCACGGACCTCGTCGGTGAGGCCCTCCTCGGTCACCGCCGCGGCCATGTTGCCCGTCTCGGCGGCGAGGTTGGGCATCACCCGGACCACGTTGGCATCGGTCCGCGCCGCGACGAACCCGCGGGGGACCCCCGCGGCGAACGTGACGAGCGTCTGGTCGGCCCGAAGGTCGAGTTCGGAGAGGACGGCCGCGACGATCGACGGTTTGACCGCGATCACGACGATGTCCGCCTCGCGAGCCACGGAGACGTCGTCCGTCGTCTCCTCGACGAACGGCTTCACGGCTACCAAAGCGGCCGGATCGAGGTCGATCGCCGTCACGTGATATCCATCGACCCGTCTCAGCCCTCGTATAAGGGCACCGCCCATATTCCCGCAGCCGATAACGCTCACCCGAGTCATCCTGCCCTGAGTGTGCGCGTTGAGCAACATACCACCTGCGGTTTCGGCTCGCCGATCACGAACGGCGGATCGAGCCGTCTCATTTCTCGTCGGTCGCACGACGAATCCGGTCGGCGACACCGTCGGGTGCGACCGCCTCGGCGATCAGGACGTCCTCGGGCGTGACGGCCCCGACGGCACGACCCGCGGCGATGTAGACCCCGATCACGACGACCGGGAGCACGACCGCGATGAGCAGCTGGTCGGGAACGATGGCCACGACCAACCAGCCCGCCGCGAGCGCCGGGAGCCACGCGAGGACGACTCGGCCGAGCGCCCGCGAGAACGGGTGGATCCGCCGGTAGTAGTACACCTCCATCAGCGCCGCCGACCCCGACAGCGCGAGCGCGGCCATCGTCCCGAGCCCCGCGCCGATGATGCCGTATTGGGGGACCAACAGGGCGGTGAAAAAGACGTTGCCGAGGAGTAGGATCCCGGAGTTGAGAAAGACGAGTCGGGAGTAGCCGAGCCCCTGCAACAGCGCGCCGTCGGGGCCGCCGCCGAGGATGCTCACGATGTAGCCGACGACGAGCGCGAGCACGACGCCGCTTGCGACCGTGTACTGTGGCGTGAAGACGATGGAGAGGTAGACCTCCGCGCCGAGCACGAGGATCGCCGCGACCGGCAGCGAGAGGCCCAACACCCAGCGCGTCGCCGTCCGATACCGCTCGGCCACCGCGTCGCCGTTCTTGCGCTCCTCGGCGATGAGCGGCTTGAACACCGGCGCAAGCGACGAGAAGAAGATGAGCAGGTTGCCCGCGAGCATATAGCCGACCCGGTAGATCCCGACGTCGTCCGATTCGAGGAAGAAACCGAGGATCAGGTTGTCCACCTGTCCCATGACGACGAAGATGACGCCCGCAAGCGCGAGCGGTAACCCGTACCAGAGGATCTCGCGGAACGGCGTCAACGAGAGCTCCCCGCCCCGAAGCGCCTCCTGTCGCAGGAGGATGACCGCCCCGAGCGAGATGGCGATGACCAACCCGGCCAGGTAGCCCCCGATGACGCCGATCAGCCCGAGTCCCGTGGCGACGAGCAGCCCGGAGGTGGCGAACAGTCGGACCGTCGGGCGGGTCACGTCACGGACGTAGACGCGGTATTTGAGCCGCTTGAGCCCGTTATAGGAGGCCATGAGGCCGTTGAACATGGCGAGAAGCGGCAGCGCGAGCGCAAGGTAGCGCAGCGCCGTCGCCAACCCAGGCTCGTCGAAGAACAGGGCGATCCGGTCCGCGGAGAGGTACAACACGAGCGCCGTCGTCCCCGAGGTGAGGAGCAGCAAGCCGAACACCTGCAGGGTGACCGCCCGAGCCTTGCCCGGCTCGTCGGCATCGAGGTACTGGGGGACAAAGTAGTCGATCGCGCGGTGTAAGCCCGCGCTCGCGAACACCTGCATGAGGTGTAACACCGCCGTTGCGAGCACGAAGAGCCCGTACACGCCGGGGCTCACCAGGCGGGTGATGAGCGCGACGATGAGGAAGCCGAACGCCTTGCTGATGAGCGAGCCGCCGAAGGTGATCCCGCTCTGGGAGGCCATCGTCTCCTCGGCGCTCGGGTCGAGCGTCTCGGTCCGCCCCTCCGCGCCGAGGTCGCCCGTCGTCGGCACGTCGTCGGGGAGGGCCGCTTCGGGCTCCGTCACCGACGGTGGAGCCGTGGGATGTTCACCCCCATCCGCCTGCGCGACCTCCGCTGGGGGCTCGCCGTCCCCGCCCGAACGCCCACCATCCACGGGTTCGCCGTCCCCGCCCGAACGCCCACCATCCACGGGCTCGTCGTCCTCACCCGAACGCGCATCGTCTACGGACGGGTCGCTCACGGTGTCACCCCACACGCAAGGGGGCAAATACACCGGAACGTGGAGGGGTGAGGAAGGGAAGTCATTTCAACGATAGTCCGCGATCTCGACGTCGTAGTCGACGATCATCGCGGCGTCGTCACCGATGCCTGGGTATTGGACATCGAACGCCCAGTGTTCGTCCTGGACCGCGCCGACCTGTTCGACCGTCGTGTCGCGTATCTCGCCGTCCGTGTCTTGGAACTCCGCGCGGACCTCGACGTAAGAGAGCTCATCATCGCGGGTGCGCTCGATGACCCCCTCTACCCGGACCGTCTCGTCCTCGGTGTCCTCGTCCTCGCGGACGAGTTCGGCCTCAACTATCCTGGCAGGGGGGTCTTCCTCCGGGTCGTCGGGCTCGTCGTCGCCATCGGTCACGCCGGAACAGCCGGCGAGCGCGCTCGCGGCGACGACCGTCGTGCCGGCGAGGAATCCACGACGACGCATGGTTCTTGAAACCTCGGTCGTCAGGCCTAATAAGCGGATTGGCCCCCGCGAGGCCGGCGGCGATCGACTGGCGGACCGGGGGTATCGGCCGATCGAAGGCGGATTAGCGGCCGATCGAAGGCGGCGAATCAACGGTCCCCGCCGTGATTCGTGCAAAGCCCGCGATCGCACACTCGGTGCGGGCATCCGAACTTCGATCGTGGACGCGGCGGTGTGCGGCGAGCGCCCGCGCGTCGAGGAGGTCCACGGGGGACTCGGGCCGGCCGCGACCGCGACCCGGCGGGGTGCCCAATCGAACCGCCCCGGCGAAGGCGGGGTTCAGCCATCGCCCGACTGGGTGGGTGCTCCGGGCGAAGCCGGCGACACAGATTCGGCCGGGCGGCGTCGGTCCAGCGGGGTCGTGGGGGGAGAGCAGCCGACACCAGCCGTCGACGGCGCGCTCGGGGTCATCGAGCATCCCGGTGAGAAACGTCGAGAGCCCCCCGTCGACCTCCCCGGCGGGGGCGATCGATCGCGGGAGCTCCACGGCGGCGAGCGGTGGGGCCGTAGCGTCCGCGCGGGCGACGTGGACGTTCCCCCATCCCGCCCGCTCGATCCGATCGCGGGCGCGGCGCAGCACGCCCTCCGAGAAGTCGAGGCCGACGACCGTCCCCTCCCGGCCGACCCGGTCACGGAGCACGGGGAAGTTCGCGCCGGTCCCACAGCCCATCTCGACGATGACGTCGCCACGGGCGGGGTCAAGCGCGTCGACGATCCGCTCTCGCAGGCCCGCCACGAACGGCGCGTCGCTCGCGAGGCGATCGTAGAGCGCCGCGTAGCGGGTATAAAAGTCGGCGGCCGTGGTGGACCGGTCGGGTGCCCCGTCCGCCCCGTCGAGCGCGCGATCGGACCCATTCATATATCGGCGTTCGACGGCGACACCCTAAATACCGGTGCCGACAGATGCCCGGGGCTGGGCGGTGTGGCCGCGTCGGAAAAAGATCGGTACCCGTCCAGGCTAGCGAGCGCGGGTCCCGCTCCCGGTGACGACCACCGGAAGATCGGTCGAGCGGATGACCGACTGGGTGACGCTTCCGAATATCGCCTTGCCGGCGGGCGACCGTTTCCGTCCACCCATGACGATCTCGTCGACATCGTGTTTCTGGGCCGTCGCGATGATGTCGGCGGCGGCATCGCCGCTCCCGTCGGTGACCGTCACGTCGACTCCGGCCTCCTCGAGGTGCTCGGTTGCTCGCCGAACGGATCCAACCCGGGTCGCTGATTTAAACTGCCTGAGTTCCTGCGGGACGGTGTCCTCCTCCCCGCCGGTAAAGACGAATAGAAGTATCGCCTCGATCTCCTCGGCCGCCCCCGGCTGGGCGGCAACGTACTCCACTTGTGCCAGCGCCCGATCCTCGTCCCCGTCGAGCGGCAGTAGGACGTGGTACATGATCGAGTGCTCAGGCGGGGCTATATTAAAATCGCGCCTACACGCCGGCATCGTAAGTGGCCCCCTCGCTACCGACGGAAGCACAGCACGGTCCACGGAAGCGATCCCGTTCACCCGCGACGGAAGGTCCCCGGTTATACACAACTGGGGGCCCACGACGTGTGAGCCCCCTACTCGTCCAACTCGTCAACCAGATCGGCGGCGACGCCGACGTATCCCTCAGGCGTGAGCGCGACCAGTTCCTCGCGGACCGACTCGTCAACGTCGAGTTCCGCAAAGAGCGCGCGGAAGTCATCGAGGTCGACGTCGCGCCCGCGGCTCAACGCCTTCACCCGCTCGTAGGCCTCCACGTCGCCCTCGCGTCTGAGGATCGTCTGGACCGCCTCGCCGATGACCTCGGGGGTCGCCTGCAGTTCCTCGCGCATGACCGCCTCGTTCGGGACGACCTTCGAGAGGCCGTCGGCGGCCTTTAAGTAGCCGATGAGGCAGTGGGCGAACGCCGCGCCGATGTTCCGTTTCACCGTCGAATCGGAGAGGTCGCGCTGGAGCCGCGAGGAGGTGACATAGTCGGCGAGGAAAACGAGGTCCGCGTTCGCCTTCGAGAGGTTCCCCTCGCTGTTCTCGAAGTCGATCGGGTTCACCTTGTGCGGCATCGTCGAGGAGCCCGTCTCGCCCTCGACGGCCCGCTGGCCGAGGTAGCGGTCCGAGACGTAGAGCCACGCGTCGACGTCGAGGTCGAGGAGCACGTCGTTGACGCCACGCAGCGCGTCGAACAGCGCCGCAAGGTCATCACACGGGTTCACCTGCGTCGCGAGCGGCGTGTGTTCGAAGCCGAGGTCCGCGACGAAGTCGGCCGAGAACGCCCGCCAGTCGACGCCGGGATAGGCGGCCGTGTGGGCGGCGTACGTGCCGGAGGCCCCCGCGAGCTTCCCGGCGATCCCGGAGACGGCGGCGTCGACGCGGCCGAGCGCCCGCCCGAGCCGCGCGGCGTAGACCGCCATCTCCTTGCCGAAGGTGGTCGGCGTCGCCGGCTGGCCGTGGGTGCGCGCCAGCATCGGGGTCGCGCGGTGTTCGTGAGCGAGCTCGACCAGCGCGTCCCGGATTTCGCGGATCGCGGGCACGAGCACGGTCGCCACCGCCGGCTTCACGAGCAGCCGATGCGCGAGGTTGTTCACGTCCTCGCTCGTCAGCCCGAAGTGGATCCACGGGAAGTAGCGGGCCGCATCGTCGACGACGCCGTCCTCCGCGAGTTCCGCCAGGCGAACCCGGAGGAAGTACTCGACGGCCTTCACGTCGTGGTTGGTCGCGGTGTAGCCGGCCGCGCCCTCGACCTCCAGCCGCTTGATCAGCCGGGCGTCGTCCGCCGAAAAGTCGGTGTAGAGGGCCCGCAGCGCCGCGGCCAGGTCGTCGTCGACGGTGATGGGCGTCGCGTCGAGTGCTGCGAGGGCGATCAGGTACTCGACCTCCACGCGCGTCCGTGCGCGCATTAACGCGCCCTCGCTCACGTACGGCGACAGCGGCGCGGTTCGGGAGGCGTAGCGGCCGTCCAGCGGCGAGACCGCCGCGAGCGGGTCGGCGCGGTCGAGCCCGTCGATTGGGCCGGCGCGACTGTGGCCGTCGGTGTCGACGGGGCGGGCCTCCTCGGGTGGGCGGTCGCCCGCGCGGTCCCGTGAGTCGTCAGTCATGGCGGTGAGTGCCGCCGCCGGCCTCAAAAGAACATCGATGCGGGGTCGCATAGGTGTGGATATCCGATCGCCAAGGAGCGCGCTAAAACCCGTTTTATATCCGCAATCGTGGATCGAGAATGGATCAGGAACGGGTCGGACCGCAACCGATTTACTTCGCCGCCCGGAGGGGTTCGACATGAAGATCGCCGGCCTCGCCAGCAACCGCGGACGCAACCTGTTACACATCGACGACCTCGCGCCGGGGGGCGCGGAGCTCTCGGTCATCCTCACCAACCGTGAGGGCGCGCCGGTGCTCGAAGCCGGCGCGGAACGACGGGTCCCGACGGAGGTCGTCGTTCGCGAGGAGGGCGAATCGCGGGCCTCCCACGAGCGGCGGATCCTCGACCGGCTCGCCGGCTACGACGTCGATATCGTCTGTCTCGACGGCTATATGCGCGTGTTGACGGAGACCTTCCTCGATGCCGCCCCGACGACGCTCAACGTCCACCCGTCGTTGCTGCCGGCGTTCCCCGGGATGGATGCCCATGAGCAGGTCCTCGACGCTGGCGTCCGGACGACCGGCTGTACGGTCCACGTCGTCACCGAGGCGGTCGATTCGGGCCCGATCGTCACCCAGGAGCCCGTCCCGGTCTATGCCGACGACGACGCCGATGCGCTCAAAAGACGGGTGTTGTACGAGGCGGAGTTCACGGCGTACCCGCGTGCGGTGCGGTGGTTCGCCGAGGGCCGGGTCGATGTCGACATGGCGGCCGAGACCGTGGCCGTCGAGGGCGACACGGGCGGGGCGTTCCCCCAGCGACGCTTCCAGTCGGAGGACCTCGCGGCGTCGCTCCGGTACGGCGAGAACCCACATCAGGCGGCCGCGCTCTACGCCGACGAGAGCTGTGAGGAGGCGAACGTCGTCGCCGCCGAGGGGTTGAACCCGGGCGCGAAGGGGATGGGCTACAACAACTACAACGACGCCGCGGCCGCGCTCGACCTCATCAAGGAGTTCGACGAGCCGGCGGCGGCGGTGATCAAACACGCGAACCCCGCCGGCTGTGCGACCGCCGACGAACTCGTGGACGCTTACGACGCGGCGCTACGGACGGACGCGAAGTCGGCCTTTGGGGGGATCGTCGCGCTCAACCGCCCCTGCGATGCCGACACCGCCGAGGCGATCGCCGACTCGTTCAAGGAGGTCGTCGTCGCGCCCGCCTACACCGACAGCGCGCTCGACGTGTTGCGCGGGAAGTCGAACCTCCGGATCCTCGACGTCGGACCGCTCGCGGGCAACGGGGCCGGCGGCGGGGTCGGTGACAACGGCGAGGGCGGAGCGGATAGTGAAGATGACGGCGACGGGCGGTTCCGCGAGCGCTACGTCGAAAAACCGATCGTCGGGGGACGGCTCGTACAGGAGCGCGACCGGTTCGCGCCGACCGCCGAGGACCTCGAGGTGGTCACCGAGCGGGAGCCGACCGACGAGGAGGTGGAGACGGCGCTGTTCGCGTGGCGCACGCTCAAACACGTGAAATCGAACGGGATCTGCTTTGCGACCGGGACGGAGACGGTCGGTATCGGAATGGGGCAGGTCTCGCGGGTCGACGCGGTCACGCTCGCGGCGATGAAGGCCGAACGGGACGCGGAGGGGAAATCCGCCGAGGGGGCCGTGATGGCCTCGGACGCGTTCTTCCCGTTCCCGGACGCGATAGAGGAGGCGGCCGAGGCGGGGATCGCGGCGGTGATCCAGCCCGGCGGCTCCGTCAACGACGAGGACGTGATCGCCGCCGCCGACGCACACGACATGGCGATGCTGTTCACCGGCACCCGCTGTTTCCGACACGATTGAACTCACCGACGGGCGACGTGCGGCCACGTCAGCAGCCACCCGTTCGTATGCGCACGGGTTCCGGGGGATTTCCATAACTTATGAGCAGGTGTTCGATCCACCGCGGGGGTAATACGCCTCGCACCGACGATCCGACAATTCATTTCATGATAAATAAACAACGATCGAAAACCGCATGACAGCGGCGGGTCGGCCGAGATCCGTAGCACGGAAAGTATTTATATATGCTTCGCCGTGGGCCGAGTGAAGACCAATGTTCGACCGTATCCGTACGGCGGCCCTGTTCGGGCTCCATCAGGCGGCCGTCGCCGTCGGGATCTCGTTGTTCCCGGTGGCGGTGTTCGCCCGGCAGCACCTCGGAATCAACCTCCCCATCCGCCGGCTCGTGGAGACGACCGGCGAGGCCTACGAGAACGCAGAGGACTGATCGACCGCTTTTTTGACCGTTCACCCGTGCCCGGAGCGGCCGCCTTGGCGGCCTAGATCCCGTCCGGTCGCTGCGTGTCAGCGACCACACCGTCGGTCGGCGTACGGCCCCGCCGTGGCCGATGTGATCCCCTCGGAAGTCCCCGAAGGGTTGCCTTTATCAACGCGCCGGCCAACGTACAGTCAATGCGAACACCGACAGGCGATCTCTCTGGAGGGCCGTCCAGCGAACTGGGTCGCACCCAACCCATCTTCGGGCCCGAACTCGGCGAGTTCGACGCGAGCGACCGTCGAAATGCGGCCGAAGGCGACGACAAGGGCGTCAAGACGGGAACGACGACCGTCGGGATCAAGACCGCGGAGGGCGTCGTCCTCGCGACCGACATGCGGGCCTCGCTCGGCCGGATGGTCTCCTCGAAGGACGTCCAGAAGGTCGAACAGATCCACCCGACCGGCGCGTTGACCATCGCCGGCGGCGTCTCGGCCGCACAGAACCTCATCTCGACGCTGCGCGCGGAGACGAACCTCTACGAGGCCCGCCGCGGCAACGACATGTCGATGCAGGCGCTCTCGACGCTCACGGGGAACCTGCTTCGCACCGGCGCGTTCTACATCGTCCAGCCGATCCTCGGCGGCGTCGACGAGACGGGCGCACACGTCTACTCCATCGACCCCCTCGGCTCCGTCATCGAGGAGGAGTACACCGTCACCGGCTCCGGCAGCCAGTACGCACTCGGTGTGCTCGAACAGGAATACCGCGACGACCTCACCGTCGAAGAGGCGAAGACCGCCGCCACGAAGGCGATCAAATCCGCCGTCGAGCGCGACGTCGCCTCCGGCAACGGGATCAACATCGCCGTCGTCACCGAAGACGGCGTCGAGATCACCCGCCACAAGGAGTTCGACGACCTGCTCTGAGGCGGTCGAAACGCGCCGAACCGATCGGGCAGCCGCCGGGAGCGACCCCCTTTTAAGTCCCGCCACGCTCGTGAAGGACGTACCGACCGATGGCGACGCCGATACTCAAATGGGCGGGCGGAAAGCGGCAACTCCTCGATGAGCTGTACGCCCGGTTCCCGGCCGCCTACGACCCCCGCGAGCACGCCTATCACGAGCCGTTCCTCGGTAGCGGCGCGCTCTGTTTCGACCACGAACCGAGCCGGGGGACGGTCAACGACCGAAACCCGCGGCTCGTCAACTTCTATCGACAGGTCCGTGACCGTCCCGAGGAGCTGATCGAGCGGTGCCGGGCGTTTCCAGACCCGAACGACGACCCCGATCCGGCGCTCGAGTTCGCGGAGGAAGATCGAAAAGGGCGGTCGATCGATGCCGCCTACTACCAACAGCGCGCGTTATTCAACCGCCGGCCGAACGACGAGCCCTTCGACGCCCTCGCGGAGGCCGCCCGGCTGCTGTATTTAAACCGGACGGGGTTCAACGGGCTCTACCGCGAGAACGCCGACGGCGAATTCAACGTCCCGATCGGCCGCTACGCTGACCCCGACTGGGTCCGCGCCGAGCAGGTACGCAGGGTGAGCCGGGTGCTACGTGGGCTCGGCGAGGGCGCGATCCATCACGGCGAGTACGACTACGTCCGTGAGTCCGCCGCACCCGGCGACCTCGTCTATTTCGACCCGCCGTACGAGCCGATGAGCCCGACCGCGGACTTCGCGGAGTACAGCGCGGGCGGGTTCGACCGCGAGGATCAACTCGCGCTGTTGGCCGTCGTCAGGGAGTTGGCCGAGCGCGACGTGCACGTCATCCTCTCGAACTCCGGGGTGATGTACGACCCCTACCTCGAGGCCGGGCTCTTCGTCGACCGCGTCGGGGCGACACGCGCCATCAACAGCGATCCCGACGCCCGCGGGGAGGTGAACGAGGTGATCGCGACGACGGTGCCGTCCGACGCGCGACGCGGACGGGATCAGCGGTCGCTCTCGGAGTGGTGAGCCCCACCGACCGGAAACGACGGGGTCACCCGTCCCGTCCGGGGGGGACCGCGAGGCCGTCGTCCCCCCAGTAGAACCACGGGCCGAACAGGAGGTACGCGCAGGCCAAAAACAGCAGCGCGAAGGCGAACCCCTCACCGATCCACGCCGGCAGCGACGGGACGAGGACATGGCCGAACGGCGCGAGGATCACCGCCGCCTGCACGACGCCCATCACGACGGCGTCCTGTGCGTGGAGGTCCGGATAGGTGATCGTCGTCCCCATGAGGACCGCGAAGACGGCCGTCGCGGCGACGAGGATGCCCGGAGCCGTATAGCCCGTCAACACGGCGGCCGCGAGGACCGTCGCCGCGAGCGTCGTCGGGACCCCCACCGTCTCGCGGCTTGCGCTGTCGTAGGCGGTGTAGAGCCCGAGCCTGGCGACCGCCATCGCGACGAAGAACGCCCCCGCGAGCACGCCGAGCGCGGCGAGGAGGGGTTCGGTCGCGAGCGGATACGCATCGAGGACGACGGCGGCGACGATGGCGGCGGGTGCGACCCCGAATGAGGCGACGTCCGCGAGCGAATCGAGGTACGGCCCCGCGGGCGTCGATCCGCGATGACGGGCGACGACGCCGTCGAGCCCGTCGGCGACGGCGGCGAGGAGGATCAGCCGGGCGGCGAGTTCGATGTCCACCGTCGCGGCGACGATCGCGAGGAAGCCGACGGCGGCGTTCGCCACCGTCACCGCGTCGGCGAGCCCGAGCCGGTCGACCACCCGCAGATGCATACCGGATCGGTCAACGAGCCCGGTTTTAGGGTTTGCCATCGGTCGATCGGGATCTCCACGGTCGCGGCGGGGACGCCCGATCGTCATTCCCGGCCGGCAGGATCGATCGCGACGTTCAAACGAACGCAGCCCCGAGGATCGATATGGAGCGGAGACGGTTCCTCGGCCGGCTCGGTGCCGCGAGCGTCGTGATCGGAACGCCCACCGCGCTCGCCGGCTGTCTGGAGGACGACCACGATATCGCGATGACCGCAGATGGATTCGTGCCCGAGGAGCTGACCGTTCCGCCGGGGACGACGGTGGTCTGGGAGAACACCTCGAGCCGGCGACACACCGTCACGGCCTACGAGGGCGGCATTCCGGAGGATGCCGAGTACTTCGCCTCCGGGGGGTTCGAGGACGAAGCGACCGCCCGCGCCGCGTTCTGGGACGATTTCGGCGGGGAGATAGACAACGGCGAGCGATACGAACACACCTTCGAGGTGCCCGGACGGTACGACTACGTCTGTGTCCCCCACGAGGACGGCGGAATGTACGCGACCGTCTTCGTCGAGGAGTGACCGGCCGCGGGCGACCCGGTGGACGCTCCAATCTTAATATCGAAGCGTCGCATCGAGGATCCCCGCCGTCTGGCCGACGCCGATGAGCCCGATTCCGGCGAGGACGAGCGAACGGGACGGCGCGAGCGCGACGAGGAACGCCCCGAGGGGACAACAGGCCGCGCCCGCGAGGTAGATCCATCGGCCGGCCTCGACGCGGTCGGCAGTGTAGATAAACCCGGCCGCGGGCAGCAGCGCCCAGCCGTAGAGCGCGACTGCGAGCAACGCGTCCGTCGTGAGCGTCAGTCCAGCGACGCCCGCGAGCGTGATCGGCACCCCGGCGAGGATCACCGCCCGCCAGCCCGCGAGGACGCCCGTCGACATCTCACGCCAGCCCGCGAGGACGAACGCGACGAGGAGGAGGCTCATCACCGCGTGCATGATGAACAGCGCCTGTGCGGAGACGACGCCGGCGACCGCACCTCCCGCAACCGTCCAGGCGGCGGGCACGAGGAGGGCGGGACCGTGTTCACGGATCGATCGAAACACGGGGAACGTTCACACCGCGCGAACTTAAACGCCCACGGATGGGCGCTTGACGGATCGACGTTTCGACCGAAAGGGGCATCGAAACCGACCGATCCGTCGGCCCCACGGACCGTCGGGCGACGGTACGTCGAAGAATGTCCGTTTTCGTGTTTTTTCTGCGGACACACGTCCATCCAAAATCGTGGTAACTGTACACTCGCAAGCCTTATCTTATAACCCCCCGTGTGTCCATATGCAATGGCAGAAGGGAAGGTTGATTTCTTCAACGACACTGGCGGCTACGGTTTCATTTCGACGGACGATGCGGACGATGACGTGTTCTTCCACATGGAAGACGTCGGCGGCCCGGACCTTGAGGAGGGACAGGAGCTCGAGTTCGAGATCCAGTCCTCGCCCAAGGGCCCGCGCGCGGCGAACGTCGTTCGGCAGTAAACCCGTAACGGAACCGGGTCGGACCCGAACACGGTCTGCGGCCCATACACACAGAACAACATATTCTTCTTCCGCGTCGGGGCGACCCGTGCGGTGGGAATTTTCACGCTCGTGAGCGGCAGCGAGGGCTATTCAACGAGCAACAGCATCGAGAGTCAATACAGCCGCTGACGCCGATCAGACGTGCTGTCCCCAGATCCCCCGGCCCTTCGTCACCTCGACGTCGCCCATCACGCGGGTCTGACAGGAGAGGCGAACGTCGTGGCTCGGGTGATGTGGCGGGAACCAGAGGCGGGCCTTCTCCTTTTTGCCCGGCTCGCTCACCTCGCCGTCAACCTTGACCGCACAGGTCCCACAGGACCCCATTCCGCGGCAGTTCAGCTGTTCCGATGGGCCGTTGTACACCGAGAGCCCCGCCTTCCGAAGCACGTCGCGCAACACGGCACCTTCCTCACACTCGATCTCCTCGCCCTCATAGTAAACGGTCGGCATGTAACGGGAGATGGTAAGCGACCGGGCATAATAGGTGCTTGTGTCGACGCGGGGGTCGCTCGTCCACCACGTCCACCACGTCCACCACGGCCGCCCCCGGCCACCCCAGCCACCACGGCCGCTCCCGGCCACCCCAGCCACCACGGCCGCTCCCGGCCGCCCCCGGCCATCCCGGCCGCTCCCGGCCGCCCCCGGCCACCCCAGTCACCACGGCCACCCTGGCGAAACGCCTAATCCGGCGACGACCGAATCGGGATCGATGACCGCTTTCGGACTGTTGCGGGTGACGCCGATGGGTAAAGACGACGTGACCGAGGACGTGGTCGCCGCGATCGAGGCGCTGGAGGACGCCGGCGTCGAGTACGAGACGACGCCGATGGCGACGACGGTCGAAGCCGAGGACGCCGCGACGCTCTTCCGCGCCTGCGCGGCCGCCCACGACGCCGTCGACGCCGCGGAGGTCCAGACGCTGCTGCAGGTCGACGACAAACGCGAGAAGACGATGGCGGCCGCCGACAAGGTCGACGCCGTCGCCGAGGAGCTGGGGCGCGACCCGAAAAGCGGGTCGGACGAGGACTGACCGGAGGCGCGCCCGGCGAACTGGACCGCAAACACCGATGTAAACGGTGACACGATGGCCGACGCGAGCGTGCGCCGAGCGTCCGACGCCGACGGGTCGTTTTTTACGTCAGCACGCCGGAGATGGGGGCAATGGGACTCAGGTGTCTACTCGGGCATGATTTCGACGAACCCGAGGTGGAGCGCGAACGCGAGGAGGACGGCAACGAAGTCGTCACCACCGTCCGGGAGGTGAAGACCTGTGCACGGTGCGGCGAGACGCAGGTCGTCAGCGAGAACACGGAGGTGACCACGATGGAGCGGCTCACCGAGGCCGCCACGTCCGCGCCGACCCCGGCGGAGCGATCGGAACCGACGGAGACGTCGGAGCCGATCGAAGGAGCCGAGGACGCGCCCGGCGGCTTCGATCCGGTACCGAATGCCGAGGACGATGCGTACGAGCCGCCGGTCGACGGCGACGACGCCGTGATCATCGACGACGGGCCGGAACCGGCCGAGACAGACGAACCGGCAGGCGGCGCGGAAGCGGACACCGTGGATGGCGACGACGACGTGGACGCCGTGGATGAGGAAGCCGCCGGGGCCGACGGGGACGTCGCCGTCGCGGACGACGATGCGGAGTTCATCGACGCCGGACCTGAAACGGCGGAGGGGACCGACGCGGGCGAGGAACCGGCGACGTGGCCGGACCCGACGGACGAGCCCGACGACGCGGCCGGGGAAGCCGACGACGGCGTGATACTCGATGACGACGGGGAGTCGTCGGGGACGGAGCGCGAGCGTGGGGCGTGGCCGGCGGTCGAAGCGGACGAAGAGGAGTCGGGGACGGAACCGACCCCGTGGCCCGACCAACACGGCGAGGACGAGGGCTGGAACGCGACCGTCGACGACGCGGCCGAGGGGACCGACTCCAGCGTCGAGTTCGGCGGGTTGACGCCGGAGGCGGCCGCCGACAACGCGGACCTCGACGAGGACGTGGAGTTCATCGAGGCACCCGAGACCGCGGGCCCGACGGATCGGGACGGGGCGATGGCGACCGGCGAGGCCGACGCGGGCACGGACGACGCCTCGACGGAGGGGATCGGAAGCGGGATCGCCCGCGAGGACCCGCCGGCGTTACGCACATCGTCGAACGACGTGGAGATGGAGTACTACTGCCCGGCGTGTGGGATGACTCGGGAGGCCGACGGGAACTCGATGCGCGCAGGCGATATCTGTCCGTCGTGTAAACGCGGGTACATCAACGAACGCCCGCGGTAGATCGGCGGGCGGGATGACGAAAGGGGTTTACCCCATCCTATCGAACGCCTCCGACATGAAGGAGTACAAGATGCGCCGCGGGGAGCACCTGGAGGACCGAATGCCGGACCTGAAGGGATCGATCGAGGAGTATTTCGGCACGGTCACCGGGACCGAAGAGTGGAACGGCCACGAGCTCTACGTCGTCGAGGAGCCGAAAAACCCCGTCTTCGAGCGTATCGTCGCCGGCGCGGCGAGCTACAGCGGCAAGAAAGACAAACTCGCTGTCCACTTCGAGGAGCGGCCCGCTGAGGAACTCATCGCCGAGGGCAATGTCGACGCGGCCGCCGACGCCGTCGACGCGAAAAACGAGTTCCTGTTGGAGGCGACGGGTCGGGACGCGAAATCCCGTCGCGACTCGCTGAAGCGCGAGGTCGAGGACGACGCACCGGATTACTGAGACGGTCCGATCACTCCTCGTCGCGAAGTTCCAGATCGGCGACGATCCCGTATGGATCACGGTTCGCCCGGACCAACTCGAGGATCCGGAACGCCTCGCCGGGCGCGAGGAAGTGCCGACAGATCGCCCGGCCGAGCGGCGTCGGCGAGAGCCCATCGATAAACGACCACTCCAGGAGCTTGCCGACCGCGTGGGTGGTTGGCACTTCCCCGACCATCCGGTCGTTGAGCCGCTTCGCGCCCGATCCGGCGACGACGACGTTCGCGAGCGTTTCCTCGACCGCCGCCGTCTCGTCATATCGCGGGCTCACGTCCTCCATCTCGCCTTTGAGGAGCGTGAACGCGACCTCGTCTTCGGTCCGGTCCATCGAGTTGTGATAGACCGCGTCGGGCTCGACGAGGAGATAGACCCGTCCACGGTCGTGGTAATCCGGCCGGCCGGCCCGCCCGAGCATCTGGGAGAACTCTTGGACGGAGAGCCACTCGATCCCCATCGCGAGCGAGTCGAAGATCACCTGTGAGGCGGGGAAGTCGACCCCGGCGGCGAGCGCGGCCGTCGTGACGACGGCTGAAAGCTCCTGGTTGCCGAAGCGACGCTCGACCTGCTTGCGGCGGCCGTAATCGAGGCCGGCGTGATACGGCGCGGAGTCGTAGCGGAGCTTCCGGCTGATCTCGTGACAGCGCCGCCGCGAGTTGGTGAAGATGATCGTCTGGCCGCGATAGCCCTTCGAGGATTTCGTGTCGAACTCGCGTTTCACGAGCGTGTCGGCGATCTGTGCCTTCTCACGGCTATCGGCGAAGGTGACGTGTCGCTCGATCGGCACGGGCCGTTCCTCGTATTCGATGAGCGTCGCGCGAAGCCGACCCGCGAGCCATGTGGGGTTGCCGACGGTCGCGGAGAGGTAGACGAACTGGATCCCGCCGTGTGCGCCGCGGTCGGCGAAGTTCGCCTCGCCGTAGTGTTTCAGCCGGGAGATGAGCCCGTCGAGGCGGTGGCCCCGCTCGCCCTCTTTGAGCGTGTGCACCTCGTCGATGACGACCGTGCCGACGTTGCCGAGGTCCTTGCCCGTCCTGAGCGCGTGGTCGATCCCCTCGTAGGTGCCGACGATGACGTCGGCGGTCGGGTCGAACCGGTTCCCATCGTCGGTGATCCGCGAGGAGCCGACGCGGATGGAGACGTCGAGCAGATCGCCGTAGCGGTCCTCAAAGTCCTCGTGTTTCTGGTTGGCGAGCGCGACGAGCGGCACCAAAAAGAGCAGCTTCCCCTCGCCACGGAGCGCCCGGTCGATCCCGGTGAGTTCGCCGACGAGCGTCTTCCCGGTCGCCGTCGCGCTCACGACGAGTTGGTCGTCGCCGTCGAGCAGGCCGTTGCGAACCGCGAGGCTCTGGACGGGCAACAGCTCCTCGAAGCGGCCCTGCAGATGGGAGGCGAGGTCGGGATGGAGGTCGAGGTCGGCGGTCCGAACCGGCGTCACGTCGTCGACGTTCGCGGAGACTTCGTCGTATTTCGTCAGGTCGGGGTCGAGCCCGCCAGAGAGGAGGTTGATGATCCGGTCGAGGTCGCGTGAGTCGTACAACAGCTCCTCCAGCCGGTCCTCGGCGGCCCCGGTGAACGAGCCCGTATACGAGAGCTCACGCTCCAACTCCCGGTGGGCGCAATCGCGGCAGATGTGCTCGCCGTTGTGCTCGATGGCGGTATCGGCCGTGATCGGCCCGTAGCGGCCGGCGTTCGAGCAGCGCCGGCAAGTCCGAACGGTGACCGCCTCCAGCTGATAGCCGTCGAGCATCGCCGTGAGCCGCTCGCGGGCGGCCGGGGCGGTCTGCTGGGAGATCCGGATCC
>PWGU01000105.1 GCA_003554605.1 Halorubrum sp.
ACCGGGACGCCGACACAGGAGAGTCGGGCGTTCGCCGTACGGATCTGTTCGTTCGAGAGGATCGACTGGCTCGGCATCGCCACGTCGCCGTCGACCACGATCGCCGCACAGTTCGAACAGGCCCCGGCACGGCAGGCGTAGGGCCAGTCGCGGCCGCCACGCTCCGCGGCTTCGAGTATCGACTCGTCGGGTTGGACGAGGAACCGCCCGAACTCCGGCAGCCCGAGGTCGGAATCGGCCGCCTTCTCGAAGAGGTCGGGGTCCTCAAGCGACCACCCTTGCTCCCGGAGCGCGTCATAAGAGAGGTGATACACCCTCGACGGCTCGTCCGTCACGAGCGGGCGTGCGGTGCCCCCCGCATACCGCGAGATGACGTCAGCCGCCTCCGGAACCGGACGGTCGGCGAGCGAGTCGAACCACTCGCGAACGGTCGCCAGCGAGAGGCTCGACGCCTCAGCGATACCCTCGATATCGGCCCCCTCCCGGATGGCGACCGCGGAGACGAGCCCCGGGGAATCGATCGCGTCCAGGTCCGCACGAACCGCGTCGGGCTCGCGACCCTGCCAGTCAGCGACCGACGCGACCGTCTCCCCACGATCGACGGCGACCGCGGCGGTGAGCGCCATCGCCGCCTCCTTTCGCTCGACGGCATCGAGCCACTCATGGAGCCGATCGGCGTCGACGTGTTCGAGTCCAGTCATGGGCGGATATAGCGGCGGAACCGGCAAGGAAGCCGTCCCTACCTCGTTAGGGATGGATCGCGCCCCGCGTCCTGGTGACAATTCGTCGTCAGGTCCGCATCGAGCATGGGCCTTCGCCTCCATCCGTCGCCTCAAAGGGAACGAAAACGGGAGTAAAGAGTTTTCCCGCGGGGTGTCAACCGAAGGGACATGAGCAGTCACGAGTACGACGTCGTCGTCGCCGGCGCGGGCACCGCCGGCTGTTACGCGGCCGCGACGATCGCCTTAGAGGGCCTCGACGTCGTCGTCGTCGAGCGAAAGGACGCCGAGGAGGCCGGCCATATCGCCTGTGGGGACGCGCTGAAGGGGGCGGACGCGTTCCCGGAGGCGATCCCGAAATCGCGGCTCGAACCCGCCTTCACCAACACCGACGTCGACCACGGTCGCTTCGAGATCCCCAAAGAGGACACCGTCCTCGAAATTCCGGTCCCCGGTGAACTCGCCGTCATCGACCGATGGGAGTACGGACGGCAGATCATCGCGGGTGCCGAGGACGCCGGCGTGGAGTTCCACTACGACACGGTGATAAACGACGTGATACAGGACGACTCCGGCCGGGTGAGCGGGCTCAAAGCATCCCGTCGCGGCGAGCCGCGCCGATACGAGGCCGACATCGTGATCGACGGGGCGGGGTCGCTCTCGCTGTTGCAGGACAAAGCCGACTTCGAGGGGACGACCTTCGACACCAGCGTCCGGTACTCGCAGTTCTGTTCGGCCTACCGCGAGATCGTCGACGTGCCCGAACCCGTCGAGTGGGACGACGCGCTCGTGTTCAAACCGACGGAGCGAGCGGCGGGTTACCTCTGGTACTTCCCGCGAACCAGCACGGAGATCAACGCCGGGCTCGGCTTCCAGATGAACGAGGAGCCGATGAAACTCGTCGAGTCGCTCAAACGCGACCTCCGGGATCGACCGGAGTTCGCGGGCGCGAAGGTCCGTGATAAACTCGGCGCGGCGCTACCCACCAGACGGCCCTACGACTCCGCGGTCGCGCCCGGCTACATGGCTGTCGGCGACGCCGCGGGGCACGTCAACCCGACGACCGGAGGCGGCATTGCGGGGGCCGCCTACGCCGGTAAGTACGCCGGCGAGCAGGCGATCAAAGCCGTGAGCGACGACGACGTCTCCGAGGAGAACCTCTGGCGGTACAACGAGCGCGTGATGGACCACTTCGGCGGCCGCTACGCCGGGCTCGACGTCTATAACGTCCTCTCGACGGCAGTCGACGTCGACGACCTGATGGGCCTGCTCGCGGCGCTCCCGGGCGAGAAGCTGGCGGAGGCGCTCTATGAGGGGTCGACCTCGATGTCGTTCAGCCTCAAGGTGAAATGTGCGATCAGCAGCTTCGGCTACTGGCGAACCATCCGTGATTTCTACCGGACGAAGACGCTCGCCGACGAGCTGCTCGCCCACTACGAGGGCTATCCGACGAGCCCCGCCGCGATGGCCAACTGGACGAACGAACGCGATTCGATCATGGATCGGATCTACGAGACGACCGGCGCGGACCCGAAGTACTGAGCGGCGCTGCTCCGGGTACTGATCCGAGCCTCCCAGTGCGCTGAAAACCGGAACCGGCTCAGGGCCGCGTGTCCGCGACGCGGCGGATCGACCCCGTGAGCAGGTCGATCCCGAGCGTGAGGTCCGACTCGTCGACGTCGAAGGTGCTCGTGTGGTGTCCGCCGGGGTGATCGGTGCCGACGCCGACGTAGCAGGCGAGCCCGCCGTTGTCCTGCACCGCCTGCATGAGGTAGGTCGCGTCCTCGGAACCGCCCAACTCCGCCGTGTCGACCACGTTCGTGACGCCGTCGTGTTCGCCGGCAACGTCACCGAAGATCGCCGCGAGCGCGTCGTCGCTCGTCGCGCTCGGGGCCTCGCCGAGCGTCTCGATGGAGACCGTACAGTCGTGCATCTCCGCGGAGGCCCGGAGCACGCGGTCGGCGTGTCGCGACATATAGTCGGCCAGTTCGGTCGACTCGCCGCGGACCTCCCCCTCGATGAACGACTCCTCGGGGATGATGTTGGTCGCGGTGCCCCCGCCGACGACGCCGGCGTTCACCCGAGTCTGGCCGTCGGCGTGTCGGGGGATCGCATACAGGTTCTGTATCGCGGCCGCCATCGCCTGCACCGTGTTTCGCCCCTGCTCGGGCCGTGCGCCGGCGTGGGCCGGTTCGCCCTCGAACTCGGCGAGGAAGTGGCGGACCGCGAGAAAGCCGTCGATCCCACAGACGACCTCGCCCGATGGGTGATCGAGGCCGATATGGACCGCATAGAGGTACTCAACGTCGTCGAGGTGACCCGACTCAGCCATCGGCTTGCCCCCGACGATCTGTTCTTCGCCGGGCTGGAAGAACACCTTGAGCGTGCCCGCAAAGTCCGACTCCAGGATCGAATCGACCACGCCGAGCCCGATCGTCGCGTGTGCGTCGTGGCCGCAGGCGTGCATGTAGCCCTCGTTCGTGGAGCGAAAGCCCTCGGCGGCGGGGGCGTGTTCGGCGTCGTCGCTTTCGAGGATCGGGAGGGCATCGATGTCGACGCGGAGCCCGATCACCGGGCCGTCGCCGCGTTCTATCACGGCGATACAGCCGGTTGAACCGTCTTCGAGGCGATCGAGGACGTCGGGATCGGCTCCCGCCTGCCGGGCTCGGTCGAGCCAGTCGTCCAGCGTCCCCTCGTCGGGAACGTTCAGCCGCTCGTCGGCAGCGAGCGCCGCCGGGCCGACGTGGAGGTCGGTGAGGTCGCGGTCGCGAAGCTCCTCGACGAGGCGGGCGGTGGTGTAGAACTCACACCAGGCGGGTTCGGGGTGACGGTGCAGGTCGCGGCGGAACTCGCGATAGCGGTTCGCATCGAGCACGCTCATACGGGGAGGTCGCGGCCGGCGTGCTTAAAAGGTCCAGTGGCCGCCGAACCCCTCCTCCAAACCGGTCACTCGCGACGGTGGCCGAGCGGCTTCTTCCGGTCGATCTCGACCTCGACGTGGACGGAGTCGGGGAATTCGCGGGCGATCACGTCGCGTGCGGCGGCGTCCGCGCCGTGGATCTCCATGGATCGTTTATATACGCGGTAGCTCCACGGGGGGAACTCGTCGCCGGCGCGGAGGTTCTTATACAGGGGAACGCGGACGGTCTCGGCCGGGGGGGCGTGTGGCCCCTTGCACTCCGCGCCCTTTCGTTCGAGCGTTCGTTTCAGGTCCGCGACGGTCTCGGCGAGGACGTCGCGGTCGCCCGAGGCGAACGAGAGTTTCGTGACGAAGGTCATGAGGGATGTCCGGGGATGGACGCCGGAGGTGTAAAAGCGCATCTACCGCGCCGGGATGGGCGTCGATACCGTTCTGCACGGATCCGCCGAGAGCGTCCGAGAACCGCACGAATCGACGAGTCCGATACCCTCTTTAGGTGGGGTGGCTTACCTGACGCTAATGACGGTCGAAGCGGTCAGCGCTGGGGCCATCCTCTTCCGCGACCCCCGCGGCGAACGGGAGTACTTACTCCTGAAGAGCCGACCGGGGGACTGGGAGTTCCCCAAAGGCGGGGTCGAGGGGGACGAGGAGCTTCAGCAAACGGCGATCAGGGAGGTCTCGGAGGAGGCTGGAATCGACGATTTCCGCCTCATCGACGGCTTCCGCGAGGAGTACGACTACGTGTTCGAGGCGAGCGGGAAGACCATCCACAAGACGGTCCACCTGTTCATCGCCCGCTCGTTCGAGGCGAGCGCGGAGATCTCGAAGGAACACCGCGACCTGCAGTGGCGCGATTACGACCAGGCGATCAACACGATCACCCAAGACGGTCCCCGCGAGATCCTCGAGGAGGCCCACGAGTACCTCGAGGAGCTGAAAGACGAGGCCACCGGCGAGTACGTCTGAGTCGGCCGGGTTCGGCGACCGCCGCCGAAAGCGCCCGGACCACCGGGCGCGAACCGCTTTTATCCGACGCCCGACAACGAGGGCCGTGTATCCCGACCACGAGTTCGGCTACGAGCTGCTCGTCTGCCGATACGTCGAGCTGGCGTGGCACCCGAGCGAGGGTCGACGGCCCGCCATCGTCGCCAGACAGCTCGGTACCCGCGACCGCCGCTGGGATACGGTCGTGATCGAGGTTGACCCCGAGGCGTTCGCCCTCCGGCGGACGTTCGGCGACCGCGGGCTCGATTCGGACCTCCTCCACGTCGTCCGTCACGCGCCGGCGGAGTGGACGTGGTACCGCGACGCCCTCCCGGACCCGGGCTATCCGTGGCGATACGTCCGGCAGGCCGTCCACCGGGCGGCCGGCAGGGGCCTGATCGAGAAACGCCGACGCGGGAACCGGATCGAATGTCGTCGCCTGCGGCCGTACCCCGACTGGGTCCGGCGGATCGTCGCGATTGAGAACAAGCCAGATCTCGACCGGTCCGCGGCCGACGCGCTCGCGGACCAACTCGCCCACGACGTGGAGACGGCGCTCGCCGACGAGGTGTGGCTCGCGACGAGCGCGACCGGCGAGCGCGTCGAACCGGCGTTGTTGCGGTCGATGCCCGTGGAGGCCGGCGTGCTCACGACCGATTTTGGGGGAGGCGGCGTCAACGACGGGGCGGATGTCGGCGACAATGGGGTTGGCGTCGACGGCGACGCCGCGATCGTCGCCTGGCACCCGAGCGACATCGCCCCGGCGACCCGCGATCCGGAGACGATCACCCGGCGGCTCGTCATCGCCGAGCGGGCCTACGGGAGGGGCTGGCGCTCGTTTCACGACACGATGCGGCCCGATTGTCACGCCTTCGAGTTGCGACCCGCCGGGCGGGCGCTACTGCCATATTGTGCGGCGAAAAAGCGCTGTCCGAGCGCGCGGGAGTGTTCCGGGTCATGTCCGTCCTTCGCGCCCGAGCCGCCGATATGGCGAACCCATGGCTGGCCGATCGAGGGCGGGCCAGGGAAGGGGATGACCGCGTTGCTCGCGCGTCGACGCGAACGCGTCCGTGATCGGCAGGAGAAATAACGGGGAGAGCGCGTCCGGAAACGCGGGTTTAAAACGCGCCGCCGTGGACGCTGACGTCGGCCTGCAGGTCGGCCTTCAACGCGGCGTGGACGTGGCAGATCCCCTCGGCGCGCTCGACGATCTCGTCGAAGGTCTCGTCGTCGAGGTCGGCCTCGACGTGGAGGTCGAAGCTGA
>PWGU01000180.1 GCA_003554605.1 Halorubrum sp.
AGGGGTGGCGATGAACACGCTCGCCATCGACTACCGTGGCCACGACCGCGTTGAGGAGGTCGTCGACCGGTTGGCGTACGCCGCCGAACACGTCAGTATCGAGTTCGACGGCTGGGAGGAGCCGAACGTGAAGGGCCCGGGGCTGTACTTCGCGGTCATCGCCGATCGCGAGTACGGGGAGTACGCGGACCCGATGGGCGACAACCGATGGCCACGCGGCGACTGTGCGTGTGTCTTCTCGGAGGACGCCTTCGTCGACGCCGCCGAACGCGTTGGACTCGGCCGTGACGGCGGCATCGTCGTCGCCGTCGACGGCGAGGTTCAGGCCCAGATGGTCCGGTTCCGCGACCTTGGCACGCACGCCGATGAGGCCGACCTCATGGACGGCGTGGAGTACGAGCCGTGGATGGGCTCACGGCATATGAGCGCCATCGAGACCTCCGTCCGTCCGGAGGTCGTCGCGACCGTGACGCTGAGCGAGGAGAGCGGGCGCGTCAGCGTCTTCCGCGACGGCGAGGCGAACACCTACACCCGCGCGGAGATCGGCGGCCGCTGGCGCACGGACTGAGCGCAGCGAGCCGAGTCGAAGACCGATCGCGGCAACCAGTCACCCCTATTCTTAACCACCCCGGCGCGCGAAGACCGTGGTATGTACGACGACATACTCGTTCCGACCGACGGCAGCGAAGCGGTTGACCGCGCGCTCGAACACGCCATTCGCTTGGCAAGCGACCACGACGCACGGGTCCACGCGCTCTACGTCGTCGACCGGCGGATCGTGACGGCGAACTCCGGCGACCTCCGCGACGAACTCGTCGCCGACCTCGAAGCGCAGGGCGAGGAGGCGGTCTCGGCCGTCCTCGAACGGACCGCGGAGGCCGACCTCGACGCCGAACGCGTTATCCGGCGGGGGACGCCCGACACGGAGATCGTCGCGTACGCCGAGGAGGCGGGGATCGACGTCATCGTCATGAGCCCGGAGGGTAAGTCCCCGCGTGAGCGGCTCCGGTCGCTCGGCAGCGTCTCCGACCGCGTCGCCGACGACGCGAGCGTGCCGGTGTTCCTTATCAAGTAGCGCTCGCGGCGACCAACCCTTCGGCGGACTCCCGGATCCGCTCGACCCGGTCGCGTTGCCGTTCGGTCGCCTCGGCTATCCCGTTCGCCCGGTCCGCCATCTCGTCGGTCGCGGTCGCGGACTCCTCGACGGCCGCGGCGATCCCCTCCACCGACGTCGCTTGGGTATCCATCGCGTCCGAGACCTCGGCTATTCCCGCCGAGGCGTCCTCGACGGCACGTTCGATGGCATCGAGCCGATCGGCGACGTCCGCGACGCGTTCGGTTCCGTCATCGACCCGATCGGCGGTCCGTTCGAGGCTTTCGAGCGTTCCCACGCCGCCGTCGGCGAGCTCCTCGACGACCGATTCGATCTCCGCGGCGTGTTCGGCCGTGTCGCTCGCGAGCGATTTGACCTCGTCGGCGACGACCGCGAAGCCGGCCCCCGACTCGCCGGCGCGGGCGGCCTCGATCGAGGCGTTGAGCGCGAGCAGGTTCGTCTGTTCGGCCACATTCGCGATCACGTCCGCGACGCCGCGGATGTCGTCGATCCGTTCGTGAAACCGTCGCGTCTCCATCCGGACCGCGTCGGTCGCCTCGCCGATCTCGGCCATCGCGTCGGCCGCCTCGGTCGCGGCCGCGACGCCGTCGGAGGCGAGGCCGCTCGCGTCGGCGCTCGTCTCCGCGACGGTCTCCGCCGTCGCCGCCACCTCCTCGACGGTGGCGGTCATCTCGTCGGTTTCGCGCGCGAGTTCGCGCATCCGGTCGGCCTGTGCCCCCGCAAGCTGGTCGATCTGGTCCCCTCTGGCGGCGACGGATTCCGTCGTCTCCGCGAGATCCCCGACGGGTTCGGCGATCCGCTCGGCCACGTCGCACGCCAGTTCGCGCTGTCGTCTCGCCTCACGCTCGGCCTTCCGCGAGTAGGACTCGACGTAGGTGTCGATGGCGATCCCCTGATCGAGCGTGACCGCTTTGATCACCGAGAGCGCCTCCCTGCGGAACCGATCGACCGCGTCGGCGGCGGACGACGTCTCGGTTCCGTCAGTCGCGCTGACGTCGTTCGCGTCGGCTCCGGTCGCGCTGACGTCGCCCGTGTTCTCCTCGGTCGGAGCGACGGCATCCACGGAGGCCACCGCCCGCTCCGCGAGCACGTCGAAGAGGCCCTCGTAGTAGATGACGTACTGGCTGAGGTAGGCGTCGGGGCCGAGCCCGAGCAGGTCGTGTAGCCTGCCCACGCGGGCTCTATCGGCAAAGTACTCCCTTCCGTAGGTCTCCTCGGCGACGAGCCGCTGGAGGTATCGCTGCTGGCCCGCGCGCAACGCCGGCATCTGTAACGAGGAACGCTCCAGCACTCGCCGTACCGAGGGGTCCGTCTCGATGTGCTCGTAAAAGTCGGTGACGAGGTCGTCGATGACGCCGTCGACATCGTCCGCGACCGCCGAGAGCCGCTCTGCGTCCCGGGCGTCGAACCCCGCATACCGTTTCCGCCGCTCGATATCGGGTCCGTCGATCCCCAACCGATCGAGCAGTTCGTCCCCGTCAACCGTGGCCCGCACCGCGTCGTCGACTGCCACGTCCATGGGCTTCCCCCGGCCGCCACCCGTCGGCGTCGTTCCACTCATACCCCCCGAGAGGCCACATCCCGGTAATGAATGTTGCCCCCGGATTATCGGACCGTATAATGACCCGACGTCCCGGGTGGTTGACGGATCGACTCGGGCGATACCGACCGGCTACGTGACGAACTTCAACAGGTCGTCGCGGTTGTGCTCGTGGAATCGATCGCGAAGACATGCGAGCAGCGGTTCGATCTCGCCCCGCTTCGCACAGATCGGCGCGATCGACTCCGACCACTGCTGCCAGGGCGGATAGAGGCCGAGTCGCTCACAGATCGCATCGAGCCGCTCATCGAGGTCGTCGATCTTGTCGGTCTTGTTGACGGCAACGATCGGGTCGATGCCGACGTCGACGAGGAACTCGAACATCTCGATGTCGTGGGGAATCTCCCCACGCTTCGTGTGTCGGTCGATGATCTCCACCGCGCTCTTGCCGTCGACGACGATCACGCCGGCGACGATGGCGTCGGCGTTCCCCTCGATGTAGCGCACGATGTCGGTCTTTATCGCCTCGCGCTGATCCGCCTCCACGCCGGACATGAAGCCGAAGCCGGGCAGGTCGGTGAACATGAACGACTCGCTCGCCCAATCGAAGTGGTTCGGCTGGCGGGTCACCCCGGGTTTCTTGCCCGTCGAGAAGTCATGGCCCGTCAGCTCGCGCATCAGCGTTGATTTGCCGACGTTCGACCGCCCCACGAGGACGACCTCCACGTCGCGATCCGGCCGGTCTTCGAACATGGTTCGAGACAACGCGGGTGAACCGTTTAAAAACGCGGAAAGGGATCGGCCCGTCGTGCCGCCTTGGGAAGTGGTCAGTTCGTCACGTGCGCGGTCGTCCCCGGCGAGTGATCGTCGGCCGGCCCGTCGTCCTGTGCGGCGAAGGCACGGCCGAACATCCGGAAGATGGCCACCTGCCCGTAGAACTGAACGAAGGGAACGAGCACGAGTCCGATGACGGTGATGGTGAGCACGCCGGTCACGGCCCACAGGATGAGGCTGACGACGAGCGGCATGAGGACCGCCACGAGATACTCGACGCTGAACAGGGTCGGGGCGAGTCGGGAGGGGTCGAAGGCCGCCCCAATTCGATCCTCGACTGCATACGCCGTGAGCGCGGCTGGCACGGCGTAGTAGATGAGCAGCACCACCGGAATGAACGCGAGCAGCGCGAGCACGCCGAGGCCGCCGATGAGCACGCCGGCGTCGCCGCCGATGGCTCCGCCAGCCCCGAGTACGACGACCACGAGGAGGAGGTACCCCACGATCGGAATGAACCCGTACGCGACCGCGATGATCGTCGCGATGACGCCACGAACGAGCAGCGTCCCCCAGTCGGTGAATTCCGGCGGGGTCTCCTCCCCGCTCACGGTCGATTCGAGCACCTCGACTAAGTATCCGGCCAGCAGGAACGCCGGGATCACGAGCCACGCGAAAAAGCCCAACACGCCGCCGATGAGTATCCGCCCGACCCACTCATCGCGGATCGGATAGGAGAGCCCGTCTTCAAGCATGCCCCGATTGACACAAATCGAGTATATAAATCCTGTGTCGTCGGGTTTAGGTGGCACTTGCCCGTCGCGTCCGCATGGAGAAGGAGCCGTTACGGACGCTGATCTGGGACACCTTGGAGGACCGTGGGGAGGCACGGTTTCCGTTCCCCCCACACGGCCGGATCCCGAACTTCGCCGGCGCGGGGGAGGCTTGTGACCGGCTCGTGGAGACGGACGTCTGGCGGGGGGCCGAGACGCTGAAGTGTAATCCGGACGCCCCACAGCTTCCCGTCCGGCGGGCGGCGTTGCGCGCCGGCAAGACCGTCTATATGGCCCAGCCGCGCCTCCGTGACCCCGACCCGTTCCTTGAACTCGACCCGGCCGTCGTGACCGACATCGACGAGGCGACGACCGTCTCCGGCGTGTCGAAACACGGCGTCCCCGTCGCCCCCGAGGACGTCCCCCACGTCGACCTGATCGTCGCCGGCTCCGTCGCCGTCGCGACCGACGGCACCCGCGTGGGCAAGGGTGAGGGCTACAGCGACCTCGAATGGGCGGTCCTCCGCGAACTCGACGCCGTCGACGAGGATACGACGCTGGCGACGACCGTTCACGAGCGACAGGTCGTCGACGGCCCGCACTCCCCGCTCCCCGAGGACGAGTCGCCGCCGACCCCGGATGCACATGACGTGCCGCTCGATCTGATCGTCACACCCGAGCGGGTAGTTCACACGGGGACACCCTACAGACGACCCGACGGCGTCGACTGGGGCCTACTGGACGCCGAGCGGCTCGCCGAGATACCGGTGTTGGCGGAGCGTGCACCACGAAGGGGATAACCCGGTGCAGTGCGGCCACTCGGCGCTGACACCCGCGCAGGACAACGGTTTTAGGGCTCGCGTGGAAACGTCGGGCGCATGGATGATGAGGGTCGGGAGTACTACGTCATCAGCGACCTGCACATCGGTGGGGACGAACAGTTGGAGGACGTCGAGTTCCTCGATGAGCTCCTCGCGTTCCTCGACCGGTTCGAAGGGACCGATGACGACGTGGAGATCGTCATCAACGGGGACGCCTTCGGCCTTTGGGAGTTCACGACCGTCGAGGGTACCGAGAAACTCGACGTCTTAGAGGAGACGTATCCCGAGCTGTTCGAGACGTTCCGCCGCGTCGGCGAGGACGTGCAGATCACGTTGCTTCCGGGCAATCACGACCACGAACTCGCCGCCTACGAGGAGTACGTCGACCGCTTCGCGGCGTACAATATCGACCTCGTCCAGGAGCCGTCGATCACCCGCCCGATCGGTGACCGGGAGATCCACTTCGAGCACGGCCACCAACACGACCCGAACAACCGCATCGACGACTGGGGAAGCCCGCATGCGACCCCGCTCGGCTACTTTTATAACACGCTCGTGACGAGCCGGGCGGGTCGGCTCTCGGACCGCGGGCGCTACAACTGGCTGAAGGACGTCCAGGCGGTGACGCCGACCGAACGGATGCCGATCTGGCTGATCTCGAAGTACTTCTACCGGGAGATGAACCCCGTGTTGCGCTACGCGCTCGTCCCGTTCCTGTTGTTTTTCAATATCAGCGTCCTGCTCGCGCTGCTCGCGGC
>PWGU01000195.1 GCA_003554605.1 Halorubrum sp.
AGCGCCGTCGATGTGACGCTCGAAACCGGTGCCGCGACCTCCGGCGACACCATCGTCGTGCTCTCCGGAATGATGACGGAGATCGAGGGGACGAACACGACGAACACGCTGAAGGTCCACGTTGCCGCCGAGACGCTCGCGACCGGCAAGGGGACGACCGCCGGTCGGGTCGCCGCGCCGATCCGACGGGTCGAGGACGGCGATCTCTCCGTGCTGTCGGAACGATCCATCCTCGTGCTCGACCCGACGTTCGATGCCGAGTTCTCCGGCGATCTCGACTTGGTCGCCGGCATCATCGACGCGCGGCCGGGCATGACGGGCTATCCGGCCGTGGTCGCCCGCGAGATCGGCGTCCCGATGGTCTCCGGCGCGACGCTCTCGGACGCCGTCGTCGACGGCGACGTGGTCACCCTCGATGGCGAACGCGGCGTCGTCTACGACGGCGACGTTATCCGCGCCGCCCGGGAGCGGTAACGGCCCCCTCCGCCAGCCCTTTATTAGCGGCTCGCGTACCTGCGGGTATGACTCGTGAGGACGACGACTCCGGGGGTCGGGTCGACGGGACGGCGGACGACCCCGAAGCGCCCCCCGCGGGGGCCGACGGGAGCCCCGTCGATGCCGAGGACGAGCGCGAGTGGCGTTTTTCCGTCGACGAGGTCGGCCCCGACGGGGTGACCGAGGACACGAGCACGCCCCGAGACGAACCGATCGAGCCCGGCGATGTGAACCTGGAACACGCCGCGCTTGTCGTCCTCGGCGTCGCGATCACCGTCGGAACGCTCGTCTTCGGTTTTTAAGCGTCCGCGGGATCCGCACCACAACTTATTCACGTCGGAGCCATACGAGTGGGTATGGACGTGCTCCTGCAGGCGGACCTATTCGGCCCCGAGACCCTGCCCCTTCTGCTTTTAACCGCAGGGCTGCTGCTCTCGATGGCCGAGGCGCTCGCGCCCGGGGCGAACTTCATCGTCGTCGGCATCGCGCTCATCGGCGCCGGGCTTGCGGGAGTGCTGCTCGCGACGCTCGGCGTCGCCGGGACGCTGCTCACCGTGCTGTTGGCGGTCTTTACGCTCATCTTCGGTGCCGCCGCCTTCTACGGCTACCACGAGTTCGACATCTACGGGGGGAAGGGCCAACAACAGACGAGCGACCGCAACAGCTTAAAGGGGAAACTCGGAACCGTCACCGAGACCGTCACCACCCGCGGCGGGCAGGTGAAACTGGAGGGTGGTGGCTTCAACCCGTACTACTCCGCCCGCTCCATCGAGGGTACCATCGAGGAGGGCGAGGAGGTGATGGTCGTCGATCCCGGCGGCGGCAACGTCGTCACCGTCGAGTCGATGTCCTATGTGGAGGACGACATCGACCGTGAACTCGCCGCCGACCGTGCACGCAAGGAGGCGGACGAGCGAGCGGAGGAGGATGGCCCCGACGGTGAGGAGTCCACGGCGGGAGCGGAGTCGGTCGAGTCGGACGTCGAGACCGAACGGGCTGACCGCTGAGACGGCGTGACTTGGCCGACCGCTGAGACGGCGTGACCTGGCCGTCCACCGATTCTCGGCCGATCGACGCCGATCACCGACCGGCAGGGATCACCCGCCGAAGAGCCGGTCCAACACCACCCGCTGGATCAAGCCCCGCTGTCTTTGCTCCGCCGGCTGCACCATCACCGCGGTGCAGTCGACGCTGTCGACGAGACGGTCGCCGGGGCGGCCGAAGACGGCCCCACGGATCCCTCTCCGTTCGGTCGTCGTGACGAGCAGGTCTGCGGCGTTCGCGAACCGGGCGAGTCCCTCGATACGGTCGTCGCTTCGGAGGACCCGCGAGTCGGCCGTCACCGTGAGGATGCGTCTGATCTCGTCGTGATACTCGCTTACGACCTCGTATCGCTCGTCCGGTGCGTCCTCCGGGATCGTCTGTAACAGCGTCAGGGTTGCGCCCGTCTCCTCGGCGATGGCGTCGGCGACGAGCAGCTTTTCGGGGTCGTAGACCCCGCGGTCGGTAGCCACCGCGATCTCGTCGGCGCCGTCGAACCCCCGGTCCTCGACGAGTAACACCCCGCAGGGGGCGTTCCGGAGGACGTGCTCGTTGAGCCCCTCACCGTATAGCTCGTGGAGCTCCTCGACGCGGCGTTCGAGGACGATAAACGACATGTCCTCGAAGGAGGCGAACTCGACGATCGCGGGCCCGATGTCCTCGGTGGTGACCGTCCGGAAGTCGACCGGCGGTGCGTGGTCCCGATCGAGGCCCGAGGCACCGTCGGTCGCATCCGTCCCCATCCCCGTCCCGCCGGAACTGACGCCGCCGTCCGTTGACCCCGAGCCGTCCGCCGGGTCGGCCCCGTCGGACGGTTCGAAGAGCCCTCGCAGCGCCGGCGCGTCGAGCGCCCATTCCGGGACCTCGTCGTGGCGCGAGACCGTATCGCCGGCGGTAAACGCCCGGTGTGGGACCTGTTTGAACACCGCCGACGTCACGGAGCCCTGCCGGAGCGCCGAGAGGTCCGTCCCGATCCGCAGCATGTCGACCCTCGTTTGGTCCGGGGTCCGATCGGTCATGGCCACGAGGGTGTCGTAGCGCTGTCCCTCCGCGAAGAGCTCACGTGTCCGCTCGACGGCGGCCTTGCCGACGTTCCGGCGGACCTCCGTCCGGGCCGCCCCCTCGCGTTCCGTTCGCGGACGGACGTAGAGGGTGAAATACACGACTGAGATGCCGGTGATGAGCGCCGCACCGGCCAGGGGAACGGTGCCGACCTGTGTGAGGACGACGAAGCCGCTCGCCATCCCGAAGAGCTGCATCCACGGGTACAACGGCGAGGTGAACTCGGGGTCGTAGTCCTCGATAGCGCCCTCCCGGAAGCCGATCAGCGCGAGGTTCACGAGGATGAAGACGATGATCTGGAACGCGCTCCCGAACTTCGCCACCTGGTCGATGGGGACGAAACTCACGAGGACGATGATGATCGCCCCCGAGATAGTCACCGCCAAGACGGGGGTGTTGAACCGCTCGCTCACGCGTTCGAAGGCACCGGGCGCGAGCCCGTCCCGAGCCATCGCGAACGGGAACCGGGAGGCCGAGAGCAACCCGGCGTTCGCGGTCGAAGCGAGCGCCAGCATCGCCGCGATCACGACCGCGACCGTCCCGGCCTGCCCGAGCGTGGCGTCGGCGGCAAGCGCCATGATCGCACCCTCGCCGTCCGGCTGGAGGTCGCCGGCCGCGATCGCTGCGTCGATGTCGATCACGCCGACGGCGACGTAGACGACGCCTACATAAAGCGCGGTCGTGAGCAGCAGCGACCCGATCATGGCCCGCGGGATGGTCTTCCCCGGATCCTTTACCTCCTCGGCGACGGCGGCGATCTTGATCACGCCGGCGTAGGAGATGAAGACGAGCGCGGTCGCGGCGATGAACCCGCCCGACCCGACGTTGAACGCGCCCGCGGTCCGCTCGGGCGTGACATCGGGGAGCCCGCCTACGATGAACCACGCGAGCGCGACGAGCATCACGGCGACGATGACGAACTGGAGGCTCCCCGCGCTCTTCGTGCTCACCACGTTGATAAGGGTAAACAGGACGGCGAGCCCGATGGCGATGATGAGGATGTACTCGGCGAGCCACGGCGCGACGAACACGAGGTACGGGACCCCGCCGATGAGCGCCAATGCGCCTTTAAACGAGAGCATGAACCAGTTACCGACGCCGGCGATGGTCCCCAAGAGCGGGCCCATCCCCCGCTCGACGTAGACGTACGACCCGCCGTCCTCCGGCATCGCCGTCGCCATCTCCGAGGCGGAGAACGCCGCCGGCAACACCAGGAGCCCGGCGACCAGAAACACGGCGACGACCGCCGGTCCCTCGACGGTGACGTAGGCCACTCCCGGAAGAATGAAAATGCCCGATCCGACCATCGCCCCGATCGCGATGGCCATCGTCGATAACAACCCGAGATCCCGTTTTAAGCCTGTTGGCACGTGTATAACCCGCCGAACGACCGTTCGACGTACATTGTAATCCTTGCTCGCTTATAACTAAAATGCCTGACGAACCGTCGTCACGTTCGGATCCAATTCTTTACGATCCATAAAACTTATACCTGACTAGTCAGATTACTGTCGAATTATCCGGCCAGACATCCGGTCGGGAACTAGTCGTGTGGATGCACCCGCTTGACCGCCCGTTCGACGGCGTCCTCGGTTCCAAGGAAGGTGATCCGGTCGTCGGCCTCTAACACCGTGTCGCCGTGCGGGACGAACGTCTCCCCGTCGCGGCCGATGACGGCGACGATCGCACCGTCGGGGATCTCCGCGCCCAACTGCCTGAGCGTCCGCCCGGCGAAGGTGTCGGCGGTGATCGTCACCTCCTGTGCGTCGTGACCTTCGCCCAGTTCGGTCATCCAGTGGGCAAGCGTGGGCCGTTCGATCTCGTTGTCGATCGTCCACGCCATCGCCGAGGAGACGTCGATCGCTCGTACATCGAGCGCGTCGAACGCGGCCACGTTGTCCGGGTCGTTCACGCGGGCGATCACGCTCCCGATGTCGAACTTGTTCCGGGCGAGCTGTGCACAGAGCAGGTTGCCGTCGTCCGTCGAGGTCGCGGCGACGAGGAGCTTCGCGTTCCCCGCGCCCGCGGCCGCAAGGTCTTCGGTATCCGTCCCGTCACCGAGTTCCGCCCGAAAGCCGTCGCGTTGGAGCTCCTCGACGACCGCCGGGTCCCGGTCGATGATGATCACGTTCTCGCCGCGGTTCTCCAGCCGTGTGGCGAGCGCCCGGCCGACCCGTCCGCCGCCGATGATGATGCTTCTCATGGGTTGAATGTCGAGGAACTCAGCGATCTGTCGCGCGAGCCCCGCCTGCAGGACGACCGTCGCGAAGATCACGAGAAAGACCGTCCCCGCGAGCGTCTGTGCGGCCGCGAACTCGCCGGCGGCCTCCAGTTGGATCGCAAAGAGCGTCGCGACGGAGGCGGGGATGATCCCCCGTGGTCCGACGAGGCTGACGAAGAGCCGCTCGTTCCGCGTGAACGCGTCGTCGCGCGCCGAGAGGAACACGACCACCGGCCGGATCACGAGGGTGACGGCGACGACGACGGCGACCCCGCCGACCCCGAGCCCGAGGAGGGTGTCGAACTCGATGAGCGCCGCCAGCGAGATGAAGACGAACGAGAGCGCGACGAGCGTGAGGTCGCGGCCGAACTCCTCGACTTCCGCACGATGCGGGAGGTCGACGTTGCCGAGGAGGACGCCGGCTGCGGCCGCGGCGGCGACGCCCGTCTCGGGCGCGACGGACTCCGCAAGCCCATACGCGACGAACGCCCCGCCGAGGGTGACGAGCCGGACGGTCCGTTTCGCGTCCGCGCCGGGCGCGTCGAGTTCGATGAGGACGACGTACACCGCCGACGCGACGACCATCCCGACGCCAACACCAGCGACGAGTCGCGTGAGAAAGCCCACCGGCACCGCGGTCGGGTCGTTCGCGATCACGATCGTCTCGAAGACGACGATCGCCAACACGGCCGCGGTCACGTCGTTGAGGATCCCCTCGGCTTCGAGCGTCGAGGCGACGTGTCCGCGGACGTCGATCACCTGCAGGATCGGCGTGATCACCGTGGGGCCGGTCGCGATGAGCAACGCGCCGATCAGGAACGCGATCCCCCAGTCGTCGGTGAGAAAGAGCCGGACGGCGAGCGCGGTCCCAATAAACATCACGAGCGCGCCGATCGTGATCATTCGTTTGATCGTCGTCGGGGCCTCGTTGAGCCGATCGCGGCGCAGATGGAAGCCGCCCTCGAAGACGATGATCGCCACCGAGAGGCCGACGACCGTACTCAGCCCGTCGCCGAACGTCTCCGCCGTGACGAACCCAAGCCCTTCCGGACCGATCAGTACCCCGACGAGGATGAGAAAGAGAACGCTCGGGACGCGAACACGGGAAGCGACGACCTGGAGCGCGATCCCGATCGCGAGGATGGCGGTGATAACCGGAAGTGTTCCGCTCACAGTGTGTATTGGCCGCGCAGGGGTCAAAAGGGCCGTTCCCGACAGGTCAGTGCGGACCGAGTCGCGGACGATCCGTGCATATACCGATCGCCCGACCCGCCGACTCAATACCTATACCGCTGCCGTCCGTAGCTCCGTGTATGTCCATCGTCTCTAAGTCCCTTCGGTGGTTCAGCCGACAGGAAACCCCGGTACAGATCGGCTCAACGGCCGTCCTGTTCGTCGTGTTGTTCGTCCTCGGCGTCTTCACCGCCGGGATCGTTCCCGGTATCATTATGATCGCCTTGGCGCTCGAACACGTCCTTCGACCCGAGGAGGACGACACGGAGTAACTTCATTGTTTATTCGCCCCGCTATCAGCTGTCTTTATCCCGTTACGTATTCGCGTCGCTTCCAGTGATCTGACGCGTCAAAAATAAACCGCAGTCGCAGGTCGGTCGAACCGCTCAGTCGTCAGCAGGAGCCGCACCGCCAGCGCTCGCACCGCCGAGGCCCTCGGCCATGCTGGCGACCGTACTCTCGTTGTTCTTGACCCAGTTCAAGAGCAGGAACGCGAAGACGTACTTCGCGAGGATGTCGAGGAAGCTGTAGCCCCACGAGGTGATCGCGACGTCGAGGACGGCGACCCCTTCGAGGCCCAGCGCCCAGATGACCGGGTAGCCGAACCAGGTGACCGCGGTGAGCAGCTTCAGGGTGTTGAAGATCTCCGCGCTGCCGGCGACCTCGGCGTCCTTGGGCCACTGAACGAGGAGCACGTACAGGACCTGCAGGAAGAACATGCAGCTGATGAAGAACCAGAACCAGCGGAGCATGTGCGAGGAGGTCGTCAGGGCGGCCGCGAGGCCGGTGACACACATCGCGGTGGTGCCGGTCACCGCGGTGAAGATCTTCGTCAGGTTCGAACCCGCGAGCAGGCCGAGCGCGATCAGGATCATCGGCGTCGACAGCGCCCACGTGAGGTAGCGACCCCACATGGTGAGCGCCTCTTCGCCGGCTATCGCGTGCCCGGCTGGCATCTCAAGGAAGCTGATCGTGAGCCCGGAGGCAAGACCGGTGTAACTCGAGATGGACACGAGCGGCACCAACAGCGTCGCAACCCAGATCAGCTGGGCGCGCTGATCCTGGATGTTCCGCCCCATGTACACGAACAGGATGATCGACAGTCCCGCGAGGGCGATGTTGGCCCAGAACGACGCGTTCAGCAGGGCGTCGTCTTGGACCGCCTGGAATATCTCTGTCTGGGTCATTTCGAGCGGGACGACACTTTGTGCCAGTACCGCCATATCGGCTGCTGCTGTTTCTAACATACGACAGTCAATGCTATGGACGCATTAGAGTAAATGTCACAACCTAACGAGTATGGAACCGCCGAATAGCCGCGTCTCGGCGCGTCGCCAGCGGAGGGCGGCTTTCATATCGACATTTCCCACTTCCCGCCGTCCGATCGACAACCATTGGGAGAAAACCGCCAAAAAAGCCGGAATCAGTCGGTTCTCACCGTCCGGGGAGCGCCCGTTCGATGACCCCGCCGCCTCCTACGTCCTCGCGGATCGCGTCGGCGACGTGCTCGCCGCTCAGAAGACACATCGGCATCCCGATGCCCGGGTTCGCGCTTCCGCCCGCGTAGTAGACCCGATCGAGCCCCGGCGCTCGTTGGCCGGGCCGGAGGGGGCCGGTCTGTGTCAGGGTGTGTGCGAGCCCCAGCGCGCTCCCGTGCGGCTTGTTGAACCACGACGCGAACTCGGAGATGCACGCCGTCTCCTCGACGACGATCCGGCCGCGGAGGTCGACGCCGGCGTGCTCGTGAAGCGCGTCGAGGATCTTCCCCCGGAACGCCTCGCGACGCTCAGGGGTGTCATCGAGCCCCGGCG
Source organism: Halorubrum sp. (assembly GCA_003554605.1). Taxonomy (GTDB): domain Archaea; phylum Halobacteriota; class Halobacteria; order Halobacteriales; family Haloferacaceae; genus Halorubrum. The sequence continues at coordinate 7,864 of PWGU01000195.1, forward strand.
CGAGGGGGACGAGGACGACGACCGTCTCGTGGCCGTCGGGTGCGACCGTTGGATCCGTTTGCGACGGGACGTTCACGTAGAACGCGGGCGAGTCCGGCCAGCGGGGGTCCTTGAAGATCGACTCGAAGTGTGGGTCCCAGTCGGTCGGCAGCACCAGCGTGTGGTGTTCGAGCGGCTCCACGTCGCCCTCGACGCCCAGATAACACATGTACGCCGACGGGCCGTACGTGCGTCCCTCCCAGTAGTCGCCCGTGCCGGGGAGGCGATCGTGGAGCCGGCGGGTCGCACCCGCGGGCAACAGCTCCCGTTCGGCGTACTCCGGCGGGACCGCACAGACGACGCGGTCGTGGACGATCCGCTCTCCCCCATCCCGATCCTCGTCGGCCTCCGTCGGCCGGGTATCGACGGCGACGCGATCGCCGCCCGGCTCGATACCCGTCACCGTGGTGCCGGTCCGGATCGTCGCCCCCTGCTCGCGGGCGACGGCGGCGAGCGCCTCGACCCCCTCGTACATGCCGCCCTGAGGGTAGTACACCCCCAACCCGAAGTCGACGTGGCTCATCAGCTTGTACAGCGCGGGCGTGTTGTACGGCGACCCGCCCAGAAAGACCAGCGTGTACTCCAACAGCTGACGGAGCTTCGGATGCTCGACGTACTTTTTCGCGTGGTCATCGAGCGTCCCGAGGAGGGTGAGCCCGCGCCCGGACCTTACCACGTCGCTCGCGAGGTAGTCGCGAACCCGCGAGCGGCCCGGCACGACGAACCGACCCATGCCGATCTCGTAGGCGTCCTCGGCGTCATCGAGGTATCGCCGGAACGCCTCGCCGGCGCCGGGTTCGTAGGACTCGAAGAGCTCGGCGGCCGCGGCGGGGTCGGCCGGCACGTCCGCGCGGTCGCCGTCGTCCCAGAAGACGCGGTAGTTCGGGTCGAGCCGCACCAACTCGTAGTAGTCCTCGGGTCGCCGACCGAACCGCTCGAAGAACCGCTCGAAGGTCTCCGGCATCAGATACCACGACGGTCCGGTGTCGAACCGGAAGCCGTCCCGTTCCAGCCGTGAGGCGACCCCGCCCACCTCGGATCGGCGCTCATAGAGGGTCACGTCCGCGCCCGCCTCCGCGAGGTGGGCAGCCGCCGACAGCCCCCCGAACCCGCCCCCGACGATCCCGACCGACGTTCCGGTAAGCTCCCCGTCCTCCCTCGGTGTCGTCCGTTCGTTCATCACCGAATGCTACGGGCGCGACGGGCGAATGTCGCCGCCGTCATACGACGGGCATTCAAGTACCCCCGTTTGCCCGTCAGTGTCGCCGTCGATCGGGGCATCACGGGACCGACCCGGTCTGAACTGGATCGACTCGACCCGGTCCGACCTGAACTGGATCGACTCGACCCGGTCCGACCTGAACTGGATCAACTCAACCCGGTCCGACCTGAACTGGATCAACTCGACCCGGTCCGACCTGAACTGGATCAACTCGACCCGGTCCGACCTGAACTGGATCGACCCGATCCGTTCCGACCCGGACTGGTTTGGGACGGAATGTTTTATCCCTGGATCGCGTATACTCGAATATGTCATCACCGGAGACCGTTACACCGGGGACCGACTCATCGGGTGACCGGTCACACGCGGAGGATGTCTCCACGCCGGGCGTGCGCGTTCGTCTCACCGTCTCCAACCCGCCCGCGTGCCCGGTCGCCGACGCGCTCCCGACCGACGCGATGGCGACCGACCTCTCCCGGACCGGCACCGAGCGGCCGGTCGAACAGTTCCGGACCGACCGTCCCCTCGGGGACGACGAACCGGTGTTCGCGGCCGACGGCGAGTACGTCCACCGCCGGTCGTTGCCCGAGGGCGACTGTGCCTGCCGGGCGGTCGAGGCGCTGGGCCATCCGGTGATGGACACCCGGGTCCAAACCGACCCACCGCGGATCTCGTTCACGCTGCTTTTGCCCTCCATCGATCCCCTTCCGGTCGTGATCGACCGACTCGAGTCGCTCGGCGCGTCAGTCTCGCTCGATCGGCTCACGCGAACCGGCGACGCCGACCGCTCGGAGCCGGTCGTGATCGACCGGGCGGCGCTCACCGACCGCCAGCGTGAGGTGTTGTCGGCGGCACACCGTATGGGCTATTTCGCGTATCCCCGGAAGGCGAGCGCCGAGGAGGTCGCCGAGGAGGTCGGGATCGCCCGCTCGACGTTCGCGGAGCACCTCGCGGCGGCACACCGACAGGTGATCGGGGACCTCGTTGACGGGTAGACTCGGGCCACCACTTCCCCGCTCATTTAAAAGAGCCCGGCCACGTCATCGCGCTCCCGGCGTTTTCGTTCGACGTGGTCGGCGATCCGCGCGGCGATCTGTGGGCGGGCGTCCGGCTGGCGAAGGTACGCGAACGAGAGGTCAACGAGCGGATCCGTCCCGGAAGCGACCACATCCTCGTCCTCGTCGTCCTCGATGCCTTCACACGCGAACTCGGCGGCGGCCTCCATCACCGCCTCGTCGCCGATATCGGTCGCCGCCGCGACCGCCGGGGTCGCCGCGAGCGTCGCCACGGGGTCGAGGTCCTCGAAGCCGATCGCCTCGCCGTCGATCCGAAGCGTGGGCGGGTCGTCGGCCGCGGTGGCCGCCGGGTCCGCGGCGATCCGCCGGCACCACCGGCGGATCGGCTCCATCGCGAGGCCACGATATGGGTCCGTCAGCTCGGACAGGTAGCCGATCGCTCCCTCGGCCGTGCCGACAGCCCCGGAGGCGTTTCCGGTCCGGGCGTGGTGGGTCGCCGCCGCGAACTGAATGAGCCCGTGAAACAGCCGCTCGTCCGCACCCGCCTCCAGCGGGAGCCACGCCGCCTCCCACGGTTCGTGTGCCGCGAGATGGAAGCCTTCGTTAAAGAGGGCGACCCCGGCCCGAAGCGCCGGCTTCGTGTCCGTCGTGGATCGACCGTCCCCGTCCGCCTCCCCGTCGCCGTCCGCTTCCCCGTCCCCGTCCGCCTCCCTGTCGCCGTCCGCTTCCACGTCGCCGTCGCTCATACGCCGTCGTTCTCCCCGCGTCGACAAAACCCGCCCGGCCGATCGCCGCCTCACTCAAGCAGGTCGATCAACCCGTTCACGTCCGCCAGGACGGCGTCGGCGGGGACGCCGGCGAACGCCTCGCGGCCGGCGGACCCCTGTAGGCCGCCGGTGAGCACGCCGATCCCGTAATATACCCGCGTCTCGTCCGCGGCGTCCGCGTTGCGGGCGGTCTTTACGTCGTCGAGGGTGTCGCCGGCGAAGGCGACGCGGTCGGCTCCGAACCGCTCCGCGAGGGTGACGAGCGCCCGTGGATGCGGCTTCCCCTCCTCCCAATCGTCCATCGTGAACCGGTGTTCCTCAGGCACGTCGAGGCCGACACGGTCGAGCGCGATCTCCGCCTCCGCGGCCGGTCGGCCGGTGAGGACGCCCACGTCGAACCGCGCCGTCAGGTCGTCGATCGTGTCGGCGTCGATGAGCACCGGCTCGTCGTGGATGAACCCCGGTGCGTCGAAGGCCGGGTCGCCGCCCTCCAGTTCCCGGTACAACTCCGTCCCGAGATAGAGCGTCTGGAACACCTCGTGGAGTCGCTCGGTGTCCCACTGGTCACGGACCCGCGCCTGCGAGACGCTTGGAAGGTCGGACACGACCCGCTTTGCCGCCGATAGCCCCCCGCCGCCGTCGGCGACGGCGTCGGTGAACTCGTCGACCTCCATTCGGAGCCCCTCACGGCGCGCGAGCACGTACAGCGCGGCCGCATACGTCAGGTCCCAGTCGTTGTTGAACCCGCCGGCGTTTTTAAACGACTGTATCGCCGCGCGGTCGACGGTCTTCCCGCAGACCCGGTCGACCGACTCGATGATCGCCCGCCGGTAGGAGTCAGCGACGTCGACCAACACTCCGTCGATATCGAGGACGACTGCGTCGACCTGCATACCTGTTCACGGGGTGGGCACGACGAAAGAACGTTCCGGGTCGCGGCCGGCCATTTGTTGGCTATTCAATAGGACCGGTCCCGTCGGCCGATCCGTCCGTCCGTTCGACCAAAAACAGCGTCGTCCCCGGGCGAGTGAGCCGTTTCACGGGGACGACCGGCCCCTCGAAGCCGAGCGTCGTGAACAGGCAGGTCGCATCGAGCCGCCTCGCGAGCGCGACCGTCGGCCGCTGGAGTTCGGCGGGCAGGTTCCGGGCGTACACCGCGTCGACCCCGCCGATCGGTTCCCGTCGACGGTCGCGTTCCGTCCGACCGATGGCCGGCGCGGCATCGAGGGCCGCGATCGGGTCCGCCGCGTCGGCCAGCGAGACGACGTCAGCCCGGCGCACGTCTACGTCTACTGCCGGGCCGCCGGTTCGATTCACGGCGTCCGCACTCACGTCGACGGCGACGACGGTTCGACCGCGCTCGCGGAGCGCGACCGCAAGGTCGTCGCGTGCGCCCATTCCGATCTCGAGGAGGCGATCGAAGCCGACGAGCTCGTCGATGAACGACCGGTGGGCGGTGGTAACCACGGCGCGGGATTTATGTCCGCCGACGTCAAAAGCGGTTCCATGCTCGTGGACATCGTGCCCGTCGGGGAGGTGAACCCGCGCGTCAAGCGGGAGGCCTCCAGTGCGCTGCGGTCGGTTTATGACTGTGACGTGACGGTCCACGACGATCAACCGGTCCCCGAGACCGCCTACGACGAGGGGCGCGGGCAGTACCGGGCCGAGGAGCTCATCGAGACCGTTTCACGGGTCGGCACCGGCGAGAAGAACATCGGTATTACCCCTCGGGACCTTTATTACCGACGGCGAAACTACGTCTTCGGGCTCGCGTACCTCAACGGAAACGGCTCCGTCATCTCCACGCACCGCCTCCAGACCAGCTCCGACGGGGGCATCTCGACGAAGCCCGCCGCGGACGTCTTCGCCGACCGTGTCCGAAAGGAGGTCGTCCACGAGATCGGCCACACCCTCGGGCTTGAACACTGTGAGAACTCCAAGTGCGTGATGTCCTTCTCGCCGACCGTCCGCGAGGTCGACGTGAAAGAGGAGAACCTCTGCGGCACCTGCTCGCGGCTGCTCCGCTGAGTCGATCGCCACCGCGACCGCTTCCCGTCGTATCCACACCGATGAGCGTCGCAACCGCGGCGGACCATCCCCGTTCGCCGGTAGAGGTAAAGCCCGCCCGGTCCATGGTATCGATATGGCCGCGAAGCCGAAGTACCGCGACCGCCCGGAGGTACAGGTCGCGGTGCTCGACGCCCTCGTCGACCGCAGCGAGGAGGGAATGACCGTCCTCGAACTGCGAGCCGCCGTCGATGCCGACATCGACGCGATCGAGGAGGCCCTCTCGACGTTGAAAGCCGACTCGCTCATCACCGTCGAGAGCGACGACCGCGTCCGCGTCTATCCGGCCGATCGGGTCGTCCCGGACCCGACCGCCGACGGCGAGCCGCCAGATCGGGGGGTTCTCGAGTCGCTCCGCCGTCGCCTCGGGCTCTGATCGAGGCGTCGGCTTGCCCCGGACCGTCGCCCCGCCTGCTTCCAGCGACCTTTTGGCCGTCCCGCGAGAGGATCACGTATGACTCTCGTCTCCGAGGCACACGACGCGTACAGCGCCACCTATCGCGAGCGCGGGGACCGGCGCGTCGTCGACCACTACGGCAAGCCGGAACGGGTCGGGAAGGCGGTTCGAAACGTCGTTGGGACCATCGAGATGGGCTACGGCGTCCTTGTCGTGACCGGCGAGGATCGGGTCGAGTTCGTCGACAACGCCGTCTCCAATCGGGTCCCCGACGAGGAGGGCGTCGGCCGGTACGCGCTCCTCCTCGACCCACAGGGTGGTATCGAGACGGACATGTACATCTACAACGCCGGCGAGCGGCTGCTCGTCTTCTGCCCGCCCGAACGTGCCGCCCCGGTTTTGGAGGACTGGTCGAGCAAGGTGTTCATCCAGGACGTGACGATCCGTGACGCCTCCGAGGAGTTCGGCGTCTTCGGCGTTCACGGGCCCAAATCGACCGAGAAGGTCGCCTCCGTGCTCAACGGGGCCGGCGCACCCGAGGGGCCGCTCACGTTCGTGCGCGGCTCGATGGCCGACGCGGGTGTGACGGTCATCGCGAGCGACAACCCCCTCGGTGAGGAGGGGTACGAGGTCATCTGTGCGGCCGCGGACGCCCCCGAGGTGTTCGACACCCTGTTGACCCGCGGGCTCAACGCCGCCCCGTTCGGCTATCGGACGTGGGACGCGCTCACCCTCGAGGCCGGCACCCCGCTTTTCGAACACGAACTCCGGGGGACCGTCCCGAACGTGCTCGGGATCCGCAACGCGCTCGACTTTGAGAAGGGCTGTTACGTCGGCCAGGAGGTCGTCTCCCGCGTTGAAAACCGCGGACGACCCAGTCGCCGGCTGGTCGGGCTCACGCTTCCCGACCTCGGTGACGCCGTCGAGGGGATCGATGGTGACGCGGAGCCCGACGACTACGCCGAGATCCTCCCCGCCCCCGGCGCGGCGGTCTTCGACGGCGACGAGGCGGTCGGCGAGGTGACCCGTGCCGCCGTCGGTCCGGCGACAGGTGACCCCCTGGCGCTCGCGCTCGTCGCCTTCGAGACGTCCTCCGACGGGCTCTCCGTCCGTGTCGGTGGCGAGGAGACGTCGGCGAAACGGCTCGATCTCCCGTTCGTCGAGGGCAGCGCCCGGTCGCTTCGATTGCCGACGTATCCCGAGGGGTAACGGGGTAAACGGTACCGCCGGATGCGTCGCCACTTCACCGTCATCCTGCTCCCGTCGCTCATTACGGTCCCTCCGTACACGTGCCGTCGAGACATCGACGGCCGGTCGCCGTCTCGACGATCGCGAGCCCACAGTCGCAGTCGTCGACGACGACCCCGCTCGGGATCGAGACGGTCGTCTCACAGTCGGGATGGCGCTCACACCCGAGGAAGACACGACCGGGTGCGGCCTTGACGCGGAGGTCGGCCCCGCAGTCGGGACAGTCCCAGACGCGGTCGAACCGCTCTCTCCCCGCGTCCTCAAGCGGGTCGCAGGCCGCGCTCAAACACAGGTGAAACGGCTCGCCGCGCTCGACGCGGATCTTCGGCAGGCCGCACTCCCCGCAGGTCGAGTCGGTCACGCTCGCACCGGCCGGCAATCCCCAGCGGGTTTCACAGTCGAGACAGATCACGTCGCCGTGTGCTCGCACGAGCGGGCCGTCATCCTCCGGACAGGTCCCGACCGGGACGCCCGCCTCCGTCACTGGCAGGCCGCGGGCGGCCGTGGCCGCCTCGGCGACGATCCGGATCGTTCGATTCCCGTCACGGGCGGTGACGGCGAACCCCTCCCCGTCGCCCTCGACGACGACGGACTCGGGACGGGTGAGCCACGCGACGGGCTGGTAGCCGTCGGCGTCGTGGACGAGCGTGGTGTTGTCGGGCTTGACGAGCACGACGACGTGGCCGCGATACGTGCGGACGCGGTCGCCACGTTCGGTTACGGTGCAGTCGCCGGCGAGGACGCGGAGGCGTTCGGGCATGGGCCGGGTTGGCCCCGGCATCCGATTTAAGCGATTGCGCGATCGGCCGTCGGCGTCGTCAGCGTTTACGTAATCCGCACGGTCCGGCTCGCACGGACGGGCATGAGCGGGAGGTCCGGGAAGGTGACCTCCACGTCGAAGGAGAGTTCGTCGGCCGTCGGCGTGCCGAACACGCCGACCGGAACGGTCGTCTCGCCGTCGAGGTAGGTCTCCTCGGTGCTCATCTCCACGTCGTTTACGGTGACACGGAGTCCGACGTGTGCGCCCCCGCCGACGTTGCGGACGGCCACCTCTCGAAGGTCGTTCTCGCCGACCGCTATCGTGTCGGGGAACGCCCCCCACTCCACCTCGATGCACGGGCACTCCGTCGCCGCCGCGACGACGCGCTCGGCGACGGAGTCGCTCATGCCGGCGTTCTCGAGCGCCCGCGCTCCGGCGTCGACGACCGCCCCCGGCGAGGTGAAGCCGGCCCCTGCGAGCCGTTTCGCTCTCCGCGCGCCGACGCCGTCGATGGCGGTGAGCGCGACGGCCTCGCGGTCGACCCCGTGTTCGACGCGCGCCTCGACCCGACGGGCGAGGTTGGCCGCCCGGGGTCCCGACAGCCGGTCGAGGAACTCACAGAGCGCGGCGATCAACCGCAGGGCGTTCTGTCGGATCACCCACGCGTCCGAGCGAAGGTCGCTCGGGACCGAATCCGCCATGCTGGCGACCAGGATGGCGAACACTTTCCGATGGCCGTCCTCCAGGGTCGTCTCATGGCCCTCCAGGATCCGGTCGACGGCGTCCGCTTCGGCCGCCCGCGCGGAGACCGAGTCGAACTCGCCCGCGCCGGCGACGGCCTCAAGGATCGCGTCGACGGTCAGTCGGTCCCGCTCCGCGAGCGCCTCGAACCGCCGCGCCGTATCGAGCCGCAGGTAGTACTTCGAGGCGAGCCGTCCGAGCGTCGTCGGCTCGACGGCGAGCCCCTCGTCGGCGGCGACGAACCCGTCGTCGACGAGCGAGCTCAGGGTGGTCCGGACGCGATCACGGATCCCCTCGAAGTCGTACGCCTCGGGCTTCGATCCGGCCCTGACGTAGTAGAACGTCGTCTCAAGCCACGCCATGACGTCCTCTAACCCCTGAATGGTGCCCATCGCGACCTCCGCGTTGAGGTGGGCGGCCAACTCGCCGGCGAGTCGTGACTCGATCTCCTTGCCCTCCCGGAGCAACCGGCGGTAGCGATCCGCGTCGCCCCGGTCACAGACGACCCAGCCGTAGCCGACATCGTCGTAGCCGGGTCGGCCCGCCCGCCCGAGCATCTGCAGAACATCGAGCGGGGAGATGTCCGTCTCGCCCTCCAAGGGGTCGTGATACTTCGTGTCGCGGATGATCACACAGCGGGCGGGGAGGTTCACCCCCCACGCCAGCGTGGAGGTCGAAAAGAGGAGCTTGATCCGGCCCTCCTTGAACCATCGCTCGACGCGGTCGCGGTCGCCTTTCCCGAGCCCTGCGTGGTGAAAGCCGACGCCGTCGAGCACGGACTGTCTGAGGGTGTCGTTCGACAGTTCGGCGGCGTCCGTGTGGAAATCGTAATCGCCGCGGGTGTCGACGGGGATGTCCCGATCGGTGATCTCGTCGCGCGCCTTCTTTGCGGCCTGGACGGTGTCCTGTCGCGAGGAGACGAAGACGAGCGCCTGACCGTCCTCACGGACGTGCGGCTCCGCGAGGTCGAGCGCGCGGTAGAGCCGCCGGTACTTGTCGGCGAAGGCGTTCGAGCCGTGGGTGTACGTCTTGACGCCCGTTTCGAGGTCCACGGGTCGGTAGTCGTCGCCGAACTCGTAGGTCGTCTCCGCGGGCGCGTCGAGCCACGCCGCGACGTCTTCCACGTTCGGCATCGTCGCCGAGAGCGCGACGATACGGGGGTCCTGCAGTCGTCTGAGTCTGGAGACGGTCACCTCAAGCACCGCACCGCGTTTGTCCGAATCGAGCAGGTGGACCTCGTCGATGACGACGCAGTCGATGTCGGTGATGAACGAGTAGCGCGTCGAGTCGTGTTTACGCGTCGCGCTGTCGGCTTTTTCGGGGGTGGTCACGAGTACGTCGGCGCGCTCGGCACGCCGGGGGTTGAGGTCGCGCTCGCCGGAGACGACGTAGACGGAGTAGCCGAGCTCCTCGAACCGCTCCCACTCGCTCTCCTTCTCGTTGGTGAGCGCGCGAAGCGGCGCGATGAACAGCGCGGTCCCACCCGCAGAGAGGGTCTTACAGATGGCCAACTCGGCGAGGGCGGTCTTGCCCGAGGCCGTCGGCGCGGAGGCGACGACGTTGTGATCGGTCTCCAAGAGCCCGGGCAGCGCCTCCCGTTGCATCCGGTTGAACTCCTCGAAACCGAACGCCGTCGCGAACTCCGGCACCGCCTCCGCGACCTTCACGGCACACCACGCCCGGAACTGGCTCGCATTATTCGAACTCCGGGGCTTCGGGGGCAAAGGCGTTTCTCATCCGGCCGTCGTGGGGGGTCGCCGCCGATCGACGCGTAGGTTCAACATGCTCGCCCCCGTGACTTCGGACGTGACCGACGACCGGAGGCGGTGGAACGAGAAGTACAGCGCCGACGACGACTTCGAACTTCCCGAGGATCCGATCCCCGAACTCGCGAGGCGGATCGATACGCTCCCCGACGGCCGCGCGCTTGACGTTGCGACCGGTACCGGGCGCAACGCGCGCTACCTCGCCGCCCACGGCTACGACGTGGAGGGCGTCGACGTCTCCGATGAGGCGCTCAAACTGGCACGCGAGCGTGCCGACGCACAGGGCGTCGCCGTCGAGTGGATCCGTGCCGACCTCTCCGATCCCGATTTCGATCTTGAATCCGGCGCATACGACGTGATCACGGTGAGTTTCTTCGCCGCGCTCGACCTGCTCCCGGACCTCAAGGAGGCGCTCGCGCCCGATGGTGTCCTGATATATGAACACCACCTCCGAACGAGCGATCCGGTCGAGATCGCCCCCTCGAACGATCGGCATCGCTACCGGTCGAACGACCTGCTGCGGGCGTGTCTGGACCTGACGATCCTCGGCTACGAGGAGCGACGCCGCACGGTCACCGACGGCACCGCGGCGGTCGCCACGCTTGTCGCGCGCAACTCCCACGGCGGCGCGCAGTCGTATCCGGCTGTTAAACAGGAACGCTAACGTCTCACACCCCACTGTTGTCCGTTCCCGACGATCGACGCCGATGGTTCCGACTCGTGCAGACCGACCGATTCAAATTCACCCCCGCCCGAGGGGCGCGCATGGAACTCGTCTTCGCCGCCGCCGCGGGGGCCGCCGTACTTCTCGGGTTGCTCCTCGTCGTTCGTCGACTCCGCGGACCGTCGGCGTCGGCCAAGCGGTCGAAAAAAGCCCACGAGGAGGCACAGGAACGCGACCCGCCCGTGGAGATCGGTGAGACGTACACGTTCGGGGTGATCGAACTCACCGACCATCACTCGGGCAAGGAGGTCGCCGTCGGCAAGGTCGAGGGGTTCGTCGTCTTCGTCGAGGGGATCCCGAACGACATCGGCGAGGGCGACGTGATCCGCGCGAAGGTCCTCTCTTTCAACCAGGGGCGCACGTCGGCGGACGCGACGTTCGTCGAGCGGGGCTGATCGGCTATTTTGCTCCGTTGAAATACGTACCCGATAACACGTCCTGAGTCAGTCACCGTCGGTACAGGGGACGCAGCGAGCGGTCCCGAACTCGATCGTTTATTTATATACCACCGACCGGGGTAATGCGGACCGCTATCATCCCTCACGGGCGGTCGGCGCGCTCCGGTGAGCGCCCGGAGGGCGCGAAACCGAGCGCGAGGGAGCCCACGGCTGGCGGGAACGCCAGCCGTGGCGAGGCTGGGGAGGCGTGAGGCTGCGGTGCGGTTCTGAACGGGACTTTTTGACGATGTGCGTCGTCCCCATCACGTTTCCGTTTATAAACGGCGGATCATGTATTTAAAAACAACCCTCCAGTTTTACTTTTTCATACACCCTTTAATTGCCTTCCCCGTCAAATGACCGTCAGCGGCGCAACCCTCCCTTATTCGAGGTCCAACAACGACGCCACCTCATCGAGGTAGCCGTCGTAGACGTCGATGGCGGCCTCGATCGGCTCCGGCGAAGCCATGTCGATGCCAGCGCGTTCGACGACCTCCAGCGGGTACGCCGACCCGCCCGCGCGCAACATCTCCCGGTAGTCGGCGGCGGCCGTCTCGCCCTCGGACTGGATCCGCTTCACGATGGCCGCGGCCGCCGAAATTCCGGTCGCGTACTGGTAGACGTAGAAGTTGTAATAGAAGTGCGGGATGCGCTGCCACTCGCGCTCGATGCCGCCGGTGAGTTCGGCCGGCTCGTAGTAGGCTCCTTTTAGCGCCGCGTACTGCTCGTCGAGGACGTCCGGGGGGAGCGCCTCGTCGTTCTCGATCCGCTCGTGGATCTCCGCCTCGAAGGCCGCGAACATCGTCTGGCGGAACAGCGTCGAGCGGAACCGTTCGAGGTACTCATCGAGCACGTGCGTCCGAAGCGTCTCGTCTTCGAGGTTTTCGAGCAGGTAGTGGGTGAGCAGCGTCTCGTTGACGGTGGAGGCGATCTCCGCGACGAAGATCTCATAGCCCGCGTCGTGCCACGGCTGGACCTCGCCGGCCAACTCCGAGTGCATCGAGTGGCCGAGTTCGTGTGCGAGGGTGTACATCGAGGAGATGTCGTCCTGGTAGTTCATCATGATGAACGGCTGGGTGTCGTAGGTCCCCGAGGAGAACGCGCCCGAGCGCTTCCCGCGGTTCTCATACACGTCCACCCAGCGCGAGTGAAGCCCCTCGGCCATCCGGTCCTGATACGCCTCCCCGAGCGGCTCCACCGCCTCGATCACCCACTCGACGGCCTGATCGTACTCGACGTCCGGGCCCTGATCGCCGGTGAGCGACATATACAGGTCGTGGCTCTCCAGCGTGTCGACGCCGAGCGCCCGCCGTTTCAACTCCGCGTGCCGGTGGAGCACGTCGAGGTTGTCGCCGACGGTGTCGACGAGGGTGTCATACACCTCGACGGGGACGTTCGGCCCGTGCAGGGCGGCCTCCCGGGCGGAGTCGTAGTCACGGAGTCGGGCGCTGATGACGTGTTCACGAACCGCCTTCTCAAGGGAGGTCCCGACCGTGTTCCGGACCGATTCCCACTCCCCGTAGAACGTCTCGTGGACCCGGCGGCGGAACTCGCGGTCCGGGTTCGTCTGGAGCTTCGTGAAGTTGGCCTGGCTGATCTCGATCTCCTCGCCGTCGGGGTCCTCCACGACGCCGTAGGTGAGGTCGGCGTTGGTGAGCATCGAGTAGATCTCACCCGGCGCGCTCGTTACCTCCGAGAGCTCCGCGAGCACCGACTCGACCTCCGCCGAGCGGGTGTGCGGTGCGGTCCGAAGCACGTTATCGAGGTAGTGCTCGTACTCGGCAAGCCCGGGTTCGGACTCGATGAGTGACTCCACGTCGGCCTCGCTCAGCGTCTGCAGCTCCGGTTCGAGATAGGAGATCGCGCTCGCGGCCTCCGAACGGAGCGACGAGGCGCGCGCCGACATCGCCTGATAGGTCTGGTTCCGGGTGTCCTCGGCGCTCCGAAGCTGTGCGTAGACGGCGACCTGATCGATCTCGCGAAAGATCGACTCGCGAAGCTCCAACAGTTCAAGGAGCGTCTCCCCGCTCTCCGTGACGCGCCCCTCGTACGCCCGAAGCTCCTCGACCCGGGGTGCGACCGCCTCGAACGCCTCCTCCCACGTTTCATCGTCCGCGAAGACGCTCGTGAGGGCCCATTTATACTCGTCGTCGATCGCTTTTCGCTCGGGAACTGCGCTCATATTCGTCACTCGGCGCGCCCGCCACTAAGGCTTACGTGAGGCGGCGATGTGAACGCTGGATGGCGGTTTGCGGGGAGACGGCGGTGCGGGCGTGAGGCGATGCCGTGGACGGGAGACGGTGTTGTTGACGGCCCCCGCCGTGTCCCACGGGCAACACACAAACCATCCGCGACCGTCAACCACTCCGTGACCCTCCTCATCTACGGCGCATACGGCTACACCGGCGAACTGATCTCCCGCGCCGCCGTCGAGCGCGGGTTCGATCCGATCCTCGCCGGGCGTGACGGGGACCGACTCCGGGCGCTCGGGCGGGAGCTTCGGGCCGATGTCCGCGAGTTCGATCTCTCCTTTCACGAGTTCGTCGTCGAAAGCATTCGGGACGTCGACCTCGTCCTGAACTGCGCCGGTCCGTTCGAAGCCACCGCCGAACCGATCGTCGACGCCTGCCTCGAAACCGGCGTCGACTACCTCGACGTGACCGGCGAGTACGCCGCGATCGCGGCGATCGCCGCCCGGGACGAGCGGGCGGTCGACGCCGGCGTCACCCTGCTCCCGGCAGTCGGCTTCGACGTCACGGTCACGGACTGTCTCGCCGCTGAGCTCGCCGAGCGCCTGCCGGGAGCGACGACGCTCGTCTTAGGGCTCGATGCTACGGGATCGATCTCGCGGGGGACGGCCCGAACCGCGGTTCGCGGCGTCGGTACCGGCCCGTTGATCCGACGAAATGACGCGTTGATTCGTCCCGACGCCGACACCCGGGAACGGTCGATCGATTTCGGTCACGGGGCCCGGTCGTCGCTCGCGGTCTCGTGGGCTGACCTCGTCACCGCCCCGCACACGACGGGCGCAGAGCACGTCGCCGTCTACGTCGCGCTTGACCCTCGAGCGATGCGCGCGGCCCGGATCGCGAGACCGTTCGCCCCGCTTCTCGACACGCGACCCGCCCGGTGGCTCCTCGATCGGATCGTCGCGGGCCGCTTCGAGGGGCCATCGGCCGCCGAACGGGGGTCATCGGCGGTCTTCGTTTACGCCGAAGCGTGTACCGAGTACGAGGGGTGTCTGGGGGACGGTGCCGGGGGGAACTCCCAGCGGGTCGGCGAGCGAGTCGTTTCACGTCTTCGGACCCCGGACCCGTACGACGTGACGATCGAGACGGCGCTCGCGGCCGTCGAGCGGGTACACGCGGGTGAGGCACCCATCGGATTCACGACCCCCGCCGCCGCGTTCGGCCCGTCGTTCCTCTCGGTCGTCGATGGGGTGGAACGCCT
>PWGU01000098.1 GCA_003554605.1 Halorubrum sp.
CGTCGACGCGATACAGCCCGTTGTCCGTGCCGATCAACAATGACATACTCGTTTCGTTCGTTCGATCCCGTATAAAGTTTTACCAAACCGTAAAACGCTAAGTGCCGCGCCCGACGAGTGTACGCAGAGATGACCCGCGAGCACCCCACCGTTCGGCCGACCGACGCGGCCTCTATCGGCGATGACGCCGTGGATTCAGCGCTCCCGACGGAGCTCTTGAACCTCCCGTGGATCGACGCGCACAACCACGCACACACGCTCTCTTGGGACGATCGCGAGCGCTACGCCCTTGCCGGCTGCCGGGCGATGCTCATGGTCGCCTCCGGCTATCACTGGACCCCATATAAACCCGTTCGAGCCCGCGACGTGCGGTTCCTTTGGGACGACGCGATCAACCGACGGGCCGCCATCGAGCGCAACCACTTCTTCGAGGCCAAACTCGGGCTGGGGATCCATACGGGCGTCCGCATCGAGAACCCGGATACCCTCCTCGATGCGATGGGCGACTACTGTGGGCTCGATTCGGTCGTCGCCATCGGCGAAACGGGCGTCACCCCGACCCAGCACGTCGAGGGATGGGCGCTCGAGAAACAGCGCGCGGTCGTGGAGGCACAGATGGCGCTCGCGGCCGACCACGACCTGCCCGTCATCCTTCACACGCCGAACCAAACGGTGAACGACGGCGGCCGACCCTACCGCCCGGAGCTCGGGATCCCCGGCTACGAGAAGACGCCCGGGCTCGGTACGGAGCCCGTCATCGACGGCGACAACCCGGCGCTCGAGGCGGTCCGGATCGACGTCGAGGCGGCCAACGAGGTCGGCCTTGACGAGGAACGGGTCGTCGCCTCCCACGCCGACGCGAACAACATCGAATACCTGATGGAGGAGACCGATTGTTACCTAAGTTTCACCATCGGCCACTCCTGGCTCATCGGCGTCACCCCTGCGGATGTCGCCGACGCCATCGATGAGTACGGCCCCGATCGAATCATGGTCGACACTGACTGTGCGAACGTCCTCCGGACGGACCCGTACGCGTTGAAGCGGGCGATATTCGAGCTGTATCGCTACGGGATCGACGCCGACGCGATCCGACAGGTCGTCCTCGAAAACCCGCGTCGGGTGTTCGCGCTGGGTACCTGAGCGCCCGGGTTCACTCGAGGGCGCACTCGGTGGTGAGCTCGCCGAGCCCCTCGATGCCGATCGTGACCTCGTCGCCGTCGCCGAGCAGCACCGGCGGTTCGCGGTAGACGCCGACGCCCGGCGGTGTCCCGGTGAACAGCAGGTCGCCGGGCTTCAGCGTGAACGCCCGACTACAGAACGAGACGAGTTCGTCGATCCCGAAAATGAGGTTCGACGTGCTCGACTCCTGCAGCCGCTCGCCGTTTATATCGGCCCAGATCGCCAGGTCGTGCGGGTCTCCGACCTCGTCGGCGGTGACGAGCGTCGGGCCAATTGGCGCGAAGCCGTCGAGGCTCTTCCCGCGGACCCACTGCCCGTCGCCGTGTTGGAGGTCCCGCGCGGAGACGTCGTTGCCGACGAGGTAGCCGGCGACGTGATCGAGGGCGTCCTCGGGTGCGACGCGGCGGGCCTCCTCCCCGATCACGGCCACCAACTCGGCCTCGTAATCGACCTTCTCGGTGAACGATGGGTCCCACGAGAGGGTGTCTTCCGGCCCGGCCACCGTCGTCGGGAACTTCGAGAAGAGCACGGGCGTCTCGGGGATCGGATTGCCGCCCTCCTCGGCGTGGTCGCGGTAGTTGAGCCCGACACAGACGACCTTCTCGGGGCTCCCGATGGGTGCCTCGCGTCGAAGCAGCCCGCCGTCGTGGAGGCCCTCCCCCGTCGCCAGCGCGTGTTCGACCGCCAGATCGACTTTCCGCCGCCACTCCCACGTCGCGAGCAGGTCGACGGTTCGCCCCGGCAGGTCGACGCCGGCCGCGTCGCCCGCAGCCCCGACCTCAACGACGGTCTCCACGTCGAGTTCGACGCCGACCCATGGCGACTCCGTTCCGGTTGTATATCGTCCCAGTCGCATCGTAATCAGAACTCGAGCCCCGCCTTGTCGACGAGTTGGTTGCCGGACTCGACGAACCGATCGAACTCCTCACGAACCTTCGAGTTCGTCAACTCGCCGTCGCGCTTGCGCACCTCGCCGTCAACGAGCACGGTCGTGATGTGAGAGGGATCCGCCTGGAAGACGACGGTCTCGACTGGCGAGTGGGAGGGCGCGGTCATGAAGTTCGTCGCGTCGACGAGGATGAGATCCGCACGCTTGCCGGGCGTGAGGCTCCCGATCTGATCGGCCAGTCCGAGCGCCTTCGCCCCCTCGATGGTCGCCATCTCCAGCGTATCGCGGGCGGTGATGCTCACACCCGTTACCTCCTCGTCACCTTCGAGGATCGCCTGGTTGTCGAACATCCGCTGCACCTGCAGGCCGATCCGCATCTGGCTCGTCATGTCGCCGCTGATGTCGGAACAGACGTCGACGCCCCACGTTGGGCGACCGCCCGCTTTGAGGACCTTCCCGGTGGCGGGGATGCCGTGTCCCATCTGCATCTCGACTTCGGGGGTTACGGAGAACGAGACGCCCTGCTCGACGGCGTGGTCGACGTCCTCCTGTGCGAAGTGGTTGCCGTGGGCGACGTTCACGTCGGGGCCGAGCAGGTCGTGGAGGCAGCCGAAGCCCTGATACCCCTCGCCGTAGACCGACGAGGGCCACAGCGCGGCACCCATGTGGATGGTGGCCAGTGCGTCGAGTTCACGGGCCAACTCCAGGTCGGCCTTCGCGGTACCCTCGGTACAGAAGTCCGGACCGCGAAGTCCGAGCGCGAAACTGAGCAGGTCGTCGTCCTGAACGTGCTCTTCATAAAGGCCGCGCACGGTGTCCGCCGGTAGTCGGACGTCGCTCTCGTACCACCACGTCGCCGCGTCGTCGCCGGGCGGGCCGTAGGTGTACACCGCGCGCAACCCGGCATTTTTCAACGCGTCGATCGCCCGTGCACCGTGTTCGGGGGTGTTGGGGTAGGACCAATCGAGCGCGGTCGTCGTGCCCGTGTAGAGCTTCTCGAACGCGCCGAAGAGGCCGCCGAGATACATATCTTCGGGCTCATAGAGCCCGGTGATGTTGCCGAGCATGTGCTCGAAGTACTCCCCCATGAGCGACCAGTCCCCGGCGATCCCCCGTACCTGTGTCTGTGCGAGGTGGATGTGTGAATCGACGAAGCCCGGAAGGACGATCTGGCCCTCGGCGTCGATGACCTCCGCGCCCGGGGCGTCCAATCCGTGGCCGACCTCGACGATCTCCCCGTCCTCGATCAGCACATCGGCCTCCGCGAGGTCGCCGATCTCCGGGTCCATCGTGATGAGGTCCCCGTTCTGAACGATCGTTCGTGTCATGTGTACCCGTGAGTTCGTCCATGAGGGTAAAAATTTACTGGATGGTAAAGATCGGGGCGATCGGGCAGTCCAGTTATATAGCTCACCGGCGGAGAAGGTGTCATGAGCGAGTCACGCGAGACCTCTGCCGGGAAGGACACACGGGAGGTGATCATGGAGGCGACCTTCCGTGCGCTGAGCAAACACGGATATACCGACCTGCGAATGCGCGATATCGGCGAGGAGATGGAGCTGACGCGACAGGTGATCCACTACCACTTCGAGGGAAAACACGATCTGCTCTCCTCGTTTCTCGAATACGTGATCGACCAGTATGAAGGCAGCGTGGAGCTCGACGATGACGCCGATCCCTACACCGAGCTTCGTGCCCGGGTTGACCAGTGCCTCCTTGGGCCGGAGTTCGGCGAGTTCACCCACTGGGACCGGATGAAAGTCTACCACGAGCTCTACACCTACGCGCAGAACGACGAGACCTACCGGGCGATCTTCAACGATCACTACGACCGCATCCGCGGCAGCATCATCGAGGTCATCGAGGAGGGAATCGAGTCCGGGACGTTCCGCGAGGTCGACCCGGAGCTGATGGGGCAACTCGTCACCGACGTCATCCACGCCGCCCGCGGGCGACGGATCGCGCTCGGCCACGAGGAGGCCCCCGAACAGGCACGGCAGGCGCTGGAGGCGTTCGCCTTCGACTCGTTGGCCCCCGACGCTGAGCGGTTCTGAGCAGGTCCGACGTGGACCCGCTGCGTACCGCGATCACGACCCTCGACGGACGGGCGCTACAACGCCCTGCCGTGCGGGGAGACGTCAGTGAAACTTATTGTGTCAGGCGATCGCATCCGATCATGGGGCTCACGGACATTCTTGAGGGGGAGATGACGACCAAGCAGATGGGGATCATTATGATCTTCTACATGGTCGTGTTGACGATCTTCGGGATCGCGGCCGTCATCGTGATACACGGGTTCAGGTGGCGATTGATATGAGGCATTGTGGTGAACCCAGTAGGGCACGCTTACGTTGCACGCATACGTCACTCATCGATTTTCGTTGAGAGCTGTTTGAATACCCCATATCTGTTCGACGACCTCCCAAAGTGGGTTGGTATCCTCGCCGTCAGGGCTACTGCACGCGGCCGTCCAGATATGGTCCTCGGCCACCGCAAGCGCTGCAGCTGCTATGTCGAGTGCATCTTCCGGCGATCGATCGGCACGCCCATCCGCTGAAAGCCCGTGGGGGTTGGACTGTGCATAAAACACGTCATCATCGGCGACGAGTATCCGTCCATCGTGTGTCACCGTTACGAATACATCGTCGTATCGAAACGAGAGGGCCCCTTCGTTCAGACCCGTGACCGAACCCTCTAAGCCACCGAATAACGTGTTTATGCCGTCGACATCAACGCATTCCTCGAGGCGTCGAGAGTTCACGTCATTTGTACTCTTAAATTCGGATACAGCAGCCACCACTGCATCGGCTGTAGATGACGTGCTCGTCGGATCGTACTGAGTGATCGTCACGTCCGATTCCATATCCTTGTGCTGCCCCGGACGGTGATACCTCATTTTACTGATTGGTCCGGTTTGGATCACTCATACCGGATATATCCGTACAGATATCGACAACTGGGTCATCTTCCGACCCGGCCGTCTCCAGCATAACCTTCGGGGAACTCCCAGTGTGATCCGTGATGGTCAGATCACCGACTAAGCGTGCCATCCGAGCGATGCTGACGCCGGTCTACGGCGTCGGTATCCAGCTACATCTTCCCGAAGGTGGTGTGCTTATCTTGATGGATATCATAGTCGAATCGTTCGATGGAAAACAAAGCTAGCGGACCAGACAACTCATAACATATGACTGATCAGCCCTCCAACTGGGTCCCCGGAGCTGAGGATTTCTTGTCCGAGATCCTGATTCAGGCTCCGGCGGCACTTATCGCAGCGGAAGCAGAGACGGGGACAGTCGTCGCAGTCAACGAGGCCGCGACCGAGTTGTTCGACCGTAGTCGGTCCTCGCTTATCGGAGTCCACCAGACCGAACTCCATCCACCCGACGCCGAACAGCAACATCGTGAGGGGTTCGAATCGGCAAAAGCGGGGCGGGAAACGTTAACATATGCTGATGAGGAGCCTTCAGTTTCGATCCTTCGACGCGACGGAACTACGATTCCGGTCGATGTCCGGTCAACGACGGTCACCCACAACGGAACAGCATATGTACTTGGTATCTTTCAGGACGCACGAGATCGGTTGGCGCGCATAGAACAGCTCGAACGCCAGTCAACGGCGATAGATATCTCCCCGGCCGGCATCGGACTGCTTGATGCCGACGAAACCTATTCGTATCTC
>PWGU01000018.1 GCA_003554605.1 Halorubrum sp.
CGCGTGTGTGCATGCCGACGGGATCTGCCGACGGCGTCCATGACGTCGCCGGCCAGCTGACGGAAGATCTCGGCCGTCTCGGTCCCCTCGAAGACGATCGGCTCGCCGGCCTCACAGTGTTCGCCGATGGCCGGATCGAGCGGGATGCGGCCCAGAAGCGGCACGTCGAACTCGTCGGCGAGCGCGGCGGCACCCGTTCTCGGGAACACCTCGTGACCCTCACCACAGTTCGGACAGACGAACGTGCTCATGTTTTCGACGAGGCCGAACACCTCGGCCTCGTACGGGTCGAACTGTGTAATCCCCTTACGAACGTTGTCGAGTGCAACGTCCTGGGGCGTCGTCACCACGATCGAACCCATCACGGGCATCTGCTGGAGCATCGTCAGCTGTGCGTCCCCGGTGCCGGGCGGGAGGTCGACCACGAGATACTCGACGCCATCCCATGCGACGTCGTGCCAGAGGTCGCTCAACATCTGGTCGACCACCGGGCCACGCCAGGTGATGGGGTTCGAGTCGTCTACCATGAAGCCGACGCTTAACACCTGAATGCCGTCAGCGTCAACCGGGAGGATGGTGTTTTCGCCGCCGGGTTGGACCATCTCGTCGGCGACGCCAAGCATGCGGGGGATGTTCGGGCCGAACACGTCGGCGTCGAACAGGCCGACGGACGCGCCACGCTCGGCGATACCGGCGGCCAGGTTCGTCGAGACCGTACTTTTGCCGACGCCGCCTTTCCCGGACGAGACGGCGATCACGGTCGGTCCGTCCGAGGCGGGCGTGTCGTCGTCGATCCGTACCGAAAGCACCGGTTCATAGCCCGCATCGGAGACCGTCCGGCGGACGGCCGCGACGAGATCGGTTTCGGCCGGCGAGTGCGGCGCACCGAGGGCGAGTTCGACCGTTGCGGTTTCACCCTCGACCGTGACCTCGCCGACCAGTCCCTGTGTAACGATGTCGTCCCCGATCTCGGCCCCGTCGGGACCGTTCGTGTATGGATCGGGCGCGTTGATCGTGCGAAGCCGTTCGCGAAGGTCCTCGCTCATGGGCGGGTTGACGGCTGGCAGACTCATAGCCGTGGTGTTTCCACACGATCGCGAGCAACGAGATGCCCTGTGGCGTTGAAATCGGCGGAGACGACGGGGTGTGTCGGGTTGCCCTACTCGGAGACCGGTGAGGGGGCCTCGCCGTTCGATACGTCCATCCGGAGGTCGAAAAGCGAGGCGATCCGATCACGCCGTTCATCGGATGCGTTGGTCGATGGATCCTCGGGGTCGGCACGGACCGCCATCCGAACGGGTTCGGTAACGACTTCGGCCGCGATCGCTTCGGCCAACTCGCGGAGGATGGCCGCCTCCTCGTCCGTCAGCGTCGAATGTGCTGCCCACTGCGCCTGCGCGGTTTCGACCT
Source organism: Halorubrum sp. (assembly GCA_003554605.1). Lineage (GTDB taxonomy): Archaea > Halobacteriota > Halobacteria > Halobacteriales > Haloferacaceae > Halorubrum. The sequence goes on from PWGU01000018.1 coordinate 1,411, forward strand.
CCCGGGAGACAACCCCGGAAACGTACCGTTCGAGCGCGGTACACAGCGCCCGGTCGCACGGCTCGACGGTACTCGATACGAGCGTCGTCTCCGTTGCCGGCGAGTCAGGGTCCATCTGTTTAGGGACTCGAAAACGTGGGTGGAGGGTGGTTAAAACGGGGTGATCAGCCCGAACGCGATGCCCATCATCGCCGTCGATCCGATCATGAACACCGCCATGACGGCCATGACGCCGAGACCGATCCCGGCGGTCCTGAAGTCCCGCGGCTTACCGAACAGGAAGCCGGCGATGACCGTGTAGATCGGCAACAGTAGGAGCCCGAGCAGGATCGGGATCCCGATTGTGGTTGTCATTAGTTTCTCACCTCCTCGGTCGACGCCGTGTCATCGAGCAGTCGGCCCATCGGCACGAGTTTCGTCGCTATCGAGAACAGGAGGATCGCGACCAGGATCGCCCCGATCGTGATCACCCACTCGACGAGCGTCGGCACGTAGGTGCCCACCTCGTAGGGCAGCCCCGAGGAGTACATGAGCGGCTCGATGACGGTCAGTTGACTCTTGACCCACACGCCCCACAGCATGACAACGCTGACCACCGCCAGCCCGACGCCACCGGCGAGCATCCGTTCGCGGAAGAGCACCAGGATGAGCATCGGGATCGCGACGGCCGCCATCGCGAGCCAGAAGTCGGTCGCGAAGTGACCGTACAACATCGCCTCACCGACCTGTGATTCGGCCAGCGGTGCCATTGGGAAGATGCTCGGGAGGAGGTTGTTGAACTGCACCACGAGGTAGACGAAGCCGAACAGCGTGAGCGCTTTGCCGAGCCCGACGAATACCTCCTCGGGGAGGGCCTCCTCCATCCCGTAGAGGTATCGGAGCACCCCGGCCGTGATGGCGAGCACCGCGACACCGCTCAACAGCCCGGCCGAAAGGAACGCGATCCCGGCGATGCCGCCGTACCAGCCGGCCTGTGCGCCGACCACGCCGAGGAGCCAGCCGGGCACCATCCCGCCGGTAAACGCGAGGATCAACAGCGCGAGGCCGAGCCAGCGGAGCATCGAATCGAGCTTTTCGCGCTCTTCAGGCCGGAAGCCGAGGGTCAACAGTTCGCCGATAAGCGCCGTGTAGACCGGCAGCTTGTTGAGGTTCATCTCGCTGAAGTCCCGTCGTAGCGAGAGGATGAGCATCGTCGAGGTCATCACCAACAGCGCGGTGACGAACGTCACGTCCCACGCCAGCGGCGAGTACTGGACGGTGACAAACCACGCGGTCAGGATGTTGAGCACCCGGTCCGGTCGCCCGAGATCGATGACGATCAGGTAGGCGGCCGACAGCCCGGCGATGAGCGCCCAGAGCTCACCGATGCGCGCGATGATGTCGTAGCGCGTCAGCTCGTTGTATCGGATGTAGCCGACCGCGGCGAGCGCACCGACGGCCATTCCGGCGAACCATTCGAAGGTGCCGATGTAGATGCCCCAGGTCACGCCCTCCTGGGTGCCCCAACTGGCGAGGTCGGTCACGGCCAGTCCGTGTTGCAACTGGTGAACGATCGCTTCGAGCATGACCAGCGCGGCGATGCCGAGAACGACGACCAGCGCGAGGAATTTCACGCTGAGCGTCTTCAAGGGCGTTAGTATCGTGTTGTTAGTAGTTGACATCAGTCATCATCCTCGTGGCTGCCGATCTCGATCTCGCGTCGTCCGTGTCGTTCGCGGACGAGGTCGAACTCGTTTTCGCCGGTCGGCCCGTCGGTCTGGGTCGCCGTTCGCGACGGTTCGTTGCCGACGTAGACGATGTTCGGGTCGGTTCCTTTGTCCTCGAGCAGCCGGTAGGTCGGCTGGCCGCCGGTGTCGTTGGCCAGATGCTGCCGCGGGGCGCTCTCCTCGTCGTTCATGTCCCCGAAGTGGATCGCATCGACCGGGCAGACGTCCTCACAGGCGGTCGTCCCCTGAAGCGACTCGTCGTCGCTGACCTGACGGTGTGCACAGAAGGTACACTTGCCCATCGTCCCCTGCGGGGCGCTGCCGGCGGCGGTGACGCCGTCGACGTCGCGGTCGGCCTCGAAGTCGCCCCCGCCGGGTTCGGCCCACTCCATGTAGTTGACGCCGTACGGACAGGAGACCTCACAGTACCGGCAGCCGGTACACTGGTCGTAGTCCGTCAGGACGATGCCGTCCTCCTCCCGCGTGTAGCGGGCGTTGGTCGGACAGGCCGTCTCACACGGGGCGTCAGAGCAGTGTTGGCAGGGCCGGGTGAGGAACTCCTCGTTGTCGGTGTAGTCGTCCTCCTGGTAGCGGAGGACGGCCATCCACAGCGACTCCGCCGGGTTGCCGTTCTCCTCGTTACAGGCGTCCATACACTGCAGACAGGCGATACAGCGGTCGGTGTTGATCGCCATCCCCATCTGGACGTCGGGCTCCGAGTCGCCGTCACCGCTCTGGGCGGCGACCGTGCGCGTCGATTGCTGTGCCGCGCTCAATCCAAGCGTCCCGAGGCCGATCGCGCCGGCGGTTTTCAACATCGACCGGCGTGACCGTTTGCCGTTTCCGGTGCCGGGAACGCCCGGTAGCGGCGAGCCGTCGGCCTTCTGTGGCTCCGGCGCGGTGGGTCGATCGTCGACGCCGAACTCGTCGAGGACCGCCTCGTGGTATTTGTCCTGGTATTCGGCTTCGGTCATCTCGCCTCGGGCGACCCGCTGGGCGTCTCGGGCGAGTCCGACCCCGAGTTCGACGTCGAAGCCGGTGCCGTCGACGACCTCGGTCGCCCACGCCTCCCAGGCCTCGCTGTCGATATCGTCTGGGGGATCTGATGCGCTCATATATACTATTCATCGCGCACCCCCCGTAGCACATCTGCCGTATAATGCAGTTGTTTATATACTCCCTGATGGATACGGCGCCGCGGAGATCGACTACCGAGATCGAGCGATCTCCGGTGTGAGCGCCGTGGATGTTTTCACCAGTTTATAAAAGACCGCACAGGATAGTGGGTCGAGAGCCTATTTTCGGGGAGCCATCGCTTCTTCGAGGTCGATCATCCGCTGGGCGAACGCCTCGGGGTCTTCGTCGTGGTACTCCCAGATATTGATCTCGTCGTTACGAATTTCGTCGACGCGAGGATGTTCACCGCTGACGAGCCACGTCCAGTCAGTCTGACCGGGGTACATCAGTGGGATGGTGTACGTTTCGATCTCGTCCCAGTCAGGTCGCCCGTCGACTTCCTCGGCGACGAGACCAGCATCCTCGTGGACAGGATCCTCGGGTTCGACGCCGAGGCCGAGTTTGTACGGATAGCCAACCCAGTGCCATCGCTGTGCACCGCCGCCGTGGACCGCCGGCGAGAAATCATACACTTCGCCCGGTTCGAACTCCGTTTCACCGAGGAAACCAACCGACAGGTCCCGCCACATCTCCATGGTCCACGTGCCGTTTTCGTACGTCGCATCGACCTGCCAGATTGCACCAGGGCCTTCGACCGCGTCCGGGCGGCTGTACCGACGTGGGATCACCGCACCCTCATAGACATCGGCTTCATCCTCGTCGAACGGAACCATGTTTTCGCCTTCGATCAGCGCGTGCGTGTCGGTTTGTGGAACGTTGCCCTCATAGATTTCATCGAGATCAAGTGTTCCACCTTCGACGACATCCGGGTCAAACATGAACTCTGGGTTGCCGTCGACGATATCTTGGCTGTTTCGGATCCGCGTCGACGGCTCGTCCATGGCACCGTGTCGGTGATCCAGAATACAGTGGGTCGTTCCATACCCACCGGGGGCGCCGCGGTGTGCTCGCAACATCGGCATATCGAGGAACTCGCCGTTTTCGAGCATCTCGTCGAGTTCTTCTTGATCTTTGACGTCGTCCCAGTCGTTCTCCCACCACTCGCCGTTTCGAGACTGGGGGATGTACTTTCGAACGTCGTCGTTTTCGAGAATGTCGCCGTGGTGTGGGTGATCTTCGACTTCTTCGCCCTCGACTGCACCGGGCAACGTCCGCGTCCCTTCGTGAATGGTTAGCCATCCACCGAAGTTTGCGAACCCTTCAACGCTCCCGTCGTCGATCATAAACGAAAGCCGATCTTCGGTGAAGCCGTTGAAGATATCACCGACTCCGTAGTCGGGATCGGCGACTCCAGGATTTGGATCGCCGTATCGAACCCATTCATCATCTTCGTAGACAAATAGGTCATGGAACCAACCGTTTGGCACGTCCCACTCCCACGTGAAATTGAAAAAGATCTGCTCGTCGTTGTACGCGATCTGGGTATCGAGCGGGATGACGAGATCCTTCATTACCCAGTCCGGCA
>PWGU01000113.1 GCA_003554605.1 Halorubrum sp.
GAGCAGCCAATGAGTCGGAACATTCAGGTCAGCCGCCTCGACCGACAGGCGGTCGAGGACCAGGAGGTCGAGATCGTCGAGCGAAAGGGGATCGGGCATCCGGATTCGATAAGCGACGGGCTCGCAGAGTCGGTCTCGCGGGCGCTCTCCCAGCTCTATCTCGACCGCGTCGGGAAGGTGCTTCATTACAACACCGACGAGACCCAGCTCGTCGCCGGTCGGGCCGCACCCGCCTTCGGCGGCGGCGAGGTCATCGAGCCGATCTACGTGCTGATCGTCGGGCGGGCGACGAAATCCTACGACGGCCAGCAACTCCCGGTCGACTCCACGGCGCTCGCGGCCGCCCGCGACTACCTGGAGGAGGCGATCCCCGAACTCGAATACGGCACCGACATCGTCGTCGACGTGCGCCTCGGCGAGGGCTCCGGCGACCTGCAGGACGTCTTCGGTGAGGAGACCCAGGAGGTCCCGATGGCGAACGACACCTCCTTCGGCGTCGGCCACGCGCCGCTCACCGAGACGGAGACGATCGTCTACGAGGCCGAGCGCGCGCTCAACACGAGCTACCACGCGGACCACCCCGAACTCGGTCCCGACGTGAAGCTCATGGGCAAACGCGAGGGCGACCGGATCGACATTACGGTCGCGGCCGCGATGGTCGACGCGTACATCGACGACCTCGACGACTACGACGCCGCCGTCGCCGACGTGCGCGAGTTCGTCACCGGCCTCGCCGAGGAGCACACCGACCGCGACGTGCACGTCCACGTCAACACCGCCGACGACTACGAGGAGGGCTCCATCTACCTCACCGTGACCGGGACCTCCGCCGAGCAGGGCGACGACGGCTCCGTCGGCCGCGGGAACCGCGCAAACGGGCTGATCACGCCGAACCGCCCCATGTCGATGGAGGCGACCTCCGGGAAGAACCCCGTCAACCACATCGGCAAGATCTACAACCTTCTCTCGACGCATATCGCGGAATCCGTCACCGACGAGGTCGACGGCATCCGCGACCTGCAGGTTCGGCTCCTCTCACAGATCGGTCGGCCCATCGACGAACCCCACGTCGCCGACGCACAGATCGTCACCGCCGAGGGCGTCGATATCGAAGACATCGAGGACGAGGTCACCGAGATCATCGACCGCGAACTCGCCGACGTCTCCGCGATCACGCGCAAGGGGATCGAGGGCGACGTCTCGACGTTTTAAGAATCGATCCGCCGGACAGCGGAACAACGTCCCACCGGCCGACCACAACCGTTTTTCACGGGTCGGTGCCTGCATCGGATATGACGCGGGTATGTCTCATCGGGGATCCGGACGTCAACCTCCTCTATGAGTTGCTCTCCCGTGAGACCGCGCGCGACGCGCTCGCGACCTACGAGATCCACGAGCCGTTCGCGAACAGCGTCGCGGTCGACACCGTCAGTCTCGGGGCCGCGGTGGCGCTGCTCAACGACCTCAACTGGTACTGCGTCCGGTTCGTCGAGGAGGCGCTCGTGTTCGAACCGTCCATCTCGGGGAGCGAATGGCTCTCACGCGACCTCGCCCGGGCGGTCCGCGACGGCGAGGTGCCGCCCGAGGAGACCGACCAGCGGCTCAAGATATTCGGACTCGTCGACGACGAGCTGGTCGAACCCCTCTTCGCCCGCCGCGATCAGGGCACGGTTCCCGAGTACGACCTTCGCGAGATAGACGAGACCGTGGTCGTCCGGGTGAGCGAGTCGGAGTTCGGCGGGTGACCCGCGGATCCCCGGCACACAACGTCCCCGAGAACGGCAAAGACCCACCGGGAACGTAGCGCTTTCCCGCTTCGACCGCCAGCGTCACGGTATGCACGAGGTCATCCTCCTCGCGGACGCGCTCTTCCCGCGCGGCGTCGAGCAGTACCTGTTCGGGGGGCTCTTGATCGGGCTTGGAACCGCGCTGATCTACGCCGGCACGGGCATCCACGCGGGCGCGAGCACCTTCCTCGAATCAACGCTCTCGTATGGCTCGAAGCTGCGACGCTTCCAACAGCCCCGATTCATCGCCTCGCGCGACTGGCGGGTCGTCTTCACGCTCGGGATCGTCGCCGGCGCAGCCGCGTATTCGGTCGCGACCGGCGAGTTCGGCTGGACGACCGAGGTTCAGCCGTGGCGCCTGCTGCTCGGCGGCGTCCTCATCGGGATCGGCACGCGTCTCGGCAAGGGGTGTACCTCCGGCCACGGCGTCTGCGGCGTCGGGTCGGGCTCGCGAACGTCGATCCTGAACGTGGCGATCTTCATGCTCGTCGCCATCGGGGTCGCCCAGTTCGTCTTCGCGTTGGGGGTGCGCCCATGAGGGGGACCATCTCCCGCGTCCCACGCGAGGTGACTCGCCCATGAGCGGTGCCGGGATCATCGCCGAACACGAGAGCCACCCGCTGTTTCTGCCGCTCGTCTTCCTCGGCGGGGCGATCTTCGGCGTCGGGTTGGCGATGAGCCAGATGGCCCGGCCGGAGATCGTCCTGGAGTTCCTGCAGTTCCGTGACCTCGGCTTGCTGTTCGTGATGGGCGGCGCGAGCGTCGTCGTCGGGATCACGTTCTGGGCGCTGACGCTGTCGGGACGATCGGCCCCGATGACGGGCAAGCGGTTCGGTCGCCGGCTCAAATCGCTCGACCGGGACGTGGTCCTCGGTGGTGGGATCTTCGGCATCGGGTGGGGGCTGTCGGGGATCTGCCCGGGTGCCGCCTACGCGAGCCTCGGGATCGGCAACGTCGTCATCCTCTACGGCGTGGCTGGGATGTTCATCGGCGCGTATCTACAGGGGTACCTCCGGGAGACGCGGGCAAACGCTGGGACCCCGTCGCCGGCGGACTGAGACGCCGTCGGTCCGTGCCGGCACCGGCGATGGGTGACGAAAACGCCAAGGTCGCTCGCCGAGACGCAACCGTATGCGACTCGAGGACTATTGGGGCATCGGGCCGAAGACGAGCGAGGCGCTCGTCGAGGCGCTCGGCACCGAGCGGGCCGTCGAGGCGATCGAGTCGGCGGACGTCCGGGCGCTCTCCGATGCCGGGCTCCAACGCGGTCGGGCGACCCGGATCCTCCGACGGGCGAACGGCAAGGCCGGCATGGACGTCCTCGCGACCGGCGACGCCCGCGCCGTCTACGACGATCTCCTCTCTCTGGCCGCCGAATACGCCCTGACCGCGCACGCCGGCGACCGCATCCGGGTGCTCACGCCGCTCACCGACCGGGAGCCGATGGAGACGCGATTGGACGAGGTGATGGCGGCCCGGGACGCCTGGGAGGGCCTCCCCGAGGGTGACCGGGAACGGGTGATCGAGGCGTTCGCGGCGTACGACGCGTCGGGCGGCACCGATCGGGCCGCCGTCGAGGTCGCCATCACGCTTCGCGAGGCCGGCCTCTCCGGTGACGCGTTCGAGGCCCTCGCGGACCTCGATATCGAGGCCCTGCGCGACGCCGTCGGCGCGCTCGGGAACGTTCATGGCTCGCTCGAGGCCGCCACTCACACGGACGCCGGCGAATCGAGCGGGCCGACCATCGCGGCGGGTGCCGACGCGGAGCTCGACCGTCGACGCGAGCGGCTTGAGGCGGCACGGGGGCTGGAGAACGCCGCCTTCGACGTGATCGAGGCGGTTCGTGACGGCTCCGCCCGCGACTTCGAGGCGTTCCGTGCGGGCGTGGTGGACCATCTCGCGAGCGAGACGGGGATCGACCCGGCGACGATCCGGTCGGCGGCCCCCGACGACGCGCTGGATGCCGCCGACTTCGTGTCGGGAACCCTCCGTGAACTCGTCGCGGAGCTCGAAGCGGCCGTGGCGGAGCGCGAGGAGACGGTCGGAGCCGAGATCCGATCACGCCTCGCGGAGGCCGGCGAGGACGTCACCCGTGCGGTCGAAGCGGTCTCGACGATCGCCGTCCAACTTTCGCTCGGGCGCTTCGCCGCCGAACACGACCTCCGCCGTCCGCGGTTGGTCGACGACGGCATCGCCGTTCACAACGCTCGGAACCTCTTCGTCGCGGGCGACGTCCAGCCCGTAACATACGGGATCGGAACGCACGAGTTGGGCGATGGGTCGGAGCATGACGTCGTCGAGCGACCGCCCTCCGGCGACCGCGTGAGCGTGCTTACCGGGGCGAACTCCGGCGGGAAGACGACGCTTTTGGAGACGCTCTGTGCGGTGGCGCTGCTCGCCTCGATGGGGCTGCCGGTGCCCGCTGAGGAGGCCGAAGTTGGGACGTTCGACCGCGTGGTCTTTCACCGCCGACACGCCTCGTTCAACGCGGGCGTGCTCGAATCGACGCTCAAATCCGTGGTCCCGCCGCTCGTCGAGGAGGGGCGGACCCTGATGCTCGTCGACGAGTTCGAGGCGATCACGGAGCCGGGGCGGGCCGCGGACCTTCTTAACGGGCTCGTCGAGTTGACCGTCGAGCGCGACGCCCTCGGCGTCTACGTCACCCACCTCGCCGCGGACTTGAGCCCGCTGCCGGAGACCGCGAGGGTGGACGGCATCTTCGCTGAAGGGTTGAACAACGACCTCGAGCTGCTGGTGGACTATCAGCCACGGTACGGCACCATCGGAAAGTCGACGCCGGAGTTCATCGTCTCACGGCTCGTCGCGAACGCGACCGATCGGGGCGTCCGTGGCGGCTTCGAACACCTCGCGGCCGCCGTCGGCGAGGAGGCCGTGCAACGAACGCTTTCGGACGCCCGCTGGTCACCCGAGGATGGCTGACGAGGATCCACCCGGCGGGGATGCCACCGAGAAGCCCACCGAGGAGCCGTCGGGGATCGAACGCATCCGCTCCATCGCGGTACACCGCGAGGACGTCGCGACCGCGCTGGAGGCGACCTTACGGACGGATCGCCACGTTGTCCTGCGTATCACGCCGCCGTTTTACGGCCGGATGCGCGCCCGGATCCATGAGGTCGGTGGCGAGGATCCGACCGCGGCGGCGGGCTCGATACACGTCGATCCCCGCGACTTGGTCGACGACGTGCCGCCGTATCCCGAGGTCGATGAGACCGCACAGCGGTATCCAGATGCCGACCTTGCAACTCGACGGGAACGCCATTTCGAGGCGGTCGAGGAGTGGCGCGTGGCGGTCCGTGAGGCCGTCGTCGACCGCGTCGTGATCGACCGCGATGGGACGGCTCACGAGATCCGGGTCGCCGTGCTTGGGTGATCCAACCTACACGTCGAAGGATTCGATCTTTCCGTGGACATCGGTTGCCCAGCGGTCGACCGCCTCATGCATCAGGGCTTTCGCCTCCGGAATGGGGGTCGGGTAGTACTGATAAATGTACCCGCCACCGTCGAGGATCTTACCGTCGCGGTCCACCAGGTTCTTTTCGGCGAGCGTCGACAGCGAGCGATTGACGTTGCTCCGATCGCGGTCGAGATCCTCCGCGATCTCCGACACGGTGCTGCCCGGTATCTCGAGCAGCGCGAAATATGTGCGCCGTTCGTGCGATTGGATCCCGAACACGCACTCGAGTACCCGATCGAACTCCGGGTCATCGATGCGCATCAGGTCCTCCATATCCTCCGGCTCTCGACGGGTCATTCGGTCCGTTACACCTCGGTTTTATCAGTTGGGTTGGTCGGCTCCGCGAGCCGATAACGTTCCAGACACGACTGCAACTCCGCGTCGGTGTCGAAGGTGAGGAGTTTGATCGGGGTGTCACAGTAGTAGGTCTGCTCCCGCTTGCGGATGGTCATTCGA
>PWGU01000219.1 GCA_003554605.1 Halorubrum sp.
GGATGAAGGGGTCGCAGGCGACGTGGAAGCGGCGTCGGCACGGATCGACACAAGCGATTTGTGAGCGGCGCACTTCATAAGAATATGAACGTGTTTCGAAGCCTCCGGGCGGTCGTCGAGGCCTCCGGCACCGGCGTCATCGATTGGGAGAAAGCCGCCGAGGCCGCGAAGGCGAGCACCGACCCCGGATCGCTCGAGTTGTCCCCCGCCGAGCGTGACGGCTACGCCACCGACGTGCGGGACGCCCGCGACCGCGTCCGTGCAGTGTCCGGATTACGATTCGACGTTCCGGGGTCGGTGGAGGTACAGAACCGACACCACTGGATCGACGCCAACGTGGATACCATCCGGAACGTGATGCGGCCGATCGAGGGGGCGGCCGCACCGCTCCTCCCGGATCTCTCGCGGGTCGCCAACACTGGCTCGCTCGCGTTCACGCTCGGGTTTCTCGGCCGCAACGTCTTAGGACAGTACGATCCGCTGCTGCTCGCCGACGAACCGGTCGACGAGCACGGTCTCTATTTCGTGCACCCGAACATCACCGCGGCCGCCATCGACCTGAACGTATCGTACCCCCGATTTCGCCGCTGGATCGCCTTCCACGAGGTGACACACGCCGCCGAGTTCGGCGCGGCCCCGTGGTTGCCAGAGTACCTCGAATCGCGCCTCGAAGCGGGGGTCCAATCGATGACGTCGGGCGGCCTCGATCCCAGTTCCTTTACCGAACTGCAGGTGGCGATGACGGCCGTCGAGGGATATGCGGAGCTGCTGATGGACCGGGCGTTCGATGAGGAGTACGCCGACCTCAGGGCGAAACTCGACGAGCGTCGAAGCTGGGGGACGCCCATCGAACGGTTCGCGAGGCGCCTGCTCGGACTCGGGATGAAGCGGCGACAGTACGAGCGCGGGGCGGCCTTCTTCGAGGCCGTCGCGGATGCCCGCGGGATCGAGGCCGCGGGTGCCGTCTGGGAGCGCCCGGAGTACCTCCCGACGAACGAGGAGTTCGATCACCCGGAAACGTGGCTGCTGCGTGTCGACCCGTAGCGGGTCGGGGAGCGCCAGTAGTGATCCACGATCCGGGATCGATTGAGTCCAGTCTGCGACTGGGTAGGCATGAAAGTGAAAGCTTCTTAGGGCCGGCGGTCGCGGGATAGCGCATGACGAGCGTCAAGGACTTTCAGGTCTCGGAGCCGGCGACCGCCGACTCGCTCGGGCGGGGGCGGTTCGTGTTTACGGACGCCTACTCCGTGTTCGACTGGGGACGGATGCCGGACCCGATCCCGCAAAAAGGTGCGAGCCTCTGTACGATGGGCGCGTACAACTTCGAACTGCTCGAGGCGAACGGTGTCGCCACCCACTACCGTGGCGTCGTCGGCGACGACGAGGTGCGGTCGCTCTCGGCGGTCGAGGGGACCCCGACGGAGATGGCGATCGAGTTGACACAGGTCCCGGAGTTGCCATATCGAGGGTCGGATGAAGGGTACGGATACGACGCGTTTCACGCCGCCGGCGGGGAGAACTACCTCGTTCCGTTGGAGATCGTCTTCCGCAACCGTGTGCCGGTCGGATCGAGCCTCCGAAAGCGGGCCACGCCGGCCGACGTCGGCCTCGATGGCGATACGTGGCCGGCGGAGGCGGTCGACCTCCCGGAGCCGATCGTCGAATTTTCGACGAAATACGAGCGGCAGGATCGATACCTCTCAAGCGAGGAGGCGGACCGGATCGCCGGCGTCGCGGACATCGCTGCGCTCGAATCGGTGGCGCGCAAGGTGAACGACGTGATAAGCGAGCGGGCGGCCGCGACGGGATTCGTCCACGAGGACGGGAAGATCGAGTGTCTCTACATCGACGGGGAGATCCATGTCGCCGACGTCGTCGGCACGTTCGACGAGAACCGGTTCTCCCGCGGGGGAACCCAGCTCTCGAAGGAGGTCATCCGACAGTGGTACAAACGGAACCAGCCGGCGTGGGTCGAGGCCGTCGACGAGGCGAAGCGCGCGGTCGGTGGCCATGAGACGGACGACTGGCGGGGACTGTGTGCCGTCTCGCCGATCTCGCTGCCCGACGACGTGGTGGAGTCGGTGTCGGCGATGTACGCCGCCGGAACGAACGCCTACATCGGCGAGGAACGGTTCGATGCGCCCGAGATCGACGCGGCGCTTGAGGCGACATCGGCGCTGTGAACGGTCCGAGGGCTTCTTGTCGGTCGGGGTGACGGGCAGGCGTAGAGCCTCACCACGGGGACTTTTGCACGTCGCCGTCGTATATATACCCATGACGGACGATGCCGGATTCGGCGAGCGGTTGGAGACCCGGACAGGAGCCTATGTCGAGCGACTTGAGGCGTGTGCGGCGTTGTTGCCGGACCTCTGTGACCGATACGCCGCCGACGGGGACTACGAGGAGACGCTCGCGCGGATCGAGTCGCTGGAAAGCGAGGCGGACGACCTCGTCCGGGAGATCACGGCGATGATCACGGATGCGGGTGCCGACGATATCGGGCTGTTGAACACCCGGATCAACTTCAACCAATCCGCCCTGCTCGACCTCTATCGGGACCTCGACATCGTCGCGAACCACACCGAGCGTATCGCACAGGAGGTCGTGATGACCCGTCCGGACCCGGGAAGCGAACCCTTCGATCGGCTGCGGGAGATGAGCGAGGAGGTGGTCGTGATGGCCGAAACCCTCGCCGACGTGGTCGTCCGCTTCGTCCGCGGGCTCGCACGGGCCGACGCGAGCGAAACGATAGCCGACGGGATCGATGCGATCCGGGCGGCAGAGAGTCGATGCGATACGCTTCGCAACGCCGCCATCGAAGCGGCATTTGAGGACGGGTCGACGGCCGAGGCGTTGCTCCAGCGAGAGCTCGCCATCCTCCTCGATGAGCTCGCGAACGCGATGGAGGACCTCACGGACGCGATGGTGATCATCGCGAGCAAGGAGCCGGGCGTCATCACCGGCGGGGACGGGGCGTAATCTACTATCCTCCATGCTTCGGTTCGGCGTGTGCCGAATCAACTGTGTGCTGAAGTGTCCGAATCGAGCGGCTGGTTGTTCGGGTTAGTATAAGCGGTCATGGGGGTTCGTGTCGGCGTTTATCGGTAGTGAGGGTGACCCGAGGCATTCGGTGGGGCGAGGGGGCGGGGACCGATCATCGCCTTCAGATCTACACCGCAACCTCACACCTCCCCAGCCTCACACCTCCCCAGCCTCACACCTCCCCAGCCTCACGCCTCCCCAGCCTCGCCACGGCTGGCGGGAACGCCAGCCGTGGGCTCCCTCGCGCTCGGCTTCGCGCCCGCCGGGCGCTCACCGGAGCGCGCCGACCGCCATGATCCGTTTATATACTCATAGGTAGAGGCGGATCGCTTCGGGCAGTAGGGCACCGGAGGATGAGCAAAGAGCGGACGTAGATTTATATCCCAATATGCGAAATTTTATTCAATGGAACAACACGTTCGGAGTGCGGTTATTCCATTTGTTATGCTGCTCGTGCCGGCGGTGTGGTATATCAATCGTAACGTGACGACCGAGCGGCTCCCACCCTACACCGAACCCACCGCGGGACTGGTCGCGGGCGCGCTCGGGCTGGCAGTGTTCGGTTCGCTCCTGTTCGCTGCAGTCGTGGTGGCATTCGTCGGGCCCCGGCGCAGCGAGGACGAGCCACACGAGTTGCCGTACCGTCGGAGGGTATTTCGGCCGGACGACACCGCCCTCGTCGTATTTGCTGGATTCATACTCGTCTCGCTTGTGTGGGCGCTCATCGGCTTGGCTGGTTTCGGGCCGGGATGGCTTGGGGAACCGCTGCAGATACTGCTGAGTCCGTTGGCGCTGCCCCTGTTGGTCCTTGCACCGCTTGCGATACAGTTTCACTGGGCGGTCCTCCTCGGACTCGTACTCTGTGTCCTGTGGATGTCGCTGTTGGCGACCGTGATTTCCGATCTCGTCCACCGCCGGTCGCTCCCGCTCATCGCTCCCTAACATCGAGCGGTATGCCCACGCGACCCATACGAACGACCGTCTCGCATCGTTTTTACTCGCCGCGGCCGCACCGGAGGTAATGAGTTATCGGATCGGGCTGGTCGGGAAGCCCTCGGTGGGCAAATCGACCTTTTTCAATGCGGCGACGATGAACGACGTGCCGGAGGGGGCCTACCCGTTCACGACCATCGACCCCAGCGTGGGTGAGGCGTACGTGCGCGTCGACTGTGCGGCCCCGGAGTTCGAGGAGACCTGCACGCCGAGCGTCGGCGTCTGTGCGGACGGCACGCGGTTCGTCCCGATCCGGCTCGTCGACGTCGCGGGCCTCGTCCCCGGCGCACACGAGGGACGCGGGCTCGGCAACCAGTTTTTAACCGACCTCAACGAGACGGACGTCCTGGTCCACGTCGTCGACTTCTCGGGAACGACGGACATCGAGGGCGAAGCGACCGAGGGGCACGACCCGCGCGAGGACATCGACTTCCTTGAACGCGAACTCGACGAGTGGTATCTCGACGTGCTTACCAAAGGGATCGAGAAATACGAGACCAGATATCACGGCTCGGACGCCGCCATCGAGGAGGAACTCGCCGAACAGATGTCGGCGTTCGGGACGGACAAAGACGAGATGAAACAGGTAATTCTCGCACAGGGGCTCGCCTTGGACCCCACCGAGTGGGACGAGCCGGACCGCGCCGAACTCGCCGCCGAGCTCCGACGGCGAACGAAGCCGATGGTCGTCGCCGCGAACAAGATGGACACGCCGACCGCACAGGAGAACTGGACGAGGATCACGACCGACCCCGAGTACGACCACCTCTCGTTCGTCCCCGTGAGCGCGCACGCGGAGAAGGCGCTCAAACGGGCGGCCGACGCCGGCGTCGTCGACTACGTCGCCGGCGACGACGACTTCGAGATCGTCGGCGACGTCTCCGCGGAGCAGGCGGCGGGGCTCGATGCCATCGGTGCGTTCGTCGAGACGTACGGCGGGACGGGCGTGCAGACAGCGCTGGAGGCTGCAGTCTTCGACGTGCTCGGTTGCATCGCGGTCTTCCCGGGCTCGGCGAGCGGATCGCGGGACGAAAAGGGCGTCTTCCGTGACTGCTTCCTCCTGCCCGCCGGGTCGACGACGGAGGATTTCGCCTATCATATCCACTCGGACATCGGCGAGGGGCTGCTCCACGGGACCGACTGCCGGAGCGGGCGGCAGGTCGGGACGGAGCGTGAACTCTCCCACCGCGACGTGATCGAACTCGTCTCGACGAAGCAGGCGGCACCCTGAACGGGGTCATCGCCGCCGTCGGTTCACAAGAGGACGAAAAGCGACTGAAACCCGATCGCTAACAGCAGGATACCGAGTAGGCCGAACACCACCCCGTGTACGAACGCGGAGCGGATCAGCGAGGACCCGGTTAGTCGGCGGCCGGACGACGGTGATAAACCGTCCCTCCGTCGCAGGCGGCGAAGGATCAGTTGGAACCGTCCCCCACGGACCCCGATGCCGCTGCGAAGGTGCGTTTCGATACGTGCAAGCGTCCAATGCACGGTCCCGCCGAGGCGAGCGATCGCCGTGCCGGCGGTCCGTGTCCCCCCAAC
>PWGU01000074.1 GCA_003554605.1 Halorubrum sp.
GCGCGGGTCTCGCTGCTCGTCGGGTTGGATGACGACATCGCCGGCGTGACCGGGGCCATCGCGGAGCGGTTCGGGGACGTGTCGGTGGCGTCGCTCGGCGCGAACACCCCCCCGGGGCCCGATCGGGTGACCGACCCGATGGCCGACCTCACCGATCGACAACGCGAGGTGCTTGAGGTCGCGTTCGCCGCGGGCTACTTCGAGCGACCGCGACGAACGAACACCGAGGAGCTCGCCGACGCGCTCGGCATCTCCCGGTCGACGGTCACCCAACCCCTCCGGGCGGCCGAGCGCAAGCTGTTCGGAAGCCTGCTTGCGGACGAGTGAACGGATATCGGTGGGGTCAGTCGACCGACGAGTCGCTTAGCCGGTCAGCGAGACGAGTGTCGCCCCGATGATCACGACGAGCGCGGCCGCCACGAGCTTCCAGGTCACGCGTTCGAGCGACCGTGGGAGGAACAGCGCCGAGGCGGCGATCACGAGCAGCGGCGACAGCTGGATGATCGGGATGACGACGACGACCGGGGCCGCCTCAAGCGCGGCGAAGTACGCCGCGAGCCCGAACGTGCTCGACAGGCCGGCGATCACGTACCAGCGCCGGGTCGCCCCGGCTGCCGGAACGCGGATGACGTCGCCGCGCAGCCGACGGTAGCTTATATACCCCACGAGGGCGGTGACCGTCATGACCGTCAGCCCGACGAGCACCGGCGTGCCGGCGTCGAGGCCGACCCGGACGAGGATCGGCTCGATGCCGATGAACAGCGCCGCCCCGAGCGGGAGGCTCAACGCGACCCCGACCTCACGGAACGAGGGCGCGGCGCCGTCGTCGGTCGCCATCAGCCACGAGAGCGCGCCGATGCCGCCGACGATGAGCAGGATGCCGCCGATGCGCGCCGGCGTCAGGGTTTCATCGAGGAATTGGACCGCGAGGACGGCCGAGATGAGCGTCGACGCCGCGACGACGGGCGTCGCCCGGCTCGCGCCGATCGTGCGGATCCCTTTAAATAGAAAGATCCGCCCGAGGAGGAGGCCGCTCACGCCGGCGCCGATGAATGCCCCCGCCGAAACCGGTGAGAGCCCGTAGTCGGGATAATGAACCACGAGCGCGGCCGGGGCGAGGACCGCGACGTTCGTCACCATCACGACGGTGATGGCGTCCGCGACGCCGGCCTCCACGGTCGCGATCCGAACGGCGAGGTTGTGTACTGCCCAGAAAGCGGCGGCCAGAAGCGACAGCAGGATGCCTGCGAGATAGACGAGTTCCACCCCAGCCAGTTTCACCAGCGCGGATATAAGGACCGTGAACCCCCACCGAGCCGGCCGGTATCCCCCGTTTTTCCGTGCGATTCAGAGCTCGAACTCGGCCGTCGCGAACGCCCCCTCGTCCGACTCGATGTCGTAGCGTTCGATCGCGGTCGCGACGATGTCGAGCGTGGCGTCCGGCCCCCACCGACCGGTGTTGACGGTGAGATCATAGATGGAGGTGTCCTCGAGGTCGATCCCGTAGTACGACTCGTACCGCTGTGCCTCTATCACCTCACGGACCTGCATCTCGGAGGTCATCTCCTCACGGGCTGTAGTGCGTGACGCCCGCGCGTCCTCCGGTGCGTCGAGCCGGATCCGCAGGTCCGCGCGGTTGCCCGCGATCCACCCGGCCAGCCGCGATTCCAGAATGAACGCCTTGTTCGCAGTTCCCCAGTGTTCGGCGATCCGTCGCAGCCGGCGGTCGAGCGTCCGGTCTATCTCCTCGGTCTCACCCGCCCGGGCGATCAGCTGTGAGAGGCTCATGTCCCGCTCGGCGGCGATCTCACGGAAGATCTCTCCGCCGGAGACGTAGCCGCAGTCGAGCATCGCCGCGAGCCTCTCGGTAAGCGTGGTCGCGCCACAGCCCGGGGGACCGGAGACGGTGATAAAGAGGTTGCAGTCTATCTCGCGATCGACGCCGCGAGCGGTCGAATCGATCGATCTCATTGTCCGGTGATCCGCACGCGACCCGATAAAGCGGACGGTTCGGATGGACACGACCGTGTGGACGGTGCGGAGGCGGCCCGATTGGCCGACCGCGTGGACGGTGCGGAGGCCGCCCGACTGGCCGACCGCGGGCGGCGGGGCACAACCGCTTTTCGCGTGGGGCACGTGAGTATGGACGTGAGCGATCCGACGGCGACGACACGGGCTGAAGACGCCGCCCGGGAGCTGTTATGTGAGATCGCGGCGGACCGCGAACTCCCGTTCGACCCCGCCGAGGTGGCGATAGAGGACGCCGACGTGTTGTGCCGGCTGTCGCCCCCGGTCCGCCGCTTTTGGGTCGAGCGGTTCGCCCCCTATGTCGCCGAGAACGGCGGCTTCTTCACCCCGCCACAGCGGGAGGCGATCCCCCACGTCGAGGCGGGACGGAACTGCCTCGTCGCCTCCCCGACCGGCAGCGGCAAGACGCTCGCGGCGTTCACCGCGGTCCTCGATGACCTCTTCACCCGCGAACGCGACGAGGGATTGACCGAGGGGGTCCACTGTCTGTACGTCTCCCCGCTCAAGTCGCTCGCGAACGACATCGAGCGCAACCTCGCCGCGCCGCTTTCGGGGATTGCCGAGGAATTGGCCGCGGACGGCCACGAGACGACGGTCCGACAGGCGATCCGCCACGGCGATACGAGTTCCGCCGAGCGGCGGGCGATGGTCGAGGACCCGCCACACGTGCTCAACACGACGCCGGAGACCCTCGCGATCCTGTTGAACGCCCCGAAGTTCAGCGAACACCTCCGGAGCGTACGCTACGTCGTCGTCGACGAGATACACGCGCTCGCGGCCGGAAAGCGGGGAACCCACCTCGCGGTCTCACTTGAGCGGTTGGCGGACCTCGCTGAGGAGTCGCCGACGCGGATCGGCTGTTCGGCGACCGTCGAGCCGCTCCCTGAGATCGCCTCGTTCCTGGTCGGCCGCGAGCGCGTCTCGGGCGCGGTCGGCGATCCGGACGGGTTCGCCGCCCGCCCATGCGAGTTGGTCGATACCCGATTCGTCCGCGAGTTCGACCTCGAACTTCGGACGCCCGCCGCAGACCTCATCCACACGCCGCGGTCGGTCATTACCGACCGGTTCTACGACGCCCTCGACGGATTGATCGACGACCACGAGAACACGCTCGTCTTCACGAACTCCAGATCGGGTGCCGAGCGGGTCCTGCGGGACCTCCGTGAGCGATACGACTACGACGAGTCGAACTCGGGCTGTCACCACGGGAGCCTCTCACAGGAACAGCGGCTGCGGGTCGAGGAGGGGCTCAAGGACGGAACGCTCGACGTGGTCACCACCTCGACGAGCCTCGAACTCGGGATCGACATGCCGCATCTCGACCTCGTCGTCCAGGTCGGCTCGCCGAAGTCGGTCGCCGCCCTGCTCCAGCGGGTCGGGCGGGCCGGACACAGCCCCGGCGAGACCGTCGAGGGGCGGATCTTCGCGCTCGACCGCGACGAACTCCTCGAATGTGCGACGATGCTCGCGTGCGCCGAGGAGGGCTTCATCGACCGCGTCTTCCCGCCGAAGGGGGCCTACGACGTCGCCGCCCAGCACGTCTACGGGATGGCGATACGGGACGTTCGACCCGACCGGGAGGTCCGTGAGACGCTCAGGCGGGCCTACCCCTACCGGGAGTTCGGACCCGAGGCGTACGAAACGCTGATGCGGTATCTCACGGCGGCTTACGACGGACTGGAGGCAAAGCACGTCTACCCGAAGGTGTGGCGCGACGCGAACGACCCGCCGGACGGGACGCACCACCACGAGCGGTTCCCCGTCGGCGAGACGCTCGTCGGCAAGCGAGGACGGCTCGCCCGCGTCATCTATATGACGAACATCGGAACGATCCCGGACTCGTTCACCTGCGACGTCTACACCCGGAACGACGAGTGGGTCGGGACTCTCGATGAGACCTACCTCGACACCATCGAGCCGGGCGACGTCTTCGCGCTCGGCGGCGAGCGGCTCGCGTTCCGGTATCGCCGCGGCTCGAAGGTGTACGCCGACCGGACGAGCGAACGGCCGAACGTCCCCTCGTGGTACGCCGAACGCCTCCCGCTCTCGTTCGACCTCGGGTGCGAGGTGCTCGCGTTTCGCGAGGAACTGCTTGCACGCGCCTCGGAGGGCGGGCCGCCGGCCGTCCGCGCGTGGCTGCGCGATCTGCCGCTCGACGGCAACGCCGTCCGGGCGCTCGCGCGGATCTACGACGAGCAGATCCGCTACGCCGGCCCGAAATCCGTCTCGACGCCGGACCGGATCATCGTCGAGGAGGAGCTGGATCGGACGGCGTATAAACGGCGCTTCTACGTCCACACCTACTACGGGCGGCGGTTCAACGACGGGCTCTCCCGGCTCATCGCCGCCGCCTGCGCGGAACGGACGAACGCCAACGTCGCGGTCGCCGTCGCCGACGACGGGTTCAGCCTCGCGCTGCCGCTCAACCGCAAGGTCGACGTCGGGGCGATCCTCCGTGAACTCGACCCGAAGACCGTCCGTTCGGACCTGCGGGAGGCGCTCGCCGACACGGATCTCTTAAAACGGTACTTCCGCATCAACGCCGGCCGTTCGCTCATGATCTTGAAACGCTACAAGGGATACGAAAAGAGCGCGGCCGAACAGCAGGTCTCCGCGGAGATGCTCCTCTCGTTCGCGGAGGGACTCGACGACTTCGCGGTGATGGAGGAGACCTATCGCGAGCTGTTGGAGGACCGGCTCGACATCGCGGGGATCCGTGCCGTCATCGAAGGGGTCGCCGCCGGCGAGACCGCGATCGTCGAGTACACCGTCGACTCGCCCTCGCCGCTCTCGTTCGGGTTGGCGACGCTCGTCGACTCCGACATCGTCCTCGCCGACGATCAGTCAGCCGTCCTCCGGGAGTTCCACGCCCGCGTGAGCGAGGAGATCGGCGAGGAGCCGCCGGCGGGGACCGCCGTGGAGGACGAGTGATCGCGGGAAATAAAGGACACAGGCGCGCCCAAGTGACCCGGGCGCGCCGGGGTCACTCGGGCGGTCGACCGAGGTCGTCGGCGAATCGACGCGGGGCGCGTGTCCAGTCGTAGCCCTCGAATCGGAGCGACGACTTCGAGCCCGGCGGTACCTGTTCGTACTCGTAGAGAAACGAACGAAGCCCGTAGGGGCCGCCGAAATCCCCGATGAACCAGAGACAGACCCGTGGCAGATGGACACTGTTCGCGTCGGCGTCGTACGTCACGGAGCGGTCAAGCGCTGCCGCCGTGGCGTCGGTGAGCACGTCATCGACGGTGTCGGGCTCGTACGCGAGGATCGCCGGACAGCTCTCCGCCCCACAGTTGAGCGCGAAGTGGATACGTGGGTCCGGGGTGAGCCGATACTCGCGGGGCCAGCCACACCGGGCGAGTCTCGGGAGATAGCCGAGCCCGTACTTCGATCGTTGTCCGCGCAGGATCCCGTGTTCGATGTCGTCAAGGCACATGTCGACGCCGGCGACTGTGACCGCCGTCGCGGCGAAAAAGCGGCGTCGGCTCTCGAACAGGTCGGGTTGGTCGGCCAACAACAGCTGTGTCGCGGCGTTATA
>PWGU01000142.1 GCA_003554605.1 Halorubrum sp.
GTCCTCGACCGGTTCCGCGGCACCGGCCTCCAGACCTACCTCGAAGCGCTTCAGGCCGGCGACATCACCGTCGCCCGCAAACCCCAATACGTCGATCAGATCCCGAAGCAGTTCGACGGCAACACCCGGGACCTGCTCGAACGGACCGACGAGCGCGGCGTCCTCGACGACCTCATCGACCGCCTGAACATCCGCCCGGTGATGGATCAGGACATCGGCTCCATCTCCGGCGGGGAGTTACAGCGGGTCGCCATCGCGGCGTGTCTCGCCCGGGACGCCGACTTCTACTTCCTCGATGAGATCACCCCGTACCTCGACATCGGCCAGCGGATGGTCGCCGCACGGCTCATCCAGGAGCTCGCGAACGATGAGGGCGGTGAACGGTCGATGCTCGTCGTCGAACACGACCTCGCGATCCTCGATCTGCTCACCGACGTCCTCCACGTCGCCTACGGTGAGCCCGGCGCGTACGGGGTCATCACGGACCCGAAGTCCGTCCGTGGCGGGATCAACGAGTACCTGAAAGGCTACCTCGACAACGAGAACATGCGGATCCGGCCGAGCGCGATCACCTTCGAGGAGCACGCCCCCCGCGTCACCACGAAGGGGAGCCCGCTCGTGGAGTACCCCGACCTCTCGAAGTCCTACGGCGACGGGGAGTTCGGGCTTCAGGTCGAGGGCGGAACGATCTACGAGTCGGAGGTCCTCGGGATCGTCGGCCCGAACGGGATCGGCAAATCGACGCTCGCACGGATCTTCGCGGGCTCGCTCGAACCCGACAGCGGCTCGGTCGATTTCGACCTCGATATCGCGTATAAACCGCAGTACATCGAGATCGACCAGCCGATGCGCGTCGACGTCTTCCTCTCCTCGATCACCGACCAGTTCGGCTCCTCCTACTGGAACACGGAGGTCGCCCAGCCGCTCCAACTCGAACGGATCATGGAGCGGGACCTCACCGACCTCTCGGGCGGCGAGCGCCAGCGGGTCGCCATCGCGGCGTGTCTCTCGAAGAACGCCGACCTCTACCTGCTCGATGAACCCTCCGCGCACCTCGACGTCGAACAGCGGGTTCGCGCGACGACGGCGATCCGCCGCTACGCGGAGAACCACGACGCGACGGTGCTCGTCATCGATCACGACATCTACATGATCGACCTGCTCGCCGATCGACTGATGGTCTTCGACGGTGAACCCGCCGTCAGCGGACGTGCCTCCGCGCCACAGGAGATGCGTGCGGGGATGAACGATTTCCTCGCGGACCTCGACATCACCTTCCGGCGCGACGAGCGGACGGGTCGCCCGCGGATCAACAAGCCCGGATCACAGAAGGACGCCCAACAGAAGCGCGACGGCGAGTACTACTACTCGGCGTAGCTTCGGGTCGTCATCGATACTGCCACCCGCGCGCAGGTTCGGTATTCAGATATCCCAGACTGACCACGACCCCGCCGCTCGATTTCGTCGCGCTCGGCGTCTCCACGAGCACTCTACTCCCCCTCGCCCACGTTATCGTCCGGTCGCACGGTGACGACGGGCGTTTCGGCCGTTCGGACGACCTTCTCGGCCACGCTGCCGAGAAGGAGGCGATCGAGTCCCGTCCGGCCGTGTGTTCCCATCACGATGAGATCGATCTCCTCCCGGTCGGCGTACTCGGTAATTGCGGTATGTGGCGTTCCGGTAAGGACGACAGGTTCGGCGTCGGCCGCGAGCGACTCGGCCCGCTCGGCCACGGCCGCTTCGGACGCCTCAACGAGCTCCTTCCGCTCTGCTTCGGGATCCGCCTGTGAGCCCCCCATCGCGGCCGGTTCGGTGCCGTGATGGCCCCCGCTCATCCCCGGTGACGCGTCGGTGACGCCGGTCGCCATGAGCCCGAAATCCACCGGCCGATCCTCGACGACGTGGACCACGTCGACGGTGGCATCGAACGTCGAGGCGAGCGCTTCGACGTGCTCGGCGGCCGCCTCCGCGCCCTCGCTGCCGTCGGTCGGATAGCAGATGCGGTCGTACATGTCGGTCGAATATACACACTCAAGCCCGAAAATAGCACCGAACGGACCGGTCACGGATGAGTGTATTGGTCCCGCTCCCTCGCCGTTACGCCTCCAACGGAGCGTTCGTTCCGTCTCGGCCACCTAGAGCCGTCCGTACGTGACCTGATTCAATACGGATATCGTCTCGGATCCACACTATTTCACTAGCGCTTTCATCCCATTTCACTAGCGCTTTCATCCCATTTCTGCACGGCCCCATGGGATGACCTCTATCTGTATTTTTAACCGTGATCGTTCCGTGCGTTCCGATAGCCGTGGTCAACAGAGATACCGTTCCCCTGACGGACCAGCAACGACTCGTCCGCGATTCGATCCGCGATCTCTGCTCGGATTTCGATCGGGAGTACTGGCGTGAAAAGGACGACGCGGGCGAGTACCCCCATGAGTTCGTCGACGAGCTCGCCGCCCACGGCTGGCTGGGGGTGCTCCTTCCGGAGGAGTACGACGGGGCCGGCATGGGCACCGAGGAGGTCGTCGTGATCATGGAGGAGATCGCCGCCTCCGGCGGCGGCTTCAGCGCGGCGCAAGCGGTCCACGGGGCCATTTATAACTCGGTTCCCTTGGTCACCTACGGAAGCGAAGAAATGAAAGCCGACCTCCTCCCGAAGGTTGCCCGCGGCGAGACATCCATTCAGGCGTTCGGGCTCACCGAGCCGAACGCTGGCTCGGACTCCACGTCCATCGAGACCAGCGCGGTCCGCGAGGGCGACGAGTACGTGATCGACGGGCAGAAGATTTGGATCTCTCGGGTGGATGCAAGCGACTACCTCGTGCTCGTCGCCCGCACCACCCCGAGATCCGAGGTCGAGAAACGCACGAAAGGGATCACGATGTTCCTCATCGATCTGGCGGACGCCTACGATCAAGGGGCCCTCGAGATCAGCCGGATCGATAAGACCGCGAGCGGCGCTGTCCACTCCTATGAGCTGTTTTTTGAAGGGTTGCAAGTGCCGGAGACGGCCGTCATCGGCGAGGTGGGGAACGGCTTCTATCAGATGCTCGATGGGCTCAACGAGGAGCGGTTGGCCATCGCCGCCGAGTGTATCGGCCTCGGCGAGGTGGCGGTCGAGACCGGTGTCGCGTACGCGAACGACCGGGAGGTGTTCGGCCGAGCGATCGGTTCGAATCAGGCGATCCAGCACCCGCTCGCGGAGGCACACGCCCGCGTCCAGGCCGCAAAGGGGATGGTGTACACCGCCGCCAGCCAGGTGGAGGAATCGAGCCGCGAGGAGATCGGCGCACAGGCGAACATGGCGAAATTCCTCGCGGCCGACGCGGCGTTCGCCGCCGCCGACGCGGCCGTCCAGACGCACGGCGGCTTCGGCGTCGCGCGCGAGTACGATGTCGAGCGCTACCTCCGGGAGGCGCGGCTCACCCGATTGGTTCCGATCACCCAGGAGCTCGCGTTGAACTACATCGGCGAACGCGTGCTTGAGCTTCCGCGCTCGTACTGACCGCCGTATCCCCGGTTACATCCCCTTTTAAACGCGCGGACGCTGACTCATAAAGGCCTATCGTGACCCTTCGACGTTCGGAGGCGCTCGTCGCGTCCTCGTCGGCTTATAAACACTCGCCACGGATCGCTCTCCCTCGGCCCCGGCGAGCGGCTACAGCAACTCCCGTGAGGAGTTCGTCACGACGAGCAGGCTCGAAAGGCCCATCGCGACGGCGGCGAAGAGGGGGTTCAAGAGGCCGGTGACGGCGAGGGGGATGGCGATGGCGTTGTAACAGAACGCCCAGCCGATGTTCCCCTTCACTCGCCGACCGGCCGCCCGCGACAGCTCGAAGACGGTCGCGATCGACGCGAGGTCGTCGTCGACGACGGCGACGTCCGCGGCGTCGGCCGCCATCGCCGTTCCCCCGCCGAGCGCGATGCCGAGGTCGGCGGCCGCGAGCGCGGGCGCGTCGTTCGTCCCGTCGCCGACCATCACCGTCCGACCACGCCCTTTTAAGCGCTCCACCGTCTCGGCTTTCCCCTCCGGGGGGACGCCCGCGAAGACCTCGCTCACGGCGTCGTGCTCGCGGAAGACCGTCGCCGCGCGCGCGTCGTCGCCGGTCAACACGACGACCTCAACCCCGGAATCCGCGAGGTCTGAGAGCGTCTCCGCCCAGCCCTCGCGCAGCTCGTCGCCGACGACTACGACGCCCTCGGCGGTCCCATCGCGGCCGAGCGCGACGGGGACCCGTCCGACATCCCTCGCCTCGTCGACGGTCTCGCGGATCGACTCGGGAACCGTCCAGCCACGCTCCTCGAAGAGGTCGGGATGCCCGACGATCACCTCACGGCCATCGACGACGCCCGAGACGCCGAGTCGATGGTCGACGAACGACTCGACGCCATCGGTCCCATCGGTTCCACCAGTCGCGTCCGCCACGTCCGATGCCTCTCCGGCGACCGCTGCACCGCCGTCCGCCCGCGTGTCCTCGCCACCGTCCGCGACCGCCCGCTTTCCACCCGCCGCCGCGATCGCTCGGCCGACTGGATGTGCTGAACGCGCCTCCAGCGCCGACGCGAGCGCGAGCAGGTCGTCATCCACGTCGCGATCGATGAGCGTCATCTCGCCGGTCGTGAGCGTCCCGGTCTTATCGAAGACCACCGTGTCGGCGTCGCGGATCCGCTCGAACACCGTATCGTCGAAGACGACGATGGAGCGGCGGAGCGCGTCGCGGACGCCCGAGGCGACCGCGAGCGGCGTCGCGAGCCCGAGTGCACAGGGACACGAGACGATGAGGACGGTGAGCGCGACGAGCATGGCCGTCCCGAGGCCGTTGCCGAGCGCGAGGTTGATCGCGGCGACGGCGACCGCGAGGACGAGAACGAGCGGAACGAAGATCGTCGCCAGCCGATCCGCGAGCTTCTGCACCCCGTGGTTGCCGCTCTGGAGGTCCCAGACCAACTCGGCCACCCGGTCGAGGCTGGAGGCGGCGTCCGGGCCGACCGCGACCGTCACCGCGCCGTCGGCGACGACGGAGCCGCCGACGACAGTCGACCCGAGGTCCTTCCGCACCGGCATCGACTCGCCAGTTATGACGGACTCGTCGACCGCGGCGGTCCCGTCGACCACTTCGCCGTCGACCGGGACCCGCTCGCCGGCGCGAACGAGGACGTGATCGCCGGGCTGGAGCCCATCGAGTGCGACCGTCTCGGGTTCCTCGAGCCGCTCGACGCCGTCGGCCCCGGAAGCTTCTATTACAGGTTCACCCTCCGAGACCCCCGTGGCCCGCGCCACCCGTCGTGCCGTGTCGACCTGCACCGCGGTGAGATCGGAGAGCAACTCCGTCGCACGCCGTTTGATCGACGACTCGTAGTTGGTGCCGACGGTGACGATCACGATGATCGCGACGGTGACGTCGTAGTAGATGGAGGGGTTATCCAGCAGGATAACCGCGAGCGTGCTGTAGAGGTACGCGCTCACCGCCGCGATGGCGACGAGGAGGTCCATATTCGGCGAGCGCGTCTTGATGCTGACGTATGCCCCCCGGAGGATCGGCTTGCCGGTGAAAAGCAGGACGACGGTCGTGAGCACCCCGATGATGATGAAAAAGTAGTTGCCGCTCGCCGACGCCATCGCCTCGTTGAGGAACTCCAGGGTCCGTTCGTCATAGAAGGGGAACGCGAAGTACGTCGGGTAGATGATGACGATGTACTGTAACATCACCGCCATGCCGACGAGGACGCCCGCGGCGAGCCGTGCGGTCGCCATGTTGTCCGCCTGTCGCCGCGAGAAGGCGTCATCGCGTGGGTAGGCGGTGTACCCGAGTCCGCTCACCGCCTCCGAGAGGTCCTCGGAGGTGACCGTCTCGGGGTCGTGGTCGATCCGAACCGTGTCGGTGACGTAGCTCGCGCTCGCGGCGCTCACCCCGTCCGTCCGGGTCGCGACGGTCTCGATGAACGCCTCGCAGGTCGCACAGTGCATCCCCTCAATCTCGAGGAACGTGGCCTCGTGATCGGCGGGGACTGCCGGCTCGTCGTCGGCGGTCCCGGACCGACCGGACCGCTTGCGCTCGCGGACGGCCGCCGCGTCGACGTCGACGTCGCCGAGCGCCGTATGAACGTCCCGGCAGCCGACACAGCAGAACCGGTTTCCCGACCCATCGGCGACATCGACGCCGGCGACCGACAGCCCACAGAGCGTGCAGCCGGGATCCGTCCCTGACCCCGCGGCGTCCGTCGATCCGCCCGACGCCTCCGTCTCGGACATACCCGCTATTGGGGCTGCTCGTTGATGAGTCGGTCGGTCACTGGTTGGGTACGAAGCCGGCCTCAGTTTAGGCGCTCAGTGGCCGTCGTGGGCCCCGCCGACATCAAGCGGGTTCCAGAACGGCAACTCGGGGTGCGGGAGGTGGATCCCCGCCTCCATCAGCCCGTGGGCGAACAGGACGTAGCCGAGCACGACGAACGCGAGCCCGAGCACGCGGTGTACCCGACGGCGGTGGACGGCGTCGACGCTCTCGATCACCGTTCCGTAGAGGAAGACCGCCGGCATCGTGCCGATCCCGAGCGCCGCGAGCGCGAGGCCCCCGGCGACCGCCGAGCCGCTGGCGAACGCGTAGAGATAGGCCGGATAGAGGATCGGACACGGGAGCAGCCCGTGTATCGCGCCGAGCCCGACGATCCCGGGGCCGCCCGCGAGCCGGTCGACGTGGCCGGTCAGCCACCCCGTCACGCGCTCTAACCCGGGCAGATGGACGCCGCCGGTTGAGCCGCCGAGCAGGTACCGGACGCCGATGGCGATCACGATCGCGCCGACGAGCAGCCCGACGGTCCCGCGGATCGTCCCCGCCGCGTCGGTCAGGCTCGCCGTCGTGACGAGGACGACCCCGCCGAGCGCGCCGAGCGCCGCGCCGATGACCGTGTAGCTCGCCGCCCGCCCGAGGTTGAACAGGGCGTGCTGTCGCACCTCGTAGGTCGTCAGGTGCCCACGCCGCCGGGCGGACGCCGTTGCCGTCCCCCCGCCGTCGGCCCGTCCGGGATCACCCGTTCCCCCGGCAGCATCTCCGCCACGGCGCATCCGGGAGGCATAGATCGTGACGAGCGGGCCGCACATCCCGATACAGTGGGCTCCGCCGAGCAGGCCGATCACGAGGAATAAGAGGACGTCGACGCCGAGGAGCGTGAACGGGTCACCCATTCCGGCTCACCCCCGCCTCCGGAACTCGATCGTCGCCAACGCCGAGAGGACGACGAGCAGCGCGAGTTCGGACAGCTTCGAGACGAGTTCGAAGGTGTCGTTCGAGAGGTGGTCGACGACGACCTCGACGACGCCGGCGTCGTGATGTCCGTGCGGCTCACGTCCCGGCCAGAACGCGCCGTGTTCGAGCACGGTGTGCCAGGCCACGTAGCCGCCGAGGAAGACGACCATGAGCGCCGCGCCGGCGACGTAGATCGGGAGCGGGTCGAAGCCCAGGATCACGAGGATGATCCCCATCAGTATCGCCATCGTGGCGAGGAGAAACGCGGCCGGCCGCGGGTCGGGAAACTGCCAGACCTGCAGCTGGAGCGCCATGTTCGGGAGCGCCCAGTACGCGTGGAGCCCGGCGACGACGGCGGCGAGCACGCCGGCGCTCCACCGAAGCGGCCGCTCCGCGCGTTCGAGGTCGCTCATCCGTGATCCCCCGCGAGGTCGCTCATCCGTGACCCCTCCTGAGACCGCGTCTGGCCGCCGACGGCGACGCCCGGCGTCTACTCATTAACGCCCGTCTATGGGTTCAACGGATAATTCGCTTCTGGTAGGCGTCTCAAACGGCTTCACGCCGGTGGCGGGGTCGAAGGCCGCTCCGTGGGTATCGATCGACGACTCGGTCCCGCTCAGTCCGCCATCGCTTCCGTCTCGACGACGGCGACGTTCGGGTCACGAACCCACAGATCACCGAACAGTTCGTCCTGCTGGAGCTGAACCGATCCCCGATGTGCCATAAACAGAAGTGCGAGGAAGGTCATGAACGGCCGGCCCCCGGCGGCTTCGACCTCCGCGAACAGGACCTCGGCGCGCCCGTTGTCGAAATGGGGTCGGAGCGCACCCTCGACGTCCTCGATCACGTCCTCGATATCCTCGTCGTGGGTCCGCTCGGTCGCCTCCCCCGCGGTCGGCTCGCCGTCGCGACGGAACTCGTCGCCGGCGTGATAATCGAGCGTCCGGGTGCCGCGGTCGTAGCCCCGCGGCGACTCGCTGGTGTCGTACTCGCGCGACCGCTTCCACCACGAGTCGCGCTCGGCCTCCCGCAGCTCGCGGACCAACTCGTCGAGCGTCTCCGGCGAGCCCCGGGTGTTCTTGCGGTCGAGCCGTCGATCCATCTCGGCTTCCAACTGGTCGATCGGGTCGAACTCCGGGTCAGCCGGGTCGGCCGCCCCGCCCTCCAAGGCCGCTTCCCACGGCTCCATCGCAGGCTCCTCGTCCTCGTCGTCTCCGGCGAGCAGCTCGTCGCTTTTCATCCGTAACAGGACGCTGGCATAAAACAGCGCCCGCCCGGTCGTCCGGAGGTCGGTTCGATCGAGTTTCTCCAGGAAGGCGTCCGTCACGTGGACGATGTCGATGTCCCACGGCTCGATCTCGCCCTCCTCGGCGAGCTGAACGAGGATCTCGACGGGCTCGACCTCGCCGTCGTCGTTGCCGTCGCCGTCACGGTTGCTCTCATCCTCGCCACCGTCACGGTCCGTATCCGCAGCACCGTCACGGCCCGCACCCGCCGCCCCGTTCGTTCCCGTGGCCTCCCCGAACGGATCAGACGTCGAGCGATTCGTTTCCCCACGCTCGCTCGTGAGATCGATCGTCGGGATGTCGTCCTCGTCGCCGTGGCCGTTTCGTTCCGCCCCGTTCCGGTCAGTCATCCGCGGTCCCCTCCTCCTCATCGCCGTCGCCGAAGCGCATTCCGGTCACCGCCGAGACGTTGTCGCCCTGCATCGTCACCCCGATGGCGCGGTCGGAACGTTCGAGCAGCGCCGCCCGATGCCCGACGACGACGAACTGCGCATCGGCTGCCAGCTCCTCGATCATCTCGCCGACGCGCTCGGCGTTGACCGCGTCGAGGAAGGCGTCGATCTCATCGAGCGCGTAGAAGGGCGCGGGGTTGTGCCGCTGGATCGCGAAGATGAACGAGAGCGCGGTGAGCGACTTCTCCCCGCCGCTCATTGCGCCGAGCCGTTGGACCGGCTTGTCCGCCGGCTGTGCTTTCATCGTCAGCCCCTCCTCGAACGGGTCCTCGGGGTTCTCCAAGAGGAGCTCGCCCGACCCCGCAGACAGCCGCGAGAAGATCTCCGTAAAGTGGCCGTTGATCGACTCGAAGGTCTCCATGAACGTCTCCCGCTTTTCGGCCTCGTAGCTCTCGATCCGCTCGGCGATCGCATCGCGTTCGGAGACGAGGACGTCACGGCGCTCCTCCAACGTTTCGAGCTCCGCTTCGACCTCGTCGTACTCGTCTATCGCGAGCATGTTGACCGGCTCCAACGCCTCCATGGCCGCCTCTAGCTCCTCGATCCGTTCCTCGACGGTTTCGAGGTCCGGGATCGTCTCCGGGTCGTACTCGCCGACCTGTGCCTCCAACTCGTCTATCTCCCAATCCAGCCGGTCGGCCCGCTCCGAGAGCGACGCCAACTTCTCCTCCGCCTCGGAGACGCGTGAGGCCTGCTCGTCGCGCTCGCGGGTCGCCTCCCTGATCTCTTCACGGAGCGTCTCGCGTTCAGCTCTGAGTTCGGAGAGCTCCTCCTCTAAGTCCGCGATGGCCTCCCGTTTCGTCTCCAGCCGTTCCTCACGTTCCTCTATCGCCGCCTCATGGTCGTCGATCGCGGCCTCCGCCTCCGCCTTCCGGTTCTGCGCGTTTTCGACCGTCTCGTGGAGGTCGTCGACGGCGTCGCTCGCGTACTCCCGTTCGAGGGTGAGCTCGTTGAGCCGGCCGTCGAGCGAATCGATCCGGTCCTCCCGCTCGTCGATCTCGGCGCGGATCCCGTCCGCCCGCTCGGAGAGTTCGGGGATCTTCGAGTCGGCGAGCTCGGCTTCGATCCCCGCGATCGCCTCCTCGGTCGCCCCGATCTCGTCGGTGAGGTCGTCGATGGTCTCATCGAGTTCGCCCATCTCCTCGTCGACCGACTCGCGACGCTCGGCCATCCCGTCGAGCTCCTCCTCCAGCCGCTCGATCCGTTCGTTCGTCTCCGCGAGGGTCTTCTCGGCGCGCTCCACGTCGGCCTCGACGGATCGAACCCGCTCGGCGGCGTCGGCCTTCCGCTCGCGGGCGTCGTCGATCTTCGCGTCGAGGTCGGCGATCTCCGCCTCCAGATCCTGGCGGTCGTCCTCCAGGTCACGGATCGCCGCGGCGATCCGCTCCAGTTTCCCCCCGCCGGATTTGCTGAACGAGTAACGCGAGCCGCCGCCGGAGCCGCCCGTCATCGCGCCCGAGCGCTCGACGAGGTCGCCGTCGAGTGTCACCATTCGGTACTCGCCCATGAGGTCGCGAGCGGTCCGCATGTCCTCGACGACGAGCGTCGAGCCGAGCACGTACGAGAAGATCGGCTCGTACCGGTCGTCGTACTCGACGAGGTTGCGTGCGAAATCGATAACCCCAGGCATCGAGGGACACCTCGGGAGACCACGCTCGTCCATCTTCGTGATCGGGAGGAACGTCGCCCGCCCGGCGTTTCGCCGCTTGAGGTAGTCGATACAGGTCGATCCGACCCCATCGTCGTCGACGACGACGTTCGCGAGCCGGCCGCCGGCGGCGGTCTCACACGCCTCGGCGTACTCGGTCTCGACGGAGCCGAGCTCGCCGACCGCGCCGTGGACGCCGTCGATGTCGCCGTTTTTCACCTCCGTCACCGCGCGCGGCCACGAGCTATCGCCCCGTTGGCTCGCGGCGGCCTCGAGACTGGCGTACTCGTTCTGTTTTTCACGCAGCGCGGACTCGACCTCGTCCAGGCGCTCCGCCCGTTCGGCCTTTTCGGCGAACAGATCGGCGACGGCCTCCTCTATGGTCTCCTCGTTTCGTTCCGCCTTGTCCAACTCGCTTTTGAGCTCGGAGATACGTGCTTTGATCTCCGGCACCTCCTCGTGGGCGGCGTTCAGCCGCTCGCGGGCCTCGCTCTCCTCGTTCGAGCGACGGCGGGCCTCATCGAGCAGCCGGTCCTTCTCGCGTTGGGCCTCGTTGCGCTCCTGTTTTAACGATTCGAGCCGCTCCTTTTTCTCCGACAGTTCGGCTTTCAGCTCGTCAAACTCGGTGTCGGCCCCCTCGATCTCGGCTTCGACCTCGGCCAACTCGCCCCGCTTCGTCGCGATCGCCGACTTCAGCGACGCCTTCTCGATCTTCACCTCCTTGATCTCCGAATCGAGCTCGTCGAGCCGCTCGTTCTTACGGTCGATCTGGACGAAGGCGTTTCGTCGCTCCGTCTCCGCCTCCGTCGCCCGCCGCTCCGCGTCCTCGATCCGTCCCTCGAGGCGGTCGATCTCGCCTTTGATCTCCTCGATCTCCGCCCGGATGGCGATCTGTTCGTCCTCGCCCTTCGTTTCGATCTCGTGGGTGAGATCGGCGAGGTCTTCCTCCAGCCGGGTGAGTCTCCCCTGCCGCTCGTCGAGCTCCGCACGGAGCGATTCGAGCGCCTCCTCCCGCTCGTCTATCTCCGCTTCCACCTGCGTGTGCGTCTCGCGTTTCTCCTCCAACTCGGAGGCCTTCAGATAGCCACGTTGGCGCTCGATCTCCTCGCGATGTGATCGATACTCGAGCGCCCGCTCCCGCTCCTCCGAGAGCCGGTCCAGCCGCTCCGCGCGCTCTTCGATCCGCAGGTCCGCCTCGTCGATCCGATCCTGTACCGTCTCCAGCTCCTCGAAGGCGGCCTCCTTTTTGGCGTCGAACTCCGCGACGCCCGCGATCTCGTCGATGATCTCCCGTCGCCTGTAGGGGGTCATGTTGATGATCTCGGTGACGTCCCCCTGCATGACGACGTTGTAGCCTTCGGGCGTCACACCCGCGGCCGCGAGGAGGTCCTGAATGTCAGAGAGGTTCACCGAGCGGCCGTTCAGGTAGTAGTAGGAGTAGTAGTTCTCCTCGGTGCGTTTCACCCGGCGTTTGATCGTGATCTCCGAGACGTCGCCGACGTTCTCCGAACCGGCGGCGGCGACCACCTGACCACGGTCGAGGGTGCCGTCCTCGTTCGAGAGGACGACGGTGACGGCGGCCTCGTTCGGCCCGGAGACGTCCTCATCACCGTCGTGTCCCGGATTATAAATGAGGTCGGTGAGCTTCTCGGCACGAATCCCGCGGGTGCGTGCGAGCCCGAGCGCGAACAACACGCCGTCGATGATGTTCGACTTCCCGGAGCCGTTCGGTCCGGTGATGACGGTGAAATCCTCATAAAAGGGGATCCTCGTCGTCCGCCCGAAGCTCTTGAATCCGTCCAGAACGACTTCCGTGATGTGCATTGTGCTCGCGGGGTGGCGTCCCGAGCTTACGCGACGATGATGTCGCTGTCGCCCGACTCGCCGCTTTCTGTCTCCTCTCCTTGCTCCTCCCGTTTAGCGGCTTCGGCATCCGGCGTCGTCGCCTCGCTCTCCGGAACGACGATGTCGTCCGACTGATCCTTGTCCGGTTCGTCGGCATCCGAGTCGGTGGCCGCTCCCGTTGAGGTGCGCTTCACCACGTCGGTGTGATCGTCGGAGTGTGTCGTCCGTTCCGTCGGCTTCGGCGACGCCGACTCGGCGGCTTCGGCCTCCGTCGCTCGCCGCTCGGCCGCCCGCTGCTCGGCGTCCGCCTCCCGGGCCGACTCGATCTGTCGGACGCGCGCTTTCATCTCCACGAGCTCCTCGGTGAGCCCGTTGACCGCCGCCTGCAGTTCGGCGACCTGCCGTTCGAGGTCCTCGACACGGTTACTCATGTTACACGTATGCCAACGCGTGATGTATAAACTTGCGTCAGACGTTTGTATGGTTGCTGAAATGTCATCCGCGCTCCGCCCGCTCCGTGGGTGACACCCGTCCGTCGGGCGTCGGACACGGAGGAAAGTACTTATACTGTGCATCGATATCGACACACGTTATGAGCAAGATCACCTTCCGGGCGGACGACGACCTCGTCGAGCGTCTGGAAGCGTGTGACGCCTCGAAGAGCGAGGTCATGCGCAACGCGTTGCGCGCGTACCTGGACGAGGTGGATGCGGAGAGCGACCAGGCGTCCGACGGGACGGACGCGACAGGGGGGAGCGTCGACGACCTCATCGCCGAACGCATCGACGAGCTCCTGACCGAGCGGCTCGACGACGCGCTCGCGGAGCGGACCGCCGCCGGCGTTTACGGTCCCTCCCCGCCCGCGTATACTCCATCACACCCCGGTGAAATCACTGTAAACGTCACTCTCGACGGTGCGAGCGCCGACGAGAGCGACACGTCCGTCACACGGGAGTCGGACGAGGAGCCGGCGGCGTCTACGCGTAAGACGGTCGCGGGAGACGCCGTGCAAACGCCCGAAAACGCCTGCGGCGGATGTGGCGAAAACGTGCCCGAGGACCACGTTTACTGCCCGAATTGCGGAAACAAACAGTCCCATCGGGCCTTCTGTGAGTGCGGGGATGAGGTCCGAACTGACTGGGCGTACTGTCCCGGATGTGGACGCCGAACCCCCGCTGCGGACGTTTTAGGGGATCGGTAAGTCACGAAAACGGACGTTTGAACCGACGTATGCGCCCGTTCTCCGATTTGTCTTACGACCTCCGTTAGATTTATAATGATTCCCTCGGTGAGTACAACTGCGTAAGACGGTCGTCTTACAGCATCCGTCCGTTGGCGGGGATGTCCTCGCTGTCGGGCGGTTTCACGCTGTAAGACGCACTCGGCGTGTGACGTGCCGTCTTACCGGGGGAATAACAATGGAGCGTGTGACACTACGGATCCCGAAACAGCAGATAGACGAGGTCGAACAGATGGTGGAAACGGGCGAGTTCCCGAACCGGAGCGAGGCGATCCGGTCGGCCGTTCGTGACATGTTGAACGAACAGGACGGCGAGCGCGAGGAGCGCGGCCGCACCCGAACCTGGGCCAAGGTGTAGTTCGATGCAGGATATCGTTCAAGACGCCTTGGAGAACGCGGAGGCCGAAAAGCGCGAGATGGACGCCAGCATGGACGACGACGAGTTCGGGGACCCCCGGATCGTCATCGTCGGCTGTGGTGGTGCCGGCAACAACACGATCAACCGACTGTACAACATCGGCGTCGACGGCGCGGACACCGTCGCGATCAACACCGACAAACAGCACCTGAAGATGATCGAAGCCGACACGAAGATCCTCGTCGGCAAGTCGCTCACCCAGGGGCTCGGTGCGGGCGGCGACCCGAAGATGGGCGAGCGTGCCACCGAGATGGCACAGGGGACGATCAAGGACGTCCTCGGCGAGGCCGACCTCGTCTTCGTCACCGCCGGCATGGGTGGCGGGACCGGCACGGGCGCTGCGCCCGTCGTCGCGAAGATCGCTAAAGATCAGGGCGCGATCGTCGTCGGGATGGTCTCGACGCCGTTCAACGTCGAGCGTGCGCGGACGGTGAAAGCCGAGGAGGGGCTCGAAAGCCTCCGCAACGAGGCCGACTCGATCATCGTCCTCGACAACAACCGGCTGCTCGATTACGTCCCCAACCTTCCGATCGGGAAGGCCTTCTCCGTGATGGATCAGATCATCGCGGAGACGGTGAAGGGGATCTCCGAGACGATCACTCAGCCGTCGCTCATCAACCTGGACTACGCGGACATGTCCACCATCATGAACCAGGGCGGCGTCGCCGTCATGCTGGTCGGCGAGACCCAGGACAAAAACAAGACCCAGGAGGTGGTCAACGACGCGATGAACCACCCGCTTTTGGACGTCGATTATCGCGGTGCCTCCGGCGGGCTCGTCCACATTACGGGCGGCCCCGACCTCACGCTCAAAGAGGCCGAGGGCATCGCCGACAACATCACCGAACGGCTGGAGGCGAGCGCCAACGTCATCTGGGGCGCACGCATCCAGGAGGAGTACAAAGGCAAGGTCCGCGTCATGGCGATCATGACCGGCGTCCAGAGCGCACAGGTCCTCGGCCCGTCGACGCAGAAACAGGCCGACAAATCCCGCGCGAGCCTCAACGGCACCGACGACCTCGGCGACTCGCGTGGCCGTGCGACCGACACGCAGTCATCGCGCAACACGAGCGATCAGCGCGCCGCGTGGGAATCCGATGGCGGCACCGACTCCGTCGAACGGGAACGGAACAACGGGCTCGACGTCATCCGCTAACCGGGCGAAACGACTGACCCTCGGACTCGTCATTTTTATACCCGCAACCTGCCGTACGCACAGCGCCGTCCGCTCAGGCCGCCTCGATCGCCGCGAGCAGCCGACATTTTCGGCAGACGTCCCGGCTCGTCTTCGAGCCACAGCGCTCACACTCGCGTAACTCCGGGCCGTCCCCACCGTCCCGGTAGCGTTCGGCGGCGAGCCCGGAAAGTTCCTCGTAGCCGGCCATGATCGAGTGGCGCGTGCCGGGATGGTTCTCCTCTAGGTCGTGGATGAGCGACTGTATCTCGCCGCGATACGCCTCGGCGGCGTGCGGGCACTCGGCCATGTGCACCGGCAGGTCGCGGACGTGACAGTAGAGGGCGATCTCCTTTTCGGGGACGTCGCGCAGCGGCTTCGCCCGCGGCACGAACGCATCGCTTCCCACGCCCGCCCGCTCATCGAACGGGCCGAGCGAGGCGTCGAAGTGTTTCGCCACCTGTCGTACGTCGCCTTCGAGCACGTTCATAAGCGCTGTTTGGGCCTCGTCATCGAGGTTGTGACCCGTGAGCAGTTTGTCCGCGTCGAACTCCTCCGCGTAGCGTTCGAGCACGTCGCGTCGGAAGACGCCACAGTAGGCACACGGGGCCATGTTCTCCGGATCCTCGCGGGCGACGTCGTCCATTCGGACGCCGAACTCGTCCTCGTAGGTGACGACCTCGTGGCGCATCGAAAGCTCCGTGGCGAGGTCGACGCAGGCGTCGAGGCTGGCGTCGCGGTAGCCGTCGATCCCCTCGTGGATCGTGAGCGCGAGCATCTCGACGCGGGGGTCCTGTCCGAAGACGTCATCGAGGATGCGGGTCAGCGCGACGCTGTCTTTCCCGCCCGAGAGCCCGATGACCCAGCGGTCCGGCTCCTCGGGGGTCGCCTCCGGGTCGAGCAGGCCGTCCTCGCGGACGCGACGTTTCACACGCCGCTCGACCGATCGGCAGAGATGTTCGCCACAGAGGTGTGCCCCCGAGTAGGCGGCGTGGTGGATCGCCTCGGCGCCGCACGTGTCACACTCCATCGCCGCGAGGTAGCGCTCGCGCGGTCATACGGGTTGCGGTGCGTGGGAACCGTCCCCGTTCGATCAGCGCGCGTCGGGGCCGTCACGGACGACGGCCCGAAGCGTCTCCCGATGTGCCGCCCGCGAGCGCGAGGAGAAGAGTTCGTGGCCACCGTCGTACAGGACCGTTCGGTCGGCGGCGATCCGGTCGCCCACCCGCCGTTGGTCGACGATCGGATCGGTCAGCGTGCAGAAGGCGACGGCGCTCGGATCCGGCTCGATGGCCGCAAGCCCCGCGTGGGCCCGACCGGCCTCCCTGAGAAACGTCGGCGCGGCCGCATCCGGTCCCTCGCGAAGCTGCCGGTCCGTGGCCAACTCGCCGATCGCGGCTCGTCGCTCCGTGAGCGTCCCATCGGTCGGAACGAGCGGACGGGCGATCGGAAGCCGTTGGACGACCGAGAGGGGCAAGCCGGCCATCTCCGGGGCGAACCCCCACCACGGACTGAGGTACGTCCGTGTCGTCGGTTCCGGTGCGGGGTCACGGAGGTACGCGCCGATCAGCCCGCCGGTCGAGTGGCCGACGAATCGATACGCCCCGAGCGTCTCCGCCAGCTCCCGAACCGGCTTCAGATACTCCCGCTCGAAGGAGGTCACGATGTCGGGGATCTCGACGGCGTGAACGAACGAATCGATCGCGAGCGTCTCCAGCAGCCAGCGAACGTTGTCGTGATGCAGTCGGTTTCCCCAGCCGAGCACACAAAGAAGATCCGGATCCGCCGGGTCGCCGACGGTTTCGGTATGCATGACCGGTTCAGGGACGGCGGCCACTTAAGAACACGCGACGCGGCGGGGAGGCCGCTGTTTTGACATCCCCACTGACAACAACCGACCGCGCGTTGTCGCCGGTTCCAGTACCGGTTTGTCGATAGGGATCGGCTATCGACCGTGACCGACTCGCCGACCGGGGTCGACCGTGACCCCGACCCACGCCCGCTTCGTGAGAACCCGCCCCCCGAGAGCCGACGAACCCGCCTCTGGCGGCTCGCGTACAACCTCTTTCCGGCGTATCGGGGCACCGGCGCGAGGATCGATCACATCGGCCGTGACTGGCGGTACGTCCGCACCCGCGTCCCGTACAACTGGCGCACCAGAAACCTCGTCGGGGCCATCTTCGGCGGCAGCCTCTACGGGGCGATCGATCCGGTCTACATGACGCTGCTTCAGCGAAACCTCGACGACCGCTTCACCGTCTGGGACAAATCGGCGACGATCGAGTTCATACAGCCCGGTCGGGGAACCCTCTATGCCGAGTTCGAGATCGATGCGGACGAGTTGAAAGCGATACGCGAGCGACTCTCGCCGGGCGAGTCCATGGACCGCGAGTACCTCGTTTCGCTCGTCGACGAGGACGGGGTCGTTCACGCCGCCTGCCGGAAGACGGTGTACATCAAACGGGTGCCGTGACCGAAACGCTCAGGCCGTCGCGCCGGCGATGAGGCTCTCCCGGACCGTCTCCGTGAACCGCTCCGGAAACTCGACGTGTGGCAGCAACTGGGCCCGATCGAAGACGACGAGCCGGGCGTCGGCCGCCTCCGCCAACGCTCGACCGTCCGCAAGCGGGCTCACCTCGGCCTCGCGTCCCCAGACGATCGTCGGCGGCACGTCGAGGTCGGCGAGCGCCGCCGCGAGGTCGAGGTCGCTGTTGAGGTACCCCGAGATGAACGAGGCTGGCGCGAACCGAGCGTTCTCGACGTGGGTCGTTCGCCACTCGTAATCGACCCATTCGTCGGTCACGTTCGCGACGTCGTAGTAGCCGTGGTCGGCGTTGAAATATCGGATCGACGGCTTCGCGGTGATGAGGTTAAAGACCGCCTCGCCGATGAGGGGCGCACGCACCAGCTCACGGAGCCACCCTTTCGGCGGTGAGGGACCGGCGACCGCGGTCGGACAGACGCCGACGAAGCCGGCGATCTTGACCTCCTCGGCTGCCGCCGCCGCGTAGGCGGCCGAGAGCGAGGAGGCGACGACCGCCGGCGTCTCGAACGCCTCGAGGAAATCGGCGACGAAGTCCTCATACAACGCGGCGGAGTATCGCAGCGGCGGTCGATCCGAGCGCCCGTAGCCGGGGAAGTCGGGGGCGATCACGTGGTGGTCCGACGCGAGGTCGCTGAACACCGCACGCCATTCGCCGCTGGAGCCGGCCGCGTTGATCCCGTGGAGGAGGACGAGGTCGGGGTCGTTAGGGTCGCCGGCCTCGACGTAGTTGACGTCGATCCCGCGCCAGCGGAACGTCCGGTCCTCGCCGGCCAACGCCGGCTCCAACTCCCCCTGATATCTGAGTCCACCGTTCACGGCCGCGATCGCACCGACTCCGAGGAGGGCCGTCCCTGCGAGCTTTCCGAGTTTCATGGAAACGTGTTGGTTCGCGGGCGACTTATATGCGTGGGGACGTCAGGTCCGCCGAACCGACCCGCCCGCGTTCACCCGGTCAGTTCGGCGATCGCCTCGTCCAGTTCATCGAAGTCCGGGAACTCCGGATGCTCCTCGGCGACCCAGGCATATCGCACCGTTCGATCGCCGTCCAGCAGGAACGCGGCGGGCCGACACTCCGTGATCCCAGTCATGCCGTCGATGTCGTGATCGACGCCGTACTCGCGGGCCACCGCCGCGCTCGGGTCCGAGAAGATCCGCACACCTGCCGCCCGCTCCCCGAGGAGCCGTTTGTGTTCATACGGCGTGGAGATGGAGAGGCCGAGGACGTCGAGGTCGGTCACCCATCCCCGGTCGTCGACCTCGTTGTACAGGTACGTCGCCTGGAACGCGCCGTCCATCGGGTGAAAGACGAGCAGCGCCGGCCCGTCCACGACGTCGGCGAGCGACCGATCCTCCCAGTACTCGTCGTTCACGAGCGGGCACGTAAAATCGGGGGCGACCTCGCCGCTTTCGGGATGATCCGTCTCCGGTAGGGTAACGACGTCGAACTCCGGCATCTACGCGTCACCCCCCACGTCGCCCTCGGCGGTCCCGGCGTTCGCCGTCCCGCCGTAGGTTCGCTCCAAGTAGTCGACGATGTTCCCGCTTTCGGACATCGTGACGCCCGTCCCCTCGTCGACGATCGCCGGTACGCTTCGCTTTCCGGAGATCCGCTTGACGACGTTGCGCTCGGAGTGCATCGGCTCGACGTATCGGGAGCGATACGACAGTCCGAGGCGGTCGAGTACCCTGACGACCCGTTCACAGTAGGGGCACGCCTGCAGCCGGTACAGCGTGATCGCTGGCTGGCTCATGTCGGGAACGAGGGCCGCCAACGTCCTAACGGTACCGACCTAAGAAGACCTCGTTCCGGGGGGTGCGACGACCTCCACGTCGCCGCGCGCCGAGGGTAACCCTTTAACGGGCACCCGACCGAATCACGGATGGTATGGGTTCATCGCTGATCACGTTGGCGGCCGGTATTCCACAGCTACCGGTCTTGGAGGGCCCGACCGTCACGCTGCTCGGTATCCTCGCTATCATGGTGCTCATCGGGATGTCCGCGTTCTTCTCCTCCTCGGAGATCGCGATGTTCTCGCTCCCGAAACACCGCGTGGATAGCCTCGTCGATGAGGGAGTCAAAAGCGCGAAGACCATCCGGGCGCTCAAGGAGAACCCGCATCGCCTGTTGGTGACGATCCTCGTCGGTAACAATCTCGTGAATATCGCGATGACCGCGATCGCGACCGCGCTCATCGGCATCTACGTCGAGAGCGCGCTCTTGACCATCGTCCTCACGACCTTCGGGATCACGGCGGTCGTCCTGTTGTTCGCGGAGACGGCCCCGAAGTCCTACGCCGTCGAGCACACCGAGTCGTGGTCGTTGCGCATCGCGCGGCCGCTCAAACTCTCGGAGACGGTGTTATACCCCCTCGTCGTCGTCTTCGATCACCTCACCCGGCTCGTGAACAAGGTTACCGGCGGCCGCGCCGCCATCGAGTCGACCTACGTCACCCGCGAGGAGATCCAGAACATCATCGAGACGGGCGAACGCGAGGGCGTCATCGACGAAGAGGAGCGCGAGATGCTCGCGCGCATCTTCCGGTTCAACAATACGATCGCCAAGGAGGTGATGACCCCGCGGCTCGACATCACGGCGGTCCCCAAGGACGCGACCGTCGACGAGGCGATCGAGACGTGCATTCAGGCCGACCGTGAGCGCGTCCCCGTCTTCGACCGCAACCTCGACAACATCATCGGCATCGTCACGGTGCGCGATCTCGTCCGTGAGCTTCGCTACTCCGAGGGCGACCCCTCGCTTGAACGCGTCGTCAAGCCCACCCTGCACGTCCCGGAGTCGAAGAACGTCGACGAGTTGTTGACCGAGATGCAGGACAACCGCCTGCAGATGGTCATCGTCATCGACGAGTTCGGCACGACGGAGGGGCTCATCACGCTGGAGGACATGGTCGAGGAGATCGTCGGCGACATCCTGGAGGGCGACGAGCCCGAGCCGATCGAGTTCTTAGAGGAGAACGTCGCGCTCGTTCAAGGGGAGGTCAACATCGACGAGGTGAACGAAGCCCTCGAGATCGACCTTCCGGAAGGTGAGGAGTTCGAGACGCTCGCGGGGTTCGTCTTCAACCGCGCCGGTCGCCTCGTCGAGGAGGGCGAGGAGATCGAGTTCGATGAGGTCAAGATCGGTATCGAGCGCGTGGACAACACCCGGATCATGAAGGTACGCGTCACCGTGCTCGAACGTGAGGAGGCCGACCCGGCGGTCGAGGAAGCCGACGCGGGCGACGACTGATCGCGACGAATCCGTGTCGACGGCGAACCGTTTTGCTGCTCCCGTGCCATCGATGCGTATGGGAGTAAAAACCGACCTCATCAACGGGATCATCTCGCTCGTCATCAGCGTCGCCGTCATCGCCCTGCTTGCCGACGATGACGCGGAATCGTACACCCTCAGCGATGTCCTCCTCGCGGCCGGCGTCTCCGCGTTCCTCTCCGGCTACCTCACGAGCTACTTCGCGAAGTGAGTCGAGGGGGCGGCGTGTTCGAGTTGACCTGAACGCGGCCGTCGGCGATACCACTGATAAACCGTCCCGCGTCGCCGAGCCGCTATTTATAAACTCTCCAGCAGCACCTGTCGGCGTCGATCCAGGTCGAAGGCCGCCTCCTCGGCGTCAAGGCGTTCTAAAAAGGCGAACACGTCCGCGCCGTGTCGCTCGGCGTGTTCGAGGAGCGATTCGATCCCCGCCCGGTTCAACGCGTACGATTCGAGAAGCCCGCACATGAGCGCCAACGCGACCCCCGAATCGCCGGTCGGAAACGCGGGATCAACTGCCGTGAGGTCGGGGTCGCTCCCGGGGGAGACGGCCTCCGGATCGATACCCGCCTCCGCTGCCGAATATACCCCGAGACAGCGCGTACAGATCGCGGCGATCGGTGCAGGGGCGTGTTCGCGCAGGTCCTCAGAAACGGCGAAGGCGACGACGTCGGCTCCGCAGTCGGGGCAAGTCATA